>JAJYKL010000068.1 GCA_021788625.1 Chloroflexota bacterium
AGTCAGCAGCACGGTACAGATCAATTCTCCCAATAACCACATGCTCTATCGATATTTCGCCTACCTGGATACCGCTTTGCCGGATGGAAGTGTTGTCCAAATATCCATCGACGGCGGAACTGCTGGACAGGTAAATGTCTCGGGAGGGTGCGGGGTGTTGGGCCGCATCGCCGGCATGGCTTTTCTCGACCTAAACGGCAATGGAATACGAGACCCAGGCGAACCTCCCTTTTATAGCGCATGGTTCAAAATCACGGGCGGAGGGTCATGGTTTGTATGCGGTTGGGTCGGCGGTGACGCGACCTATGGCGTGACGGTGAAGCCTAATGTGTATTACGTGCTGCCGGTTGCGCCGCCCGGATATCGCACCACCACGCCAAAGATTACAGTACACGTAGTGGACATGAACTACTCGGCTGTCAATACCGATATGGGGTTTGTCAAAGACCCCACTGCCAAAGGTGATGCCTGCGATCAATACAATCCACCCAGGCCGTAGACCGTGAGGGCTACCACCAGCACGTGGTAGACCCTCCAGTTTTTATGATGGCTCCGTGGGATACCTTAGTCCCCAGGGAGCGCGGATGCGATCCATCGACTGCATCACAGCCAGCGACTCATCGTGCGTCAATACAGGACTTTCGATTTTGCCGTCGCGCAGGCAGCGCATCGCTTCTGCCGCTTCATAGTTGAATCCGTTTCCCTCATAAGGCATATCGATAATCTGCTCGTTCTGCCCGCGAACCGAGAGTGTCATGCGCGTTGCATGGAACCAGGGTGCATGGACCCTAATGCTGCCGCTTTCACCAGGATGTGTGCTTCGTGAGGCGAATCGGTACGAACCGCAGAATAAAGCATCGCCAACCGGCCTTGCGGGTAGCCCAAGACATACGCCGATTGCTCATCTGCGCCCGTGAGACCAGTGTCTGCCAGGCTGACGACGTGTGATGGCACGGCCCCACCCATCACCATCGAAGCAAATGAGACAAGGTAGACGCCCACGTCCAACAACGCACCCCCGCCCAGCTCGAGACTAAAGAGACGGACACGTTTGTCATAATCAGCCCGAAAGCCAAAGTCGGCTATCACTGTTCGAACATCGCCAATGATCCCCTGTGCCAGCATCTCACGCAACCTGCCCATGAGTGGCAGGAAGCGGGTCCACATTGCTTCCATCAGGAAGACATGTTCATGCCGGGCAGTATCCACCAGCTCCTGCGCTTCGGCGGCATTGATAGTGAGAGGCTTTTCGCATAGCACCGCTTTATGCGCACGCAAGCACAGCAGCGTATTGTCATGGTGCATGGGGTGTGGAGTGCAAACGTATATCACATCCACGTCCGGGTCAGACGCGAGCGCTTCGTAACTGCCATGGCGATGCGGAATATTGTATTTATTGGCAAAGGTATTCGCCGTCTCAAGTTTACGTGAACCCACAGCCACCAGTTGTGCATCGGGTAAGAATGTCAGCCCGGTGGCAAATGTATTGGCGATGCTCCCAGTGCCTAGAATGCCCCAGCGTACCTTATCCATGTGTGTCACCTCATGTCCCGGATGATGGTGCGCAGCTCGTGCTCCTGCGCTTCGATACTCTCGGTTAACTTGAATTGTACGAACGCACGCTGCAAGTTGTGCTCGGGGTGGCGTGCCTTGAAGTACACATTCCCTTCCAGATGGTCAGTGAAAAAGCGAAGGCCGAGCTCAAATGTGATCAGGCGGATCGAGTCGTACAGGTAATCGTAATCGGCAGGGTTAAAGAAGGCTCGTGCGACGGACAGGTAACCTCTCAGGATCTCACGGCACAAGTCCAGGTCAAATCGCACATTATTCAGGTCCACCGTCTCCTCGCCCAATGGATTACAGCAGGATCGGAGACAGTCACCGATATCGTAATGTACCAGTCCGGGTTTGACCGTATCGAGATCGATGATGCTGACGGCACACCCGGTCGTGTCGTCGATCATGATATTGTCGATCTTTGGATCGCCATGCATTGTGCGGATGGGCAGTCGCCCGTCGGCTTTGGCATCTTCCAGAACATGAACCAGTGATCGATGACGTTCCACAAATCCCATGCAATACTGGAACTCAGGCTTTGTCGCTGCCCTCGCGGGAGTTGTATCTCTCCGAGCCAGTACTGCGTCATAGTGGTTCAGATAATTTGGAGTGATATGGAAGCCCACCAGTGTGTCGTGCAGCGTATTGGGGGGCATGTCACTGATCAGGCTTTGGAACCGACCCAGCGCGTATCCCGCTTCGGCCGCGTGGCGATGGCTCTGTACGCGGGCGTAGGCGGTCGAGTGATCGATAAAGCTCATGGCTCGCCAGAAGGATCCATCTTCAGCCAGATGGTAATTACGGCCCGACTTGCTAAAGTAGACACGCGGCGTTTCCCACCTGCGCTCAGGTGTGGTGGCAGCTTGCTCTCGCGCCAGACGGGCTTCCACATGCTCGCTTAAAGCACCCATATTCAACATGATCAGTTCCGGATGCCGGAAGACATGTTGATTGATTCGCTGCATGATAAAACGTCCACCCTCGCCCGGTGCATCCAGTACCACCAGGTAGGTGTCGTTTACATTTCCTGTTCCATATTCCGTGACGTTGATAATGGGACCGTCTGGGTTAAACTGCTCAGCGATCTGGTTCAACCGATCCGTGTTTGCCAAGCTGAGTGTCTCCTTATTCAATATGTTCATGTAGTGGCTAATCCGAGCTAACGAGCCGGTGTAAATGTCTGGAATCCTGATGGTGGCCCAGGTTGGTGAGGACATGACACTCGCCATTATTGGCAGCTGCCTTGCCCACCACCATGCGAGTAACCGACAGCCCCTCCAAGACGAGTGAGTTGTTATCGGGTATTAGCACCAAGAGTGAAGCGGTGTGCTGCCTGGGGATCACTCTAGTATGCTCTGGCCAATATGGATGGATGAGGTGAAAAGCCTGGATGTGCCCGGTTTCTACCACGCGCTGTATCCGCCTACGGCGGCTCAGCACCTCGCCGCAATGGAAATGTGCTCCCATGGTCATAGCTCTGGTTATCGGCGACTACAAGTCCAGGATCATATCGTAGTTGTTAAACCCAGGCGGTTCCTGGAACTCGCCAACAGTGCGAAAACCATTCTTGTGGTAGAAGCGGATGGCGCGGTTGTTCGTCGCCTGGGTGCCCTCCCACAATACCATGCGGGTGCGACCAAGCTGTCTGGCAAGGTGCTTCAGTTTTGCCAGTAACAGGCTGCCCAGGCCCTTGCCCTGGTAGGCATCGGCAACCGATGGGGCGAACGTGCAATCGCTAACTGGAGTCAATGAGATGCCTAGCTTCTGGTAGCGCTCGACATCCGCTTCGCGCACCCCCAGGATCAGGATCATGTAGGCAATGACTCGTTCTCCGTCGGCATTGCTGACGGTACCGATCATGCGCAAGGTCTGGGTTGGGTCGGTAGTGGCACACAACTGTTCGGCCGTGGAACGGTCAAATGGATGTGGCCCATAGCGCCGGATGGTTTCAGCCGATAGACTGACGAAGTAATCACCCAGTATGGGTGCGTCGTCCTGCTTCACCATGCGGAACGTGATGGGCACGCCATCGAAATTCACGCTTGCCGTAGCAAGAGCAGGATCGGTGCGCAATGCCATCGGATCGATGAGGTCCAGTTCAGAGCGGGTCGTGTGGGCATCCATGTTCGTCGTCATTATTATTCCTTGTCATCAAACAAGTCGCCTAACCCGCGTTCCCAAACATCGAGTGGCATATAGGGTTTTTCGTCAAAATTGGCGGACAGGCTTTCGACGTAAGCCTTGATGTTTACCTGTGGTGCCTTCGCCTGCAACTCGTCCAACTTGGTCTTTACGGATTCGGTGAGCGTTTCGCTTTGCCGCTCCAGATCGGTCAAGTCAAAGCCAAGGTGGAACATATGATTCAGCCGACGCATCACTTCGTACCAGGCACGGAAATCGTTCTCAATACGCAATCCCTGAAGTTGTTGCGACAGGTGGGTGAAATCGTAAGCCGGAACAAAAGCGTAGAACGTGAAGTACTCCAGATTAACCTGTTCCGCACGGTCAGCCAGGTATGAGCCCAAGCTGGTACCGCCTTCATAGTTTGAGAAACGCACCGCGTACTCATTTAACTCCTCTTTCATGCGGGGCAGGCTATAAGAGCACGACACTTCCCGATCACGATCGTAAGGCATAGCGCCATACACACCACCCAGTGCAGCCACCCGGCGCGCACCCAATTCTCTGGCTAGATTGAAGAAGACCTCGGCATATCGCTCTCCACTAATGTGCGGTTCCTCTCCCAGGAAGATCACCATGCCTTTGTTCTCGTCGCCGCTGTAATAAACCTCATTTTTGTGTGTGGTAAGCGACACCCGGTAACCGTCTTCCATCTTGATCTCAGGTCTCAGGAAACCATGCGTGCCTGGGATTTGGAAAAGATAGAAAATGTCTGACTGAATATGCCCGATGAGATGGGCGTGGGTTTGCTTGATCAAATACTTGGGTAGCTCAGACGATACCGCACCTGCATCAGCCCATTGTTGCCAACCTGCGATCATGACGATATCTGCAGCGGCCGGTTTTTCATCCAATTGTATAAGTTCATCCATCAGTTACCTCACAGTAGCCATAGCCATGAGTCTCATCGCGCATTGAAAACTGACGGTCTACGTTTCTACGTACCTTCGATTGTACGCGTGCCTCGCATCCTGCACATGATTCATCTCGCTTCCCATACTTACAGGATGAGCATGGCATCACCAAAAGAGTAAAAGCGATATCGCAGTTGGATGGCGGTTTCGTACGCTGTCCGCAACAGATCCATGCCCATAAAAGCACCAATCATGGCCAGTAGCGTGGACCTGGGCAGATGGAAGTTGGTAATAATGGCATCGACAGCCTTGTAACTGAACCCCGGCGTAATGTAAAGCTGAGTGAAACCGCAATAGGGCTGCATCGGGGCACCAGGCTGGAGATCACGGGCAGCCGACTCTAACACCCTGACACTGGTTGTGCCCACTCCTATGACACGCCCATTGCGTCGGCGCGCCGCATCGATAGCCATCGCCGTATCGGGTGGCAGCTCGCACCATTCGGTATGGATCTGATGGCTTTCGACTGACTCCTCGTCAATGGGCTTGAACGTATCGAGGCCGACATGCAGCGTCACGAAAGCCATATCGACTGCTCTCCGTAGCAGGTGCTGGATGAGATCAGGTGTAAAGTGCAAACCAGCTGTTGGTGCGGCGGCAGAACCTGTCACGCGAGCGTACACGGTTTGATAGCGCAAGGGGTTCTGCAAGTCTTCATGGATGTACGGTGGCAACGGCATGCTGCCTACCTGATCCAGGTACGGGTCCACCGGCTCTTCAAACCTGAGCAGCCAGTCAGCTTCCGTTGCGGGCTGCTGCATCACCGACACGTGCAATGATTTCGCTCCCCCCACAGGCAACCAGACTTCCCGCACGTTACGACCTCCGACCAGAGCACGCCAGGTAAGGTCGTCCAATTTACGTAAAAGCAAGAGCTCGACCTTGCCACCTGTCGGTTTGGTACCCCATAAACGTGCCGGAATTACCCGGCTGTCATTGGCAACGAGTAAATCTGCAGGTTTTAATATGTCGGGTAAGTCACGGAAAAAGTGGTGGGTTATGCCGCCGGTCTGCCGATCAATGACCATTAGTCGCGATCCATCGCGCGGTTCAGTAGGTGTTTGGGCAATTAACTCGGGCGGAAGCCGGTAGTCCAGTTCAGTCGTAAGCATGCGGTGAACGGGATTATAGTATTGTCATCACCGCTTATATATGTACGCCTGATATCTCACGCTAATCTAAGACGCCGATGTTACCTAATTGAATACTAATCATGAGCATAACCTTTTGACATGACCTGATGTAAGTGATATTATGGTTTTTCCATCATAAACGACATACGGCGTAATAGTTGGGTTGGGCTTACAGATTCACCTGGATGGCAAAGATGCCGAAAAGTCTTAGAAATAACTTAATTCCGATAATTCTGATAACTCTCGTTGTCGCATATGCCATTATGGCGTTTGCGCGCACCTCCGCGCCTCGTACTGTAGACACTTCATTTAATGTGCTAGTGAGTGAGATCAACGCCGAGCAGATCAAATCCATCAGCGTTTCCTCAGACGGCACGACTTTACATGTGACCAAGACTGATGGAACTATCGAGACACTTAACAAGGAGCCAAATGTGGACACCATCCAGCTCCTGAAAGACTATGGTGTCTCGCAAAAGGCATTAACGAGTTTTGATTACCGTGTTGAAGGTGTACCATTTCTGGCGCAAATATCGGGTATCCTCATTTACTTACTGCCAGTACTGCTCATCGGCGGTTTCTTCTTATTTACCATGCGCAGGGCACAAAGCGGGGCCGACCAGGCATTCTCTTTTGGTCGCAGCCGTGCGCGGCGCATTACCTCAGAAACACCTGTGGTTACTTTTCAAGACGTCGCCGGGTGTGACGAATCCAAGCAGGAGTTGGTTGAGGTGGTGGAGTTCCTGAAGAATCCGGAGAAATTCATCCAGCTCGGTGCGCGCATACCGAAAGGGGTCTTGTTGGTTGGACCACCTGGCAGCGGTAAAACACTGCTGGCCAAAGCGGTAGCCGGAGAAGCTGGTGTTCCGTTTTTCAGCCTGTCTGGCTCCGAGTTTGTCGAGCTCTTTGTAGGTGTAGGCGCCAGCCGTGTGCGTGATCTGTTCGACCAGGCAAAGAAAGCAGCTCCCTGCATCGTTTTCATCGACGAAATCGACGCGGTGGGACGCCAGCGTGGCGCCGGCCTGGGTGGTGGTAACGACGAACGCGAACAAACGCTGAACCAAATGCTGGTGGAAATGGACGGCTTTAACACCGACACGAACGTGATTGTTATCGCTGCCACCAACCGTCCTGATATCCTGGATCCTGCACTGATGCGCCCGGGCCGCTTCGATCGGCGTATCGTGGTCGATGCACCTGATCTAAACGGTCGCGAAGCGATCCTGAAGGTGCATACGCGCGGCAAGCCAGTCGCCGTCGATATTGATTTGCGGGCAATTGCCCGGCAAACACCTGGATTCACTGGCGCAGACATCGAGAACCTGGTGAACGAGGCGGCCATTCTGACAGCACGCGCCGGCAAGCGCGAGATTGGTCAAATGGAGCTGCAGGAAGCCATAGAGAAGGTGGCTCTGGGTCCAGAACGAAAGTCGCGCCTGATCAGTCCGCGCGAAAAGGAAGTGGTGGCCTATCACGAAGCAGGTCATGCCGTGGCGGCAGCGCTGGTGCCCGATGCCGAAGTGGCCGTCCAGAAAGTGACGATTATCCCCCGTGGTGCTGCAGGGGGTGTCACCTGGATCGCACCTGAAAATGAGGAGAATGCGCTCAACATGACCAAACGGCGCATGGAGGCACGCATCGTCTTCGCCCTGGCAGGGCGCGCCGCTGAAGAGATTATCTTCGACGATGTCACCGCAGGTGCCGTGAGCGACCTGGACCACGCATCACAGATGGCGCGCGCAATGGTGCGCCAATATGGGATGAGCGATGTGATTGGCCCGGTGTCGTTTGGTGAGCGCAGCGAGATGGTCTTCCTGGGACGCGAACTGGCTGAGGGTAAAAACTACAGCGAGAAGGTGGCCGAGGTAATTGACAACGAGGTGAGCAAGATTATCAAGTCATCTTATGAGCGCGCCAGGCAAATCTTGATCGATAACCGCGATCGGTTAGTTATAGTTGCCAAGCGGTTGCTGGAGAAAGAGACCATCGACGCCAACGAGTTCCGATCCATCATGAATCTGGCCGTTCCCACGCCAGCAGCGTAAGTCACAATTGCACTTTGCATTGGCCGGTTAATAAATGCCTGGCTGGCGCTTACCAGCCAGGCATTTTATTCGCTTGCGCCTTTCAGTGTCCGAACCATCTTACGCATTGTCACTCGAGCGCACCAAACGCTCCAACTTGGCCTGCATTTCCAACCAGCCTACTTCAGACAGACCGTACTTAACCTGCATTTGCTCGCTGGTGAACTGACCTGACCTGAACTCGCGCACAGCGCACGTCCAACGCAGCATCTCAAAGGTGAGGCAGTCCAGACCGGCCAAAGGTGCCACCTTGCGATTGAACATGTATTCCAGGTTACGGCCTGTGCAGTCAAAGAGCTTGTCCTGGATGGTGTAGCGTCGTATATGCGAGTCAATCACCTGTAGACATTCTGTAGTGATAGGCAACCGGCGGTTCTTGAACTGCAGGTGCTTCTGGGCGTAATGGATCCAGATGAGAGCTGTATCCTGTTCACCACGTTCGATGTCAGCGGCGGTCAGCGCCAAACATTCGCTTTTCTTGATGCCTGTTTGTAATACCAGCATAATGACGGTTAAAGGCCGCGCTTCAAGGCGCTCGCCGACTGCAATCATTCTGGCAGCTTTAACAATGGCTCTCGCCTGATCCTCGGTTAGGTACTCCGGCAGTGGATCCAGTAACGGTTTATAGGCAATCCTGTCCGCTGGGTCCGTTGCAAGTACGCCCCTCTCCTGAAGCCATTTGAAAAACACCTTCAACGACGTCAGGCGGCGCTCGACGGACTTGGGGTTTTTCGCACCACTATCACGCTCCTGAGCAGATATAAAGGACTTGATGTGGTCAGTGGTAATGCCAGACAGGGGTAAGTCGGACCCCGACAATTCAGCGGTTTTTGGCAGCAGATGGCGCGCGAAAATGCGTAAGTCGCCGACAAATGCTTTACGCGTATTGAGTGCCACCGGTCGTTGTGCCAGGTGACGTTCAAATTCCTCAATGCTTTCACCCAATGTTAAGCCTTTCAGCCTTTCCATTCGGGCAGTGTAGCACTGTCTGTCAGCCATTTTCAGACAAGATGTCGGCTCCCAAGTCAATATTGGCGCGCCATCACGATGGTGATATATTCAACCGTGATGACACCTGCACTTACCACCAGACAATGGATCATCATTGGGTTGGTCAACGTTGTTATATCGGCAGTCACGACACTCATCGTGGTGCGTGTGTTGATGAATACTTCGACCCCTAATCTGGCAACTACAGCATCCATCGCTGTAGTGACAAACACACCGCAGGCAAAGCAAGCCGAGACAGTATCACCCATTCCGACACAGACCAAAGCACCACCTGCCAAGGCAACCCCGACACCAACACGGTCATTAAGCCCCTCGGCTACACCGTTGAAGGCGCCTGCGCAGACTGCGACCCAATCAGACGCAGCAGGCACTGCAGCCAGCGCCGGTCAGGTGCGTATTGGACGGGTGCTGTTTCCAGGCCAACGCCAGCGCGAGACGGTAGTCATTGCTAATGACAGCAATAATGACGTGCTGTTACAAGGTTGGGTGCTGTCATCAAACCGTAACATCAGCTACACGTTTGGGAACGTGACGCTTTTCCGTAACAATTTCATCAACCTTCACACAACGAGCGGGTCTGACGTACCAACAGATCTATTCTGGAACAAAGTAGACCCGGCGTGGCAAGTGGGCGACGTTCTTACTTTGGCAAACCAGGCTGGGCAGGTGATCTCGACATACACCGTTACCAACCACTAAGCCATATTGAAAGGTAGTTAATCCACTCCAGGCGTACACGGTGCTGTAAACTCTCATGTTCTGACGGCATCTGGCCTCTGCTGGCGACGGGTGGCATCATGCTAACCAATGATGACCTGCAAAAACTACTGAGCTCGGGTTCCGGGCCGCGCCTTGACATACTGACACCTGGGACCGCCACAATCGAGCGGATGGCGCGCTCACTCGTATCACTTGCGAATGCACAGGGAGGCGTTCTACTTGTGCCCCTGATGATACCGCCAGGGCATTCATCTTTATCACCGGACGAAGCGATCGACCGGGCCAATCAAGCCGCTCTCATGAGTGAACCGCACCTGATCATCCCCCTGCCGTATGTGGTAAATCAGTCGCCGACCCTTAACAGCGGGGTGCTGGTCATCGAGGTGCCGAGTGGCTTACCTCACCTATATGGTCTCGACGGGCGTTTCCTGTCACGCAGCGGAAAACGCCCGGTCGTCTTAACCTCACGTGCCCTGCGCGAGTTATTACTCGTTCGCGATGAGGGATCATGGGAGGCGCAGTCGCCGGCCGGGTGTGGTCGCGAGGACCTGGATTGGGCAAAGGTCGAGGCGTATGCCTCGCAGACATCGCAAGTCAAAGAGCCGACAATAGAGGACCTGCTCCTGCGGCGCGGCTGTATTGTTCAGCAGAGCCGCAAGGTCAAGCCAACCTATGCTGGTCTGCTTCTATTTGGCAAGCAACCTCAACGCTGGGTGCGGGGGGCAGAGACGCTGGCTGTGCGTTTTCACGGATCCAGTATGGATGAAGTGTTCATCCGCCAGACACTCAGTGGCACTTTACCCGAGCAGATCCGGCACGCCGAGCTATTCCTGGGTGAAAATGTCGCGCACCATGCACATCTCGGATCCTGGATTCGCAATGATGAACCACCCTACCCGCCAGGTGTACTCCGAGAGGCTGTGGTAAACGCCATCGCACATCGCGAGTATCGCATGACCGGCAACCAGATACACATCCTGGTGTTTAGCGATCGGGTGGAAGTGCGCAGCCCCGGACGTTTACCCGGACACGTCACGCTGCAGAACCTGATGAATGAGCGCTATTCGCGCAACGAGTCGGTGGTTCAGGTGCTCGCCGATATGGGGTACATCGAGCGCCTGGGCTACGGGATTGATCGTATGGTTCACACCATGCGTGAGCGCGGGCACCAACCGCCCAAATTCGAGGAAACGGAGGCTGGCTTCATGGTGACCTTATATGCCAGGCCCACTGATCGATCACCTGTAGATAACCTGCCCATACCAGCCCAGAACCAGCGTATGCAAAAGATGTTGGAATTCTTGCACCGCACTGGACGTATCACGAACCGCGACTATCAGGAGCTATGTCCCGACATCAGTCCCGAGTCATTGCGCCGCGACTTCGTAGACATGGTGGAACGGGGCATCATTATGCGTATCGGCGATAAGCGCGGAACCTACTATATTCTTAAGTAATTGCTTACAAACCCTACGCGCCAAACCTGCTTTACGGATGATTGAGCGCATAATCGCAGTATGCATCAGTCGTTTATAGGCATCGATCTGGGTACCACATTCTTGAAGGGTGCCGTGATTGACCTGGACGCCCGGCAATTGAGTCACACCGAGCGCATGCGGTTCCCATCATTCGTATCAGGGTTACCACCTGCCTGGCGTGAGGTGGACCCACAGGCGCTGGTCGACACCGTGCATGATCTCGTGCATCAGTTACTGCCCCATGCGGTTAATTGTTCGGGACTGGTCATGTGCTCGCAAATGCATGGTCTGGTGTTAACCCGCCCCACGGGTATGCCACTGAGCAATGCCATCACCTGGCAGGATCAGCGCATGGAGCAACCACACCCCTCCGGCCGAGGATCCTACTTCGACATCATGTCGGAGCAGGTATCGGATACGGAGCGCCTGGCAGTGGGTAACGATCTTCTGGTGAGCCGTCCGTTGGGGTTCCTCTGGTGGCTTAAGGAGCACCAGGCTCTACCGTTTGATCTACAGGTGATCCCAGCCTCGCTGCCAGATTTCGTTTTGGCGAGCCTGTGCCATTCTGAACCACGTGTAGAACCCACCAACGCGGCGGCATATGGCGCCTACGACTTGATAAAAGCCTCCTGGCGGAGCGAGCTGATTGAACGCCTGGGACTGGGAAGCTTAATGTGGCCCCACATCTGCGACGCAAGCGAGGTGGTGAGTACACTGAATATGGATGGACAATCATTGCCATGTTATGCGCCGGTGGGTGATCATCAGTGTGCAGTATTGGGCACGCTCCTGGGTCCTGATGAGCTATCGATCAATGTATCGACCGGGTCACAGGTAGGCATGCTTACCCACGAGTGGGTTCCCAGCCTGGAATATCAGACACGTCCCTACTTTGATCATCAATACCTTCGTGCAATCATCCACATCCCGGCCGGGCGATCACTCAATGCTCTATTGCGCCTGCTGACTGAGCTGGCTGAGCAGCAAGGTGTCGCGGTACCTGACCCCTGGTCCTACATCTCACGCGTGACCTCAGCACTCGACGATACCGACCTTCGCGTTAACCTGGCCTTTTTTCCCAGCTCGTGTGGCGATGCCGGTAATATCGAGCATATACGCGAGGAAACGCTCTCCGTTGCGCATCTATTCACAGCCGCATTCAATAACATGGCAGAAAACTATGAAGCTTGTGCCAGGCGAATCTGGCCACAATGTGCCTGGCAGCGAATTGTATTTTCGGGCGGGCTGGTACAAAAACTGCCATCCCTCCAACGTGCCATCAGTCGCGTCATGCCAGGTCCATATCGCTTTCCGCCCGGTGCCGAAGACACGTTAATGGGCTTGATGATCCTGGCGCTGCACCATAGCGGTCGTGCTCGATCACTTGATGAAGCCATCAGCCTGGTGCAGGAACCTTAGGTCGATCTTTAATCCACATGGCGTGCTTCAGCCTGCCCGCCCGGATCCAGTACAAGTTCCAACAGGTGTTCAGACCTATATGGCTGGGAAGCGATATTGCGGTCACCATAGGCCACATTGAGAGAATGGTCTGGGAAACAATTCAAAAGTCAATGCGATGAGGACGAAACGATGAGAATGACACGCTTGTTTGGTCAGACTCTGCGTGAGGTGCCAGCCAATACGGAGGTGGTGAGTCACCAGTTATTGCTCCGGGCCGGATACATCAGGCCGCTCGGAGCGGGTATCTTTAACTACTTGCCTCTCGCCCGGCGTGTACTCACTAAGATCGAACATATCATGCGCCAGGAGATCGATGCCATCGGCGGGCAGGAGATGACGATGCCGGTCGTCCAACCCGCTGACACCTGGAAGGAATCGGGTCGCTGGTACGAAATTGGATCAGAGATGGGGCGATTTGCGGATCGGGCCGGGCACGACATGGTATTGGCCATGACACACGAGGAGGTCGTGGCCTCGCTGGTGCAGAAAGAGATTCGGTCCTATCGGCAGCTGCCCGCTTTGATTTACCATATCCAAACCAAGTGGCGTGACGATCCACGCCCACGTGCAGGGTTGATCCGTGTACGGGAATTTACGATGCTGGATAGCTACAGCCTAGATGCAGACTGGGCTGGCCTGGATGCCCACTATCGCGCACACTACCAGGCTTATTTCAATATCTATGCCCGCTGTGGTCTGCCCACTGTCGCGGTTGCGGCTGATCTGGGGATGATGGGTGGCAAGCTCTCACATGAATTCATGTACCTGAATCCCATCGGGGAGGACACATTGCTCCTCTGTGATCAATGTGGTTATGCAGCCAACAGGCAGGTCGCCACCTTTCACAAATCACCGGCGCTGGAGGAGGTGCAGTGCACAGTCGAGAAAGTGCCCACACCAGGCGTGAAGACGATCGACGAGTTGACCGCCTTTCTTCATATCCCACGTATGAAAACAGCGAAGGCAGTTTTCATGGTTGCCACCATTGCAAAGCCCCATCCTGCCACACTGGGAGATGTGACCCAACAGTTTGTCTTCGCCGTCGTACGTGGTGATATGGAATTGAACGAAACGAAACTTGCCAATGCCATTCATGCCCGCGAACTGCGACCTGCACTGGAAGAGGAAATCCGTTCCATTGGTGCCGTACCTGGCTATGGATCACCCATTGGTGTGCACGACTGCCTGGTGGTCGTGGACGAGGCCGTGGCATATTCGCCCAATCTAGTGGCTGGGGCTAATGAGGAAGGGTTTCACCTGTTGAACACAAACTATGGCCGCGATTACCGCGCACAACAGGTGTGCGACATTGCCGTGGCTGGTGAAGGTGATGCCTGTCCCATCTGTTCGCATCCTTTACACACAACTCGCGGAGTGGAGGTGGGCAACATTTTCCAGCTGGGTACGCGTTTTTCAGATCCCCTGGGATGTACTTATCAGGATGAGCAGGGTCAGTTTCGGCCTGTTCTGATGGGGTCCTATGGCATTGGCACCGGTCGGTTAATGGCCTGCGTGGCAGAGCAACACCATGATGAATACGGGTTATGCTGGCCTATCACCGTTGCACCCTATCAGGTGCATCTCGTGCTGCTGCATGGTGAACCTGACACCGAACAGATCGCCGAACGAGTCTATGTCAATCTTCAGGCGGCGGGCGTGGAAGTGCTTTACGATGACCGTCATGAGCGACCTGGTGTCAAATTCATGGATGCGGATCTGGTCGGTGTTCCGCTGCGGCTGACAGTAAGCGATCGAGCGTCGAAACGTGGTGGAATAGAGTTGAAGCACCGTACATCCAAAGAGATGATGCTGGTCGGATTGGATGCTGTGATCGAAAAGGTCCACGCCGAGATTGATCAGCTCACTTCCACCGTCAATGCCATGGTGAAGCCAGTTCAATGTGGTGAACCTAAACAGTCGGTCAGCAACGCAAGTTGATGGGGTAGAGGCAGGAGCGCTTTATATGTTTATCGATCGTACCGTCATCGGGCTGGTGGCGGCCCTATTGGGTTTGGTGATCACCTTTGGTCTGCCCGTCAGTCCCCGGCGGCTCAACCAGACTTTACCCGGTTTATTGGCTGTGTTGTTTTTCTTCGTCGCAGCTTATGCCCTGCTTCCGTGGCCGACATGGTTCATCGCAGGCGTGGCCGTGTCAATTGCCGCTCTACTATATCGTGACGTGGCGCGTTTTATACGGCATGTCTACTGGGATATGACCAAATACTCGCGACGCGACTACTGGTATCGACAGGTTGGCCAGGCCGTGCTCGGCCGGCGCAGGCGCAGACGCTACTGAGATTTACCTGGTGTGGCATTCGGCAGAAGATAATACACATATGACTTATCAACGAGAGCTAACGCGTCACCAGCTTGGACGAACCGGTATCGCCGTCACTCCGATTGGGCTGGGAGGAGCATGGCTGGGATACCAGCCTGAAAAAAAGCGGCATGATTGGGAAATTGGGGCAGCGACAGTACTGCGTGCGCTGGAGCTGGGCATCCGGCTGATTGACACCTCACCCGGATATGGAGAGAGCGAGCAGATCATCGGTGTGGCATTATCGGAATGGTTTCATCGGGGCGGCCGGCGTGCAGATCTGATTCTTTCGAGCAAGACGGGCACGCGCTCCCGGCCAAAAGACTACACTGCCACGGGAACCCGGCATAGCGTTGAACACAGTCTGAAGTCTCTCGGAGTGGATTACCTCGACGTGATGCTGGTGCACGACCCTGAGACTATCGACCCCGTCCTCGCATCAGGTGGGGCTTTATCTGAGCTGCAGCATATGAAATCGGAAGGACTGGTCCACGCAATCGGGCTGGGCGTGCGCAGCCATGATCTGCATCGGACCTGTATCGAGAGCGGCCACTTCGAAGTCTCCCTCACATATGGTGATTTCAACCTGCTCAACCAAAGCGCTGGGCATGACCTTCTGCCCCTGGCTGCTCAGTATCACGTTGGCATCTTCAACGCAATGGTGGTGGAATACGGTTTACTGGGAGGGCAGGATCCACGACTGGTGGCTGCCAAATGGAACGGGCGGATGGATCCACAGAAGGTGCAAAAAGCTGTTGCATTGTGGGATTGGGCTCAAGCCAATAAAGTGAATATGCTTTCAGCGGCCATACAGTTTAGCACGCGCGATGAGCGAGTTGACGCGACATTGGTGGGTGCTGCAAGCCCCGATGAGATTGAGGAAGATATGGCAGCCTACCAGCAAACGATCGCTGAACCTTTGTGGATGGAACTGCACCAGCGGTTCAACGTGTGAGGTGATTCGACCAAGGAGAAATCATGTTACTGGGTGCTGCAGGGGCGGTGATCACCCCATCGCTCGGGACGTTTTTAGCCGGATTTGGATACCGGAATCACGGAGCCGAAGGTGTACTGGACGACCTCGAGGTGCGCGTGCTGTGGTTCCAGTCAGAGGAAGCTCCATCCCAGGCAGCCTGTATCATCACAGCTGATGTCATCGGCTTCGATAATGCGCTCGCATCCCGACTGACCGAAGAGTTATCGCATACACAGAGCATCAGTCCATCTGCCGTTCTGCTGGCTGCCAGCCACACACATTCGGGGCCTCAGATATGCGCCAACATGTTGGGTGTCGGAGTGCTCGATCCGGTGGTGGTTGACCAGGTATGCAAGGCGATTTTACGTACCGCAGCCGAAGCGCGACGTGTACTGCGACCGGTGAGGCTCTACGTGGGACATTCGCATCTGGAGGGATACGCGGTCAACCGCAGGCTCATACGCGATGGACGGGCGGTTTTTGCCCCCAACCCATCGGGATCACGTGACGACGAGGTGACCGTCATCGCTTGCCGTGAGGAGGACAACGCGAATGTACGAGCCATTCTGTTCCATTACACCTGTCACCCCACCACAATGGGTGACTATCGCATCACCTCAGATTACCCGGGCGCTGCGCGACGGTACATCGAAGGTGCGCTGGGAACAGGAGCGGTGGCCGCGTTTCTACCCGGTTGCTTCGGCGATGTGCGCCCTGCCTGCACCTATGTGGGGGGCAAAACCTTTCGCAGCGGTGTGCCCGAGGACGTGCATGAATTCGGTACGGCACTTGGAGAGACGGTCATGCAGGTGATAAGCCAGCGATCATTGCGTTCCATCACGCCGGCCCTGGGTGGAGAGAAAATCGAGGTCAGCCTGCCTCTGGTCCACAGACCCAACGCAGAAGAGCTGCAGCAAAAGCTTACGAGCGAATCGCCCATACAACGAGCCTGGGCACGTCAGATTATTGCAGCCGGCGATCGCTCAGAGCCACGATTGACGTTACAGCGGTTGGACCTGGGTCGTGAGTTGACGTTCATTGCCCTGGGAGGTGAGGTATGCAGTGACTATGGTCGCCTCATCAAGCGATTGGGAGCTGCTCGAACTGTTCTTCCGGTCGGCTACTCGAATGGGTTGACAGCTTACATTCCATCGGCACGGATGTTCGCGGAAGGTGGTTATGAGGTGGACGAGTCCACCCTGTACTACGGATTGCCAGCACCGTTCAGTCCTGAGATAGAGAGTCACATCATCACCAGTGTGAAGTCGCTTTTGAGTCAAACCGTATCCTGATGAACCAGTGCTCATTCTGGGAACTCCATTATGAAACTGAATTTACAGATAGCGTTCGATCCCAGCATCCTCGATGTGGACTTGAGCTCGCGAAACGCTCAGATCAATGAGGTCCATCACACACACGTAAACGACTGGGATGGAGCTGAGATCAGTTCCCTTGAAATGAATGTATCAGTGGACCCCGCTCGATCGGGAAGGCATAAATCGCTCATCACCATGCATACCGATCGATATGGCTTCACGTTCTGCCCTCTGGACCTGCTCAGTACCGGCAACCTGTACCTGCAGGCATATGGAGTCACCATCCATCTGGATGACACGACCGCGCGCCGACCCATGCGTGCGGGTCTGAGCAAGCTGCAAGCCGTGGAGCTACAGAACGAAGAGTCGTTCGAGACAGCCGCGCATCATACCCAGGACATTCCCTGCCCCACACTACTGGGCCTTGGACTCGACCAGCGACAGTTCCTCATCGAAACCGATTTGCAAAGAATCCGCGTTGTTAACAGCGTGCGACATCGGCTGGCCTCCGTGCACATCCCGATCGGACGTGGCAAAGGAGTACGGTCTGATGTTCACCGGCACCTGGACCACAATACGTTGCCCATATTGCACGGCGAGGTGGTCGATGAAGATATCCGCTATGACACGCTCATGTTTACCACGCTTGTCGGCGATGCTACAGCAGGTCCTGCTCTCACCGAGGAGATGGTCACGGGGACGCCATACCTGGTCGCAGAGGAAGGCCTGGGAATGCCCCATACTCCAAAGCAAGTGGAACAGCGCGAGCGCTCACGCCAGGCGATGCTGGCTCATCTTCGTCTGCCGCTTGTTCTGTGTTATCGGCTCAGAGCGACCAATACCTCTGCCCACGCAGCCTATGCGTTCTTTTACCAGCCTCATCTCGCGTTAAAGACTGACCAGGAACAACCTCTTGCCTGCCATGATGGTGTTCTGACCTTATTTGATAACGTCTATGGCGCAGCCTGGTTAGGGGAGCAACCCTGGCAGGAGGCACAGGTGGTGATTTTGCTGGCACCGGGTGAAACAGTGCAAACCGAATACCGTCTGGTGCACGAACCGCTACGCCTTGCCGATACGGCCTCACTCACCAGCCTGTCATTCGACGAACTACTAGCCAATACACGCAAGTACTGGCAGGTCAAACTGAATCGATCCACTCGCATCGAACTGCCGGAACCCCGGATCCAGCACATGTTTCAGGCTGGTTTGACACATCTTTCTCTGGTGATCTACGGTGAGCGAGGCGGCACCCTGGCACCATGCGTCGGAGTTTACAGCCCTATCGGATCGGAGAGTTCTCCGATCATCCAGTATCTGGATTCAGTTGGATGGCACGATATTGCAGCAGCCTGTCTACAGTACTTCCTGGACAAGCAGCACGACGATGGCCGTTTTCAAAACTTCGGAGACTATATGTTGGAGACGGGCGCCGCGCTCTACACAATGGGTGAACACTATCGTTATACCCGCGATGATGAGTGGGTACGCCGTATCAAAGACCAGGTTGCTCTGGCCTGCAAGTGGATCATCCGGCATCATCACGAGGATGCGCCCAATGCTCAACCGGGTGCAGGGCTTATTACCGGCAAAGTGGCTGATCCAGCGGACAACTATCGCCAGTTCATGTTGAATGCATACCAGTACATTGGTCTCGCACGTGCAGCGGAGATGCTACATGGTGTGGATCCGACGCAGGCCGATGCCTTTGCGCGCGAAGCGGCTGACCTGCGAACGGATATCCGCGCTGCCCTGGCTGAATCGATTGTCCGCTCTCCTGTGGTGCCGCTAGGCGATGGTCGCTGGGTGCCCACCTGCGCGCCATGGGTTGAAGCCAGTGGACCTGATGCATTCGCGCTGGAGGGCCAGAATTCCTATACACATGAAGCTGTCTATGCTCGCGACTCGCTCCTGGGCCCCCTTTATACCGTCTTCTGCGAGGTGCTGGACCCGCATGAACCCCTGGCAGATTTTCTGGTTGAATCGCATTATGAGCACATGTGCTTCGAAGGAGTGGCGTTTTCGCAACCGTATTACTCGCGCCACCCCTTTGTGCACCTGCGGCGTGGTGAGGTGAAAGCATTTCTGCGTTCGTTCTATCGCGCCATGGCAGCTCTGGCAGATCGCGAGACCTACACCTTTTGGGAACACCTTTTTGGCGTCAGCCCTCACAAGACGCATGAGGAAGCCTGGTTCCTGATGGAAGCACGCACCATGCTCTATGCCGAGAGCGGCTTCAACCTGTTGGATGGAGGGACACTCAATATCCTATCTGGTGTGCCACGTGCGTTTTTGCGACAGGGCCAGTATATTCACCTCGAAAATGCATGGAGCTACTATGGCAAGCTAAATCTCGATGTGCGATCACAACTGGATCAGGGTTGGATCACTATCGAAGTCACCTGCCCACAAGGCATCGAGCGCAGGCTGAAATCACTTCAGGTACGCCTGCCGCATCCAGATGGGTGCGCCGTGCAACGAATTGAAAGCGAAGTGGAGGGACAGTACAACCCGGGCAGCGAGTCGGTCTCATTTAATTGGCCTGCAACGAACCATCTGAAGTTCGTCGCGTATTTTCCAACGATAGGCACTCTATGAACACCCTCTACACATTGGGTCGCGATACGGCTGTACAGTTTGCGGGCAGGGAGCTGGCCAGATATCTCAAAGCCATCACAGGACAAACGTATTCAATGCGGACCAGCCAGAGACCACCACTTACACCAGACCATATCTGCCTGGGCATCTGTGACCAATTTAACGAAAACGGTTGGCCCGATCTGGTGAGCTCCTATTGGGACGATGCCTTCTCCATCCGACAGAATGGCCGCCAGCTAACCATTAGCGGTTCGAATGGGCGTAGCGTGCTTTTTGGCGTTTACGCTTATCTGGAGCATCTGGGCGTGCGGTGGGTGCGCCCAGGCCGGCGAGGTGAGCTATTACCCCGGATAGAACACCTCCCGGAAGATCATTTTGAACAGCGGGAGAAGGCATCCTACCGTCACCGCGGCACCTGCATCGAGGGTTCGCCATCCCTAACACACGTCATTGGGATGGTCGATTGGATGGCCAAGCGACGCATGAATAGCTTCTTCCTCCAGTTCCAGAACTCTGGTACTTTCTGGAAACGCTGGTATGAACGATCCTATAACCCGTATTACGGCAGACCACAACAGTTAGGCGAAGCGGACTGTGCTGCGCTGGACTCACGGGTAATCGCGGAGATCAAAAAGCGCGGCATGCTGCTGCATCGAGTCGGACACGGATGGACGGCGGCCTGCGTCGATCTCCCCTGCAATAGTTGGGCGACGACGGATTTGCAGGTGCCTGCACGGAAGAAGCGCTGGCTGGCCAGAGTGAATGGCAAACGGGTCGTTTTCACCGGCATCCCCGTCAATACGGAGCTGTGTTACTCTCACGGACCTGCTTTTCGAGCTCTGCTGAACACCATCGCCCGCTATGCGCGATCTCACCCCGAAGTCGATGTCCTGCATGTGTGGTTATCCGATTCGATGAATAACAAGTGCGAGTGTGCGGAATGTGCCGTGTTGACACCGCCGGACTGGTATGCCAGGTTGGTCAATGCGCTCGCTGAGCGGCTGTTCGAAACCAATCCCCAACAACGGTTTGTATTCCTCAGCTATTTTGAGAGCTGGTGGGCACCCACCAAATTGCAGGTTGAAAGTCCACATGGCAACGCCATACTCATGTTCGCGCCCATTTCGCGCTGCTACCGACACAGCCTGACAGACCTGCAATGCAACGAATCCTTCCCGCCTGAGCGCCCCAAGCTGAATCATGCCAGCATGCCCCACACCAACCAGCCGTTCATGAAGTTCCTCGACGGGTGGTGGACCCGCTATAACGGTGACAGCTTTCTGTTCGACTATTACCTGTGGTCCGGACTGCATGAACAGGCGCTGGATGTCACCCTGGCCCGGCTCATCCACCGGGACATGCAGGACTTACGACAGGTCGGGTTAAATGGTCACATCAGTTGCCAGGTTATGCGATGCTTCTGGCCAACTGGTTTATCGATGGTGGCTATGGCCGAGACAACCTGGAATCACAAGCGTCGCTGGCACGATATCGAACGAACTCACTTCCAGTCCTCCTATGGACCCGACGCAGACTGGGCACGTGCATATATCGCGCACCTGGAGAAACTGATACTGGAGAAGCCTCAACATCATGGCATGGAACGCATGGAGGCGAAATCGCTCAGGCAACTGCGCATCATTGAGGCCTACCTGAAGGAATACTCTGACGAGCTGCTCGCACGCGCGAATCGGGCAGACAAGCCAGTGTACCGTGAATCCCTGGAGCTGCTCGCACATCATAATCGCTTCCTGCTGATGCGCTGCCAGGCAGTGCAGGGTACGTTGGACCCAGAAGTGCTCAAGGTCTGGCTGTTGAAGAGTGAGCGTCAGATACATCCGTTTCTCGACATCCCGGCCTTGATGAGCAGGCAGTTACGGCCGCGACAACCCATCCTGTAAGGACAGTCACATGAGTTACAACATTGGCATGCAGGCTCTTCAGCTTCAGTGCCCGGAGCGCCTGGCTCACACCGAGTATAACGACCACACTGCCCTCGTACG
>JAJYKL010000189.1 GCA_021788625.1 Chloroflexota bacterium
TGAGCGTTCATGGTGAGCTTGTCGAACCATCCTTCGACAAGCTCAGGATGACCATGGTGAGCGTTCATGGTGAGCTTGTCGAACCATCCTTCGACCAGCTCAGGATGATCATGGTAAGCGTTCATGGTGAGCCTGTCGAACCATCCTTCGACAAGCTCAGGATGATCATGGTGAGCTTGTCGAACCATCCTTCGACCAGCTCAGGATGATCATGGTAAGCGTCCATGGTGAGCCTGTCGAACCATCCTTCGACCAGCTCAGGATAAATGCCCAATACCTTGCGTTCAATCGCAAACCGCTCTGGTCACCAGATGAACGGCTGGTGGCGGGTCTGATGAGGCTCACCGTTTCATTTGATGCCCCCTGCGGCCAGGAGTTACATTGCAGACGACCAATACATAATTGCGAGGCTAACATCTACCGTAATAACAGGGGGCGTGCAGGTCGTTGATCCACAGCGCCTCCGGCCAAGGCTGCTCGCAGGACGGCTGGTAGTCGCAGAACTGTACGTTGTCGTTCACGCCCCAGGCGTGGAAGATGCCCGTGGGCAGGCGCAGCAGCGTGTGCGCATTGCACTCCTTGCATAGGTTACGCTGCGCCGTCCTAGCTGCGCCGCCCTTGAACAGAACATTACCAGGCACGACCACCCCTGCGCGACTGTGGATCTTCAGCAGCCTCTTGATGTACTGGACGAAGTTGAGCTGCTTATTGGTTCGGTTTCACCACCACCCCTGTGGCAGGCCAATTTCCTCAAACATGGCCCAGGCCCGGTCGATTGGCAGGTTGGTGGTGGGGTCACCGAAGACAGCCTGAAAGGCCAGGTCTTTGTCGCGCTGCAAGGCGGCGTCGATGAGCAGCTCCTGGTTTGCCACATGGCGCGCCACCAGCTCGCGCACCCCTGCGGGCAGCGCTCCCGCCGTGAGCGGCCGGACGGAGCCACGGCTGAGGTAGGCGTTCGTTTCCAGCACCGCGTGCGCGGGCAGGTTGCTGATCTGGCCGCGATTCTCACAGTTCATGTTGGTGACAAAGTCGCCCAGGCCGCACAGCGCCTTGATCTGCCGGATGGCCTCCTCGCCAGAGGGCTGCAGTTTCCATTCCCGCTCGCCCTGCATGATTTGCTGAGCAAGGCCCGCCGACTTCTGCCAGCGCTCGAGCCGGTACGTGATCGGCGTGCGAATCACACCCCAGCGGAAGAGGTCTTCCGGTGAGCGGGTGAAGCCCTGCACGAACTCCGCCAGATGCCGGTCACCGGCGGCAGCCAGCAGGCCGTAGCGGCGGAACAATTCGAACTTGATTTGACGGGCATCGAAGAAGTAGTTGTGTTGCGCCTCCACTACCTGCCGCGTGTATGGCCTCAGCACGCCCGGCTCCTGGATATGCTCGCGCAGCAGGGCCAGCAGATCGTGCCCCTGGAAGGTGGCCTGATCGATCCAGGTGAAGTGATTGATGCCCAGCACATTCACGCGGATGTCGTCGCGGGCAGGCCGCTCGGGCAGTCCCAGGTGCTCCTGCGCCACCTCGGCCAGGATCTCCTGGGTGGAGAAGACCTCGTGGCAGCAGCCAAACACCTTGAGGCCTGGCTCCACGCGGGTGAGCGTGCGCGTGCAGATGGTCATCGGGTTCGAGTAGTTAATGACCCACGCGCGCGGGCAGGCCTTCGCGATGGCGTGGGCGAACCCGGCATAGATAATGGCGGAGCGCAGGCCGCGCATCAGGCCGGGAGCGCCAGTCGTATCGCCCACCGGGAAGAACAGGCCGTATTTCTCCGCTACGCCAATCTCGTGCCCCATCATTTCCAGCGGCCCTGGCTGGATGGAGATAAACACGAAGTCTGCTCCAGCCAACGCCTCGTCCAGGCGCTCCACGGCGCGATAGGTCCAGCGCGACTGAACGCCCGGCTGGTCTTGCAGCCAGTTCCCCAGCCGCTCGTTAAGCCGGGCTGAGGGAAGGTCAATATCGTAGAGCAGGACCTGGCCGCGCAGGTCGGGGCACAGGGCCAGATCGATCATCAAGGTATGAGCCCAGCCCCGGCTGCCGCCGCCGATGTAGGCGATTTTCAACTCCACTTGCGCCTGTGATGTGCTCATATACAGCCACTCCTTCAGAATGTCATCGCATCTTGCCGTTCATGTCTGTCGATGGCGCCTGACGTTTCACGCCTCACGCTTAAACCTGCGGTCCCCTCGCCCAGCCACCCGGCCAAGTGCAGAGCTTGACGGGCGAACGGACAAGGGTGCAAGGAGGAGTATAGCGAACATCGCGCATGCGGTCTGCCATTCACGGCAGCCAGCCGCGTGTAGGAGCGACCACAACCAGGATCGTGCGGCAGCGGCGAGACAGGTCGGGGGACCAGGTAAAGGTGTTAACGCTCACCGGTCGAATGGGGAGGGCTTGCACGTTGACCGAGGCGGCGCGTCAGGAGTACTGCGATGATGAGAATGACAAGACTCCACAGCTGAACCGTCCGCACCCCACCCCAGGTGATGGTGCTGTCGCCATGAAACCCTTCGAGGAACAATCGCGACCCGGCGTAGAGGGCAACGAAGATGCTGAAGCGCTGCCCTTCACGGGTTGGTTTTATCCGCCAGATTATGATCCCGATGCCCACGGCCGCTATCAGCTCATAAATCTGCGTCGGTTGGCGTGATGCTCCCCATAGAGTGATGGACCAGGGGAGTTGCGCGGGAGCGCCATATCCATCACCGCTGGCAAGGTTGGCCAGTGCCAACCCTGCCGCAATGAACGGCAGGCCCATCGCCAGGGCGTCCAGTACGCCCAGCAGCGATAAATGACGACGGCGAATGCGCCCGTAGCAAACAGCAACCATGGCTGCCAACCCAATGGGCCAGGACAGTGTATTGGCGTCGAGTGCCAGTGCCGCCTGTGGCATGCTGAGATAGACGGGCAGATATTGCATGATGTACCCGATGCGAGCCGCAACGATCAGGACTATGAAAGCGAGGAAACTCAGCGAACTGGCCTCCTCACGTTTTATACCTGATTGGGGTGCGGCATGCTCAAAAACGGTCGAGGCTATCCAGGCAGTCAGTATTAAAATCAGGCCTCGCGATTGCAGGGACAGTGGGCCCACCTGAATAAAGGGGAACATTTCAGTGCGCCCCTTCGCTCAACAAGCTTTGGATCTTACTGGCAATGGTCGCTTCGTTCATCGCACCACCCAGAATAACGTCGCGGATTTTCCCGTCGCGTCCGACGATGAACGAAGTCGGGAGCGCTCGCACCTGATATAGCCGCGTCACCGTACCATCGGTATCCAGCAGAATGGGAAAGGTCAGGCCAAGCCTCTGGGCAAACGCCACCGCATCCGCCTGATTGTCCTGGATCGTCGAATTGACAGCCAGTGTGACAAAGCCTGAATCCCGATACCGCCGATAAACGTTCTCGATGGCCGGCATTTCAGCCTTACACGGAGCACACCACGAAGCCCATATGTTGATTAACACAACCTTGCCACGTAAACTGGAAAGGGTCATCGACTGCCCGTTTATCGTTTTCAGGGTAAAGTCTGGCGCAGTAAAGCCAGTTTGGGGGGTAGCGGGAGCAGGTGTGTTGCTGGCCTCAACAGGCACCCGGGATACGTAAATCCAAAGAACCCCCAACAGTACGATGCCGACCAGCAATCGATTCCAGTTGGCATCACTCATTCAGCCCAGCTCCGATCATTTTCACTTCCTCAAACCCTCACAGTCTGCACAGGCACGAGCCCTCTCAGCGGTGGTCATGCTCTGTTTCCACGGTTGCCGGTGTGCCCGACAATCCTAATACCTGCTGCATTTCCTGGAACTGCTGCAGGTTGATCTCGCCCAGCGCATAGCGCCGCCTGAGAATATCGAGCAACGACTCTTGCTGGGGAGCGCTGGACCGATGCTCCTGCGCGTCCTGACCGTCATGCCCGCCGTGATCCATCATATGCATCATACACATCGTTTATCACCCACCCCTCCTGACATTTGCATGCGAGAAACCTGCCACGTCATCCTCCCACAGGATATCTGGTCACAGGCGTCTGGCGTCACCACCCTGCAGGGAGTGGGCACGCCCTCTCCAGAGACGTGGCTCACACGTGACGACCGGTTTGCCACATGGTTCAACCAAAGGCCCGTACAACTAGAGCGGCTTGCAGTTTACAACAAGGTTCCCCGCATTCATGGTGAGCCTGTCGAACCACCATGGGCCGCATCCTTCGACCAGCTCAGGATGATCATGGTGAGCCTTCATGGTGAGCCTGTCGAACCACCATGGGCCACATCCTTCGACCAGCTCAGGATGATCATGG
>JAJYKL010000005.1:0-28221 GCA_021788625.1 Chloroflexota bacterium
TCCAGAGCAGTCGCCCGCTTACCGGCCCGCCACTGCAGGCTGATCAACAAACGTGCAAGCTCCTCATTGAGCTCATCGCGTTGTGCGGCCAGCTCCATGACATCCAGCACCGCCTCAGGGGTGCCCAGGTCCAATGCGTGCTTGCTCGCGGCGAGACAGCACAAGGTGTACTTTTTCAGCAGCTCGCGGCGGATCGTGCCCGCCCAATCTTTGGAGGAATCGGTCAGAAAATCCGCCTGGTATAGTCCAGCCGCCTCGATCAAGTTCTCCAGGGCGTTGGGCGGGGGCAGGTGCTCGGCCTCGGCGACGAGTTGCTCGAAGTTACTTACGTCGTACAGGTAATCCATCCCGGAGTCCACGGTGTAGAGGCCGTTTACATGAACCATGGCCTGCCGTCCCAGGGCTTTTTTGATTGCGAGCTTGGCACTGTGAAAGCTGCTCACCGCGGCAGACGGCGGTGAGTCGGGCCATAAAGCGAGTGTAATATCCGCGCGTTTGGACTGATGCAGGGTGAGGATGTAGAAAAACAGTTCCCGCGGTAGATTCCAGCCCCACTCGCCTTGTGTAATGACATGATCGCCGCGCCATACCTGACCTGGTCCGAAGCCCAGCACGCGCAGATCGTGGTGCACTAGCTGGATATGCGGGACAGAGGCAGGAGGGTGTACAGATGCAGGCCGCACAGCGACGCGCTCCGCCAGCACAGCCCCACCTTCTTTTCGGAGCCTCTCCAGGTTGGCGGTACGACTCAGGTCCTGGTAGAGCTGCCAGAGGGCATCACCCTCTGCGCGCACGAAGTAATCCTGTTGGCGTATGTCGATAAGCGTGGTGATCTGCCCAGCCAGTTCACGCACCCGGCCAAAGTCCGGTTCTTCCTGCTGCCACTCGGTGACCAACTGCCACACGAGTGCCTGGCCAGCGGCGTTGTCGTTGAACGCACCGCGCGCCTCACCTGCGCGCTGCAGGCTTTCCATCGCCAGTTCCAGGTCGCCTTGCGCGGCCTGAACCGTGCCCAGTCGGGTGTAGGCCTGGAGCCGCGCGCGAGGTGACCCACTGACTGTGGCGACCGCCACAGCCTCGCGGCTTAACCCCAACGCCTGCTGAAGCTGGGCAGCGCGTTGCTGCCCCGACGCTGCGTTGAAAGCACAGCGATACAGGGTCTGCACCTGCGTCGTCAGCGCCAGGAAGAGGACTGAACTGCGCTCATTGGTGCGTGTGATCTGTCTGGCCAAGGTGAGCGCGCTCGCGCCTGATTGCAGTGCTTCCTCTGCCTTGTCGGTCAGCATCAATACGAGCGCCAAAACACTCAGCGCATAGGAGCGGAGAGCCTGGTTGCCCGTCATGTCTGCCAGCTCCAGGCTGTGCCGTGCCATTTCCAGCAGTCCGTCCTGCTTGCTGTTGTAGACGAGCTGCTCGACCATTTGTACCGTCGCTTCAGCAGTCAGTGCATCATCCTGGATCTGTTCGGCGAGCGACTCCGCTTCGTAGCAGGCTCGTAAAGCGCCACCGGTGTCGCCGATTGCATCCAGGAGGGTCGTACGCGTGAGCTTCACTCGAGCCAGTGCCTCATAACCTGCTCGACCCATGTTTTGTGTGATTTGCTCAGCGCGGGAGATGAACTCCAATGCCTGATTCAGGCTGCCCAACTCAAACTGGCACATGGCTGCAATGCGATACGCCTCCATCTGTACCCATAGAGGTTGCGGGTAAACAGAATGTATGACCACCTCTGTGCTGGTCAGCGCTTTTGCGAAATTGCCGGCGCGCCACTGCAGGAGAGCCCGGCGAATGCTCAACCCATCGCGCCGGCTCAGGTCGCCCACGCGCGTATAGAGCTCGTCCAGCTTGTCCACAGCCATCATGGCCTGAGCATCCTGCCCCAGGTTCAAATTCGCCAAGATCTCATACTGCCACAGCAGATGTCGATCGCGACGCGCGCCGGGGGTGGTGGCGTCGAGTCGTGCGAGCCAGTCCAGCACCGTGCGGTAATGCCCGCGCTGCAACATCTCCGGGGCATTTGCCTCGATCAGGTGAATGGCATCGTCGCTCCAACCGCCAATGATGAAGTGGCGTGCGGCCACCAGTGCTCTGCCGTCCCGTGCATAGGCCGCGCCGACGTCATGTTGCAGTTGGGCAAAGCGAATGGGATCGTCCTCACGCAGGCGTTGCAAGAGGAATTCGCGAAACAGCGGATGATACCGGTAAACAGTCTCCTGTGAGCCGCCGGGTGCCAGGCTGCCGATGGGCTGGATAAAAAGATTGCGCCGTTCCAGCTCATGCACACGCGCCTCCGTGTCGGTCCAGCCAATTTCACGGCTGCAAAAGGAGATGGCAATCTCCTCGGGGACGGCTGAGCGCAGGAGAAACTCCTGCAGCGACTCGGGCAAGCCCTGCAAGACGCGCACCAGCAGGTAATCCGCCAGCAGGTCCCGCGCACGAGGTGCGCCGAGCCCGATCTCCTGCCGGCGCATTCGCTCAATATGGTTGGTCATCACCACACCAACCAACCAACCCTCCGTTGCAGTAAAAACCCGTTCTGCTTCTCCGGCGACATCTGTTTCCTGGTCTGTATTGAGGGCAGCCAGGAGCTGGCGCGTCTCGTCCTGATCCAATCGCAATACCGATTGGCCCAGAGCCGTCACCTGTTGCTGCGCGATCAGAATACCCAACTGCAGGGGTGGCAGGTTGCGGCTGGCAATAATAAGGTGGGCATCGTCGGGCAGTTCACCAATCAGTCGATTGATGAAGTCAACCACGGATGTGGACGACTCGACGACGTGAAAATCGTCGAGTACCAGGCAGGTGGGTTGGATCAGGCTGGCGGCCAACTCGCGGGCAAAGGTGCGCACCAGGGGGCCCACATTCTGCTCAATCGCTGCTGATGACGTGAGTAGTTGGCTGGTCTGCTGGCCAAAGCTCGGGTAGACCTGCTGTACCGATGCGACAAGCGCCTCGCCAAAGACCCGCAGATCCTGCTCTCGGTCGTCCAGAGTGAGCCATGAAAAGGCGAAGCCCTCTATTTTGGCAAACTGGGCCAGCAGTCCTGTCTTACCGTAACCAGGTCCGGCGACAACAAGGATTAGCCTGGAATCCAGACTTGAAAAGAGCAAGTCCAGTGCGCGCTGCCTGTGGATCCAGTTTTTGCGCGGTTGGGGGAGTTGTATGTTTGAGATAATGTCGGGCATAGTCTCCCTTGCCGATCCTATCGCGTTGCGCCATGCAAATGTCAGTTATAAATCGACATCGGTATGCGAATCAGCCTGATTGTACAGGAATTCACTATTTCCAACTGTCGGCGGTACATTCCTGTAGTGCGTGTTCCATCGTTCGCCACGTTGCGCTATTTCGTTAGCATACTAGCGCTATACATGAAAGTCAATACAAAAATGGAGCTCTTCCCAATGGCATGCAAGGCCTGTTGGGCACGTCACCGATTTGGCTAAAATGCATCTATACAGGGTGGAGAATATAACGAGAGGAATAACAATGACTGAAAAACTGGCAATAATCGGTGCGGGTCCGGCAGGACTGACTTCAGCAATCTATGCCGCACGCGCCTTTTTGGAGCCGTTGGTATTCGTCGGCCCTGCAGTTGGCGGGCAGATTGCCACCACTACAGAGGTGGAGAACTTCCCAGGCTTCCCCAACGGGTTGACGGGGCCTGAGCTTTCGGACGCGATGCGCCAGCAGGCGGAGCGCTTTGGATCCCGCATGATCGATGACACGATCGAGCGGGTAGACCTGAGCCGCCGGCCGTTTGTTCTGACGGCTTCGGAGGGCACATACGAGGTACAGTCTCTCATCATCGCCACGGGAGCCTCGCCGCGCAAGCTGGGAGTTCCAGGCGAAGATCAGTTCGTCGGGCGTGGCGTGTCATATTGCGCCACGTGTGACGGGTTCTTTTTCCGCGACAAGGAAATCATGGTCGTCGGCGGAGGTGACAGCGCCTTTCAGGAAGGGCTGTTCCTGACCAAGTTTGGTTCGCGCGTGCGCATCGTTCACCGCCGTGACGAGTTCCGAGCCGATGCCGTGCTGCAAAATCGTGCGCAAGCGAACCCAAAGATCGAGTTCGTCACCAGCAGCGTGATTGACCGGATCGAAGGCAATGGCAAGGTAAACGACGTGCTGTTGCGTAACGTGAAGACTGGTGAAGTGCGCACCACGGCGGTGGACGGTGTCTTCATCTTCATTGGCAATGCACCGAACACGGAGCTGTTCCAGGGCCAGCTCGAGATGGACCATGAAGGCTACCTGAAGGTTGACAGCCGTCTGCACACCAGCGTGCCCGGTGTTTTCGCCGCAGGTGAAGCGCACGACAACTGGTTCAAGCAGGCGATCACCTCTGCCGGCTTTGGCTGCATGGCGGCCATGGAAGCGGAGAAGTTCCTCGCGCAGAACGACGCCTGACCGTCCTGACCCACCAGGCTCCCAGGGTCTCGGGGATACGCCTCGAGACCCTGGAGGGCAGTACCACCCGCGGTCACATTACAATCGCCTCATGACCGCCGGTGATTATTCCTTCAGCACCGAGATCGACCAGTTACGCAACGAGATCGTCAGCCATGTCGCCCTCCTGATCATACCCTTTAGCATGGCCGGCCTCTTCCTGACCACGGCTTTCGCTGCACGTGCTGATACGCCTCTATCGCTAATGCAACTCCAGCCCGTGATCTTGGTCGAGCTAGGCATCCTATTGCTCGGTTTCTTGTACGGTTGGCTGCGTTGGATGGAGCACAGCGCCACAGCCTATCTCTTGCTATCGTGGGGCCTTTTGGCGCTCAGCCTCGCAGGTGTGTTCACCTTCCCCAGTTCTGCCGGCTTCGATCCGTTAGTGGCTGTGTGGCCTGGTATTGCCTGCATGCTCGTCGCGCTCCTTTTCGGTCCGCTGGCAGGCTGGGCTGGCGTCGCCGCTCTCCTGACTTGCCTGTTGGTACTACCTGCCATACGCTCGGGTACGGCAGTACTTCCCATACAAGTACTGGCTGCGATCTCACCCGCTGTGCTGCTGGTCGCGTTTATGCAAATCGTGGCGCACGTACTGCTGCGTAACCTGCAATGGACAACGGAGAGCTACGAAGCGCAACGCCGGCAATCCTACGCCTTGCGTGACCAGGATGCCCAGCTAGCCGCCGCGCTCAAGTCGTTGAACCAGACATCGTTCGCGCTGGCGCGCGCTAACGAGCAACTGGAGATCATGGTGAAGTACGCCGAAGACGCACGCAACGCCAAGCAGGAATTCGCCGCCAACATCAGTCATGAGCTACGCGTGCCGCTGAATCTCATCATCGGCTTTAGCGACATGATCGTCTTTAGTGCTGAAAACTCCGATCGTTATGGAGGCTTCGAAGCCCCACCTGCATGGCTGGCCGATCTGCACGTTGTCCGTCGCAATGCGGAGCACCTGCTCAAACTCGTCAACGACGTCCTCGACCTCAGCCAGATGGACATGGCTTATATGACCATCGTGCGCAAGCCGACTGACGTCGAGCGATTCATCCACTCCGCCCTGGAGGAGCTTGGGCCGCTCATCGAGCATCACGGGCTGGCACTAAGCGTGCAAGTTGAACCTGGCCTGCCTCCCGTGTACGCGGATCAGAACCGCATCCTGCAGGTGCTTTTAAACCTCGTCAACAACGCGCTGCGCTTCACCGAGCGGGGCGGCATCACCATCCGTGCATACCGGCTTCGTGAAGGTTTGGCAGGAATGGGGCGACACGCCGCGCAGGAAGATTTTCCCGAGCCGCCTGGCGCGCCGGAGCATATCGTCGTCAGCGTCGCCGATACGGGCGTGGGCATCCCGCCAGAGGACCTGCAGCGTATCTTCGAGCCTTTTATCCAGGCGTCGAATACACAGGGTCACGCGAAGCAGAGCGGCACCGGACTGGGCCTGACCATCAGCAAGCGCTTCGTGGAACTGCACGGTGGCCGCATGTGGGTGGAGAGTGAGCTCGGCGTGGGTAGTGTGTTCTCGTTTTCCCTGCCGCTGAACCCACCCCTGCCTCCCTCCGATACGAGCACAACCCTTCGCACCATCCACCGGCGTGAACTCGGATCTCTGGTGGTTGTCGAGCGTGTGCCGCTCATGTCCACCCTGCTCGAACGGCAATTGGAGGGCATCGGCGTGCGGCATTTCCAATCCACCGCCGAACTGGCTGGCGACCTGGCCCGTGGCACCCTGGACTGTCCTGAGGCGGTCCTGTTCAATCAGCCGGGCGACGCGCCTCCCGAATTCGCCCAACTACCCAAGCCACTGCAACGGTTGCCTCTGTTGCAATGCTATATTCCAGCGGCACTGGACAACCTGATGCAGTACGGCGGGGCGGGGGCTGGTCGGGTTGCTGATGCCCAGCTGGCTGTCACCCCTGAGCACTTCCTCTTGAAGCCGTTTTCACACCAGCAGCTCTATCAGGCCGTTGGCAACCTGCTCGATGCGCCAGAGGTTGGCCGGTCCGAGGGCTTAGTTGCCCGCGTTCTGGTAGTGGAGGATGATGAGGACACCGCCACGCTGATCGGGCGTATGTTGCACCTGATGCCTGACGAATGCAAGCGTGGATTTACGGAGTGGGTGACAGTCGAGGCACACAGCGGGGCACAGGCCATCGACTACCTGAACCATTTGCCCGTGTCTAATGGTGATACGGGCAGTGCAGACGGCACGTCGTTTGGCATCGATTGTGTGCTGCTCGACATCCGTCTGGGCGACATGACCGGGTTCGACGTGCTGTATGCCATGGAGCAGAACGCGCATCTGCGCGATGTGCCGGTATGCGTGATGAGCGGCGATGTGGTAGAAGTGCGGGGGGGGCCGCCCATCACGCCCCACCTCACGCTCGCCTGCTATGACGGCCTGTCCACGCGTGAACTCGGCGAGTCCATCGCCGCGCTACTAAAGATCATGCTGCCGGGTGCGCGGGTGGACTTATCGCCGACCGCAGCGCGGCAACCAGTTGAGCTGCGTTAAACGGCTTCACCAGCTCGCTGGAAGCGCCCAGCACGCGTGCCAGGTCGTGCTCGCGCAAGATGGAGCTGATCACCACGGGGATGCCGGCTGTCTCCGGGTAGGCTTTCAGGCGCGTCAACAACTCCCAACCGTCGCGCCCGGGCATCATTACATCGAGTAGGATGCAGTCCGGTCGCTGCTCGACGGCCTGCCGGATGGCGTCCTCCGAGCGCGTGGCGGTAAGCACGTCGTACTCGTGCGTGCCCGCCAAGTAATGGCGTATCAGCTCGACCTCGTCCAGGTTGTCGTCTACAACAAGCACACAGCGCACGGAGATCGTCGGTAACCGGATGCTCAACTGGGTGAAGCCCTCGGCCACGCCATCCAGCTGCAGGTGTGCGTGAGTCGCCGTAGCCAGTTGTTGCATTGTTTCCGCCTGCTCGCCGAGCAGGGCGTCGCCCGGGTAACTGCCTTGCGGCTTCCGCAGTCGGATGACCACCTCGGCTGGCTGCGTCTCGATGCCCTCGATATCGATGATGATGACGAGCGTTTCGTTCGTCACACCCGTCATCAGCCAGTTTAGCGCGCTGATGACGAACTGGCGCAGGATCATGGTGCTACAACGCACGCTGGGCAGGCGCTTTGGCATGCGTACGTCGGCACGCAGGTTGTGCTCCTGCATCAGTGGTTCCAGCAGTGACATCCCGCTGCGAACCACCTCCTCCACCCGGCAGATGCTGAGGTCCTCATCTGACGCCTCTGCCTGCGGCGCGCCTGCTATGTTGCCCGGCTGGGCGGCGAGCCACTCCTGCAGCACGGTGGCCAGCGCCTCCACAGCTCGCTGCTGTTCACGTTGTAAGTGGCGCACACCGATCCCCAATTTGGCAGCGACTTCCGTCTGCGTCAGCCCCTGCTCGTAGCGCAGGTGCAGCAGGTTGTAAGTGCGCCATGCAGGTGAGCTCAGTGGAACGTCATTGGGTGGGCGAAGCTGCTGGATTGTGATCAGCAGCGCATCCTGCAAGGCTCGGCTGTTCGCAAAGCGGCCGGCCAGAGGTGGACTGACGGATTGCCGACGCAGAAACGGAAGGTCGTACAGATGGCTTAACGCTTCGATCACCCAGTCGATGAAAGCTGGCGTGATTCCGTCCGGAATGGGTGCGCTTTCGTTATGGTCCGACGAATGGGTCATCTCGTTCACACTACGTTGGACCGCACAAGTCCTCTAAAGCATTTTACAACTAACCCTGCGCAAACCTACTCTACCCAAACCCAACATATGCCGTGTTTTGGTCTCATTTACGTCGCTTTTGAGGTTGGCTTTACGCACCCCGCGCTATACAATGATTACGTTAACCCGCCACACCGCTCAGGAGATTATGTGATGTCCACCCCTCGATCGGTTGTCCGACCATTGAGCACGTCGATGACCGGAACGCCATCCGGCCGGGAACAATGGAGCGCCCGCTGGAATCATTGGGTGCGAAACAACGGCGCGCCCATCATGATGTCGCTGCCAGCTGTGCTAGTCCTTTTCATCTTCGCCTACCTGCCCATGTTCGGCATCATCATCGCCTTCAAGGAGTACCGCTTCGACAAGGGCATCCTGGGCAGCGACTGGATCGGCCTGACCAACTTCAGGTTCCTGTTCGGCTCCGATGTAGCCTGGCGCATCACGCGCAACACCCTGGTGATGAACCTGCTGTTCATCGTCACCGGCACCGTGACCAACATCGGGGTCGCGCTCATGATGAACGACGTGCAAGGCAAGCTCCGCGCCAAGTTCTACCAATCCTCCATGTTCCTGCCGCATTTCCTGTCGTGGGTTGTGGTAGGCTACTTCGCTTTCGCCTTCCTCAGCATCGACAATGGCATCCTCAACAAGGTGCTCAGCACGTTCGGGATCGCCCCGGTGGCCTGGTACCGCGAGCCGGACGACTGGCCGGCGATCCTGGTCATCGTGACGCTGTGGAAGGGCGTCGGCTACGGCAGCCTCTTCTATCTGGCCATCATGCTGGGCATCAACCCGGAGTTTTACGAGGCCGCCAAGATCGATGGCGCCGGCAAGCTGCAGCAGGTATGGTACGTCACCATGCCGCACCTGGTGCCAGTGATGATCATCCTCACCCTGTTCGCCGTGTCTGGTATTTTTCGCGCGGACTTCGGCCTGTTCTTCAACGTGACGCGCGATCAAGCGATGCTCTATCCAACCACCGACGTGATCGACACGTTCGTCTACCGCGCCCTGCGTCAGATGAACGACCTGGGGATGTCTGCGGCAGCCGGCGTGTACCAATCCGTGGTCGGTTTCGTACTCGTGGTCACGGTCAACTGGCTTGTTCGGCGTTTCGATCCGGACAAGGCTCTGTTCTAGCCCACGGAGGTTTGGCGGTGTCAGCGCATATGACAACATTCAAGCCCTACTCGGATACCTGGTACAAGGTGACAGGCCTCGTTGGACGGATTGTGCTGAACGTGATCCTCATCACGATCAGTGTAGCCTGCTTGCTGCCCTTCATTGTTGTTCTGGCAGCCTCCGTCTCCAGTGAAAAGTCCCTGGTCACCCAAGGGTATTCGATCTTCCCGATGGACTTTAACATCCAGGCATACCGTTACCTGCTCGTCGACAGCGAGCAGGTGTTCCAGTCGTACCTGATCTCGCTGGTGGTCACCGCCATCGGCTCGCCGCTGGGGTTGCTCATCATGGCGCTGGTGTCCTATGCCATGTCACGCAAGCAATTCCGCTACCGCAAATGGGTGGCCTTCTACATCTTCTTCACCATGCTTTTCAGCGGCGGCCTGGTGCCGTCGTACATCCTGGTCACCCAATACCTGAAGCTCAAGGACACCATCACGGTGCTAATCGTGCCCTACCTGGCGGTGGGCGGCTGGATCCTCATCCTGCGCACCTACTTTCGTGACCTGCCCGAGGAACTGCTGGACGCAGCGCGCATCGACGGCTGTGGCGAGTGGCGCACGTTCTTCACGATCGTCATACCGCTTTCCACGCCGGGTTTGGCCACAATCGGTCTATTCGCCATGCTGGCCTACTGGAACGACTGGTTCACCCCGCTGCTCTATATCGAGCAGCCCCAACTGTACCCGATCCAATATCTGCTGTATACGATCGTCAACAACATGCAGTTCATGGACATCATCTCGCAACAAGCCGGCCTGCGGGTTGACCCGCCCCGCATCCCAGCACGTATGGCCATGGTCGCTCTGACGGTGGGGCCGATCCTGCTGGCATACCCGTTTGTCCAGCGTTACTTCGTGCGTGGTATCCGACTGGGTTCGTTAAAGGAGTAATAGCGGAGGCATTCCAGCTATTCGCCCTATATCCGCCGTCATCAAGGAGGTGATGGACTAGGAGAGGCAACTTCTACACCGCACGCGTGCACCGCGCGCATTCGCTCGAATCGCAGTGTCTCATCCGCAGTGAGTCCCCTCAATCGAGGTGAAAGGAAAAGCAAAGACATGCAAGCCAAGCAAATTCAAGTAACCCGCCGCGATTTCCTCAAGCTGGCTGCCGCCTCGGCTGTAGCAGGCGTGGTCGCGGCCTGCGGCGGCACGACGCCGACTCCCCAGGCAACATCGGCCCCCCAGCCGACTACCGCTGCCAAAGCCACGGATACCCCCCAGGCTCAACCTACGTCGGCCCCGGCCGCGGAACTGGTCTACTATTACGGCACTCGAGCTAACTTCAAGGACATCTCGCTCGTCCAGGATGAGATGAACAAGACCCTGAAGGACAAGATTGGCGCGACCATCCAGCTCAACCCGCTCGACTGGTCCACCCTGAGCGACAAGATGCAGCTCAAGAACGCCTCTGGCGAGAAGTACGACATGGCCTTCACCTCGAGTTGGGCCAACCCGTACTACCCGAACGTGAAGAACAACGTTTTCCTGGACCTGACCGACCGGCTGCCCAATGGCGCACCCAACTACTGGAAGCAGATCAAGCCAGGTGCGTGGGACGCGGCTAAGGTCGGCGGCAAGCTGTACGCCGCTATCAATCAGCAGACGTGGACGCCGAACTTCGGTGCGGCGTTCCAGAAGAAGCTGGCGGACAAGTACAAGCTGGACTGGTCCAGCGTCAGTAAGTTTGAAGACCTGGAGCCCACCTGGGACGCGATCGTGAAGGGCGAGGCGGCCGACATGAGAGCCATTGAGAACGATGATGCCGGCCATGGCAGCATCTGGACCGCCTACTACAACTCGACCAACCCGGGCTACGGCCTTTACAACATGGTCGACAAGAACGGCCATGTCACGCACGAGTGGGACAGCCAGGGCTGGGTGGCGGCGTACACGCTGGTGGGCAAGTGGAACAAGGCCGGCTACTACGGCAAGGAGCCCTGGCCCGCCGCCGACTTCGCCGCCCAGCACAAGGCCGGCAAGGGCGCCTCGTTCCTGCACAACCAGAAACCCGGCGGTGAGGCGGAGGAGAAGCAGATCACGGGCTTCGAGTGGACGTCCAAGATCCTGTCCAAGAACTTCCTGGACACGGGCACGCTCATCGCCACGATGATCGGCGTGAACAAACAGACGACCGCCCCCGACGCGTGTGTGAAGTACCTGGAGCTGGTCAACACCGATATCCCGTTGTATAACCTGCTCTGCTTCGGCATCGAGGGCAAGCACTGGGTGTGGAAGGACAAGGGCAAGAACGTTATCGGCTTCCCCGCAGGCGTGAACGCCGATAACAGCGGCTACAACCCGAACGCCGACTGGGAGTACGGCAACCAGTTCAACGCCTACTACACTGACGCGACGAAGGTGGGCGCCTGGGAGGCCACCAAGAAGCTGAACGACGAGGCAACGCCCTCGCCGCTACTCGGCTTCGCCTTCGACCAGACGCCGGTGAAGACGGAGGTGGCGCAGATCACGGCGGTCATCAAGGAGTACATCCTGATGACCATCGGCTTCATCGACTTCAACGCCAAGCTGCCGGAGTACAAGAGCCGCGTCACCAGCGCCGGCGGAGACAAGGTGCTGGCCGAAATAAACAAGCAATTGGACACATGGAGGTCTTCAAAGTAGCCGCATAGATAAAACAGCAGGTTAACCTGTTACAGACACCGTGAGTCACCTGTCATCCTCCCGCGGATAGCTGGCGTGATCGTCATGAGCCGTGCTAACCCGCGGGAGTGATTTTGCTGATCCTTCCCGTGGATTGATCCATTGAATGGCTCACCTCACGGACCTCCGCGTGCGGGTGAGTCTCAGGCACTCTTTACAATGACATCTCAGGCGGGAAGGTCCTACATAGCCAGACGCTTAAAACCAATAACCGTGCGGCGCACCTGCTCCGATTGGCTGCTCAGGCCGCGGCAAGACGGACAGTGCCCTGGGCAGTTTCTATCGCCGTATGCGAGCCCAACTAGGTCCTCAAAAGGCCGTCATTGCCACTGCGCACAAGAGGGCGCGCATCGTGTATCACATGCTGATAGAGCACACTCCCTATCACGACATCGGCTCGGAAGCGTATGACCGGCGGTGGCGCGAGCGCGAACTGGCCAACTTGTAGCGCCGAGCTACTAGCCTGATCTGGCGTAGAGGCAACCCTTGCAGTTGCCCGATTACGAGCGTCCGTTGCGAGTCGGGGCAAGCCCGACCCCGACGTGGTTATCACTGGATATCAGGTTAGTGGCTCGCGAGCCATTTCTCCTGGCAACCCAGCTTGCGCTCTGCCAGGCTTATAAAGTGACGCGACGGAAGGCTTCCATATATCGCACGGTCCCGTCGGCAGTCATGCGTAGCATGGATTGCCGGTAACGCGCTTCGAAGCGGGCCGGGTCGGGATCTTTTACCTGTGAGGCATGCTGGCACACAGCCCTGGCTTTGACGGCCAGATAAGCCCCCACATCTACCCACGTGTTGGGTGCGATCGGTCCAGCAAAGTAGATCTCGCGTGGGCCATGCATCTGAAACCCTTCGTCAAGCAGCTCCGGGAAGAACATGCGGTTGTTGGCGGCCGGGAAGATCGCGTCACATACCACCAACCCGATCGTGCGATGGTCGGGGTGGTTGATCCCGCGTGAGCCTGAGTGCACTGTCTGGTGGTCCGTGGTGACGATGATATCGGGTTTAGCGCGGCGTATCTCGCGGGCCAGATCGCGCCGCAGTTCCAGCGTGTTGTACAGCTCGCCGTCTACGTAGTGTAAAAAACGAATATCGTGAACGCCAATGACGCTGGCAGCGTTACGCTGTTCCACCTCACGCAGCGCAGCCAGCTCGTGGGGAGTGATATCGGTCCGGTCAGTACCCTTCTGGCCGCCGGTGACAATGGCGTATTGGACGGTGTTTCCTTCGGCCGCCCAACGGGCTAGCGTCCCCCCGGCGAAGAATTCCGGGTCGTCAGGGTGGGCGACGATGGCAAGAATGTTCATAGATTATTCCATTTTCGGCGGAGGCGTGGGCCGGCGCGGCAAGGGCCGCCGTAGCGGTCGGCGCAGGGGTCGGGCCGGTTCGTCACTTCTCGAATCCAGCTTATTCGATCCGGCGTTGCTTACCGGATTGTGTGGCTGCTCAGAACGCCGCCTGGGGGATTGATGAGTGCCGTGCGGTGGGTAACGCTTGTGTGTGTGTGACGCAGCCATCTGCTGAGAGTCGGTCATTGGGCCAGCCTGTTGCGCGGTGTCAGGTTGCTCCCCCTTATCGACCTCGCTGTTCTGCGGCATCGTCGAGGTTCCCGGCGCGCTGGCCCTGGTTTGGTTGGAAGCGCCCGCTGCTTTGTGCCGCTTCATGTGTCGTGCCTTGAAACCTTCATCCGATCCGTTTTCGGTGTCCTCCGGTGCAGGCATCGCCTGTTGCGTATCCGACGCTTCGGTGTTGCGCGTCTCAGCAGGTTTGCTTTGGCCACATTCGCACTCACCGTTCTCATGACGATCGCACGCGCCACTGGCTGCCTGCTCTTGCAGGCGCTTCAATTCCTCGAGCGGCACGATCTGCTCGCGGTGAATGACCACCTGCTTGGCGGCTTCCCCTTCGCCGATCAGCACCATGACGGAGTCGCGCATTGGAAGCAAATCGACCACCTTACCCTGACCCTGCGGTGTGCCGACGATGGCATTCTTCTTGGGCAAGTGGCGGCGCGCCTCAACATATTGCTCATATTCGTAGATCAGGCAACATCGCAGGCGACCACACATGCCGGTGATGTCATGTGGATTCAGGCTGAGGCCCTGCTCTTTGGCGTGCCGGATAGAGACCGGACTGAAGTCTGTCAGAAAACGCGAACAGCAGCGCTGCTCGATCCCGCACGCACCCATGCCTCCAATGATTTTCGCCACTTCGCGCGGGCTAACCTGGCGTGTCTCGATGCGCGCACGATAAAGCCGGCCCATTGCCTGGCGTAATTCATTCGTCTCCACCCGTTCTTCCTGGTCTGAGGAGAAGAGGAACGTGAGCGTCTGGCCGTCGAAACTGAACTCAGCCCGCACGATCTTGATCGGCAGACCCAGGGCGCTCGATTCGGCGCGACAGGTGATCATTGCCTCCAGCTCTTTGCTTTCGTAATAATGACGCACAGCCATATCGCGGCCAGTCGCCAGGCGTTCGACAGACTTGAACACACTCAGATTGTGCGTATCGCGCGGAGGTTTGAGCGACGCGACCTGTCCCATCTGGCGGCCGCGCGCCGTATCCACTACGACCCAATCACCCAGGTGCACTTTAATGCCATTGGTGAGGTAGTGATAAATCTTTCCAACGCGCTGGAAGCGGATGCCGGCGAACTGTACCTCCGTTGCCCCGGCTGGCGGTTGCGATTGTGTCCATTCTGGTGCATCGAACATCGATGGCTCAGGGGGCGCTGGTCCATCGACCTGGTGGTCCTCCACGCGCTCCGGGGTAGGTGCTTGATTCGTCATGACCAAACCTGTGTTAACCAACAATCGAGATCGGAATGACGTTACTATCCTGGAAGTTTACAACGCTCACGCGAGCTGCCACCTGTTCTGCGATTTCCCTGAAGCGCAGGGCCGTTTCCGAGGCGGGGTCGGCGATCACGACCGGCCGGCCGGTATCGCCACCCAGACGAACCAGCGGGTCCAACGGGATGCTGCCTAAAAATGGCACATCCTTCATGGCGGCCAGACGCTGACCGCCGCCTTCGCCGAAGAGGGCCACCTTCGCACCGGTATTCGGATCCATATAAGGACCCATATTCTCAATCACACCCAACACCGGCACCTTGAGTTGCTCGAAGGCGGCCAGCCCTTTCTGGGCGTCGCTGAGCGACACTAATTGCGGTGTGGTCACAATCAAACCCATCACCCCGGAGGCCACCTGCGCCAGCGACAGTTGCGAATCCCCGGTTCCCGGAGGCATATCGACGATCAGGTAATCCAACTCGCCCCAGTCTACATCTTGCAGAAACTGGCGTATGGCGCTGTGCAACATGGGTCCGCGCCAGACAAGCGGCGCCTCGGGAGGGTAGATAAATCCAATACTGAACACCTTGATGCCATGGCTCAGCACCGGGATGAGCTTGCCGTCTTTCTGCGCGATGGAAGGCACGGTGTGCTTGCCATCGGGATCGAGCTCCGCGGTTGGCAAACCCAGCATAATGGGCACGTTGGGCCCATATACATCGTTGTCCAGTAGGCCAACCCTGGCACCGGACTGATGCAGCGCCAGCGCCAGATTAACGGCGACGGTTGTCTTGCCTACACCGCCCTTACCTGAGGCCACAGCGATAATATTCCGCACCGCAATGTTGAGTACACCGCGCAAGCGCGCGTTGGATGACACATTGCTGGTGAGCTTGATGTCAACCCGCCCAACGCCCGGGAGTTTGCTCAACTCGGCGCGTGCGGCGCGTTCGATTACATCCTTTAATGGACAGGCTGGGGTGGTCAGTTCAAGATTGAATGAGATGTCGTTCGCCTTCACAGTCAAATCCTTCACCATGACCAGACTAACGATATCCTTATGCAATTCGGGTTCAATCACGTGTGATAACGCGTCTAGAACCTGCTTTTCGGTTAATGCCATTGCTTACCTTCTAATATCCATACTTCCTATCATTACGATGATGCACGTCATCTTAACTGGCAGGGATTGTACCAGCGTATGATGCATAAATCAGGCTGCAATAAGCAGCCTGACCTGTCTACCTGGGTTTTCACGATATCTTTTCGGGTATCAGCTCCCCGCAGAAGGTTTTGGAGGGTCCTGTGGCGATGTAGCGGGAGGAGGCGCCTGTTGTGCAGGCGGCTTTGCAGCCGGTGGCGGTTGGGCTGGTGGTTTGGAGGGGACGTTAGGTGCCGATTGCTGTCCGGCAGGAGACTTGGCCCCACCCGCGGCAGGTGGCGCGGGCTTTGCTCCGCCAGCTGTGGCGCTGGCAGGCTTTGATGCAGCAGACGCGGCGGCCTTCCTGGCGTCGGCGGCAGCCTTTGCTTCAGCGGCGGCTTTCTTCTTAGCTTCCTCAGCAGCCTTCTCCTGCAACTCGCGCGCCCAATCCAGTGGGTGAATTGACGCGTGATAAGTGTCCGGCATGGTGAGGCGATCCTTATCGAACAAAAGCTCCTGGCTGCGGTTATGCTCCGAGGTGATTTCGTATTTGTGGTCCATCTTGATCGCGTCGAAGGGGCAGAACTCGGCGCAGAAGCCACAGTTCATGCATACGGTCGTGTCGATGTAGAACTCTTTCGGCGCGGGCACTGGACGGTGTGTCACCGGGTCTTCAGTACGTACGATCCAGATACATTGCGGCGGACACACCTTGGCACAAATCCCACATGAGGTGCAGCGGTCTTCGCCTGTAGCCGAATCGCGCACCAGGAAGGGGATATAACGAAAGTTTTCCGGCACTGGCAGGTGCTCATCGGGGTACTGCACCGTCACGATGCCGTGGTTTGAGGGGTTCGACCGGCGCAGCGGGCGTGGTTCGACCCCGGCCTTCTTGCCAATGTATTTGAAGTCCTCGGTGTATGTAACGATGAAGTGCTTCAATGTTACGCCCAGACCTTTTAATATTCCAGTTCCAGGTAGGTTCATAATTTACCTATTTTTTAAATCTCGTTACCGGTCGACTTCTCCCAGTACGATGTCCAGGCTTCCGAGGATGATTACAGCGTCGGCTACCTTTTGACCGACCGTCATCTCCTTGACTGCGCCCAGATTGATGAAGGAAGAGGAGCGCACGTGATAACGGTAGGCGTTCTGCCCCCCGTCACTCACCAGGAAGAAACCCAGCTCGCCTTTAGGCGTCTCCACTCGGGAATACACTTCCCCTGCCGGAGCGCGATGGATGTAGGCTTTTCTGCCGGCCTGGATATCGCCCGGTTTGGTCTGATCGATCTGTGCCAGGGCCTGCTCCAGAATGCGCAGCGACTGGCGCATCTCAAGAATGCGTATGCGATAGCGATCGAACACGTCACCGCCGTAGAGCACCGGGATGTCGAAGTTGAAGCGGTTGTAGATGCTATAAGGGTCTGCGCGGCGGATGTCGTAATGCACGCCTGAGGCACGCAGAAGCGGCCCTGTGACGCTGTAGGCGATGTTGCGCTCGGCTGACATGTAGCCCACGCCAATGGTGCGGGCGCGCAAGATTTCGTTGTCGCTCAACAGGCGTTCCAGCTCGTCGATTGCGCGCGGGAGCCGCTCGTTTACGAGCAGGCGAATGCGCGCGAGCTGCTCGGGCAATATGTCACGCGCCACGCCGCCGAAGCGCATGTAGTTATTCATCATGCGACTGCCGGTCACCTGGTCGAAAACGTCCAGGATAAACTCGCGCTCGGTGATGAAATACAGCGCCGGAGTATAGAAGGCACCCAGATCGTTCAACAGGAAGCCGATCGACCAGAAGTGTGACTGGATGCGCGTCAGCTCCGCCATAATGACGCGCAGGTATTCGGCACGTTCGGTGGGCTGCAGTTTCATCAACCTCTCGACGCCGATCACATAACCCATTTCATTCGCCATTCCACACAGGTAATCCAGCCGATCGGTGAAGGGGATATTGTGCAGCCAGGTGTTGCGTTCGGCGATTTGTTCGTGGTTGCGATGCAGGTAGCCCAACACCAGTTTCAGGTCAGTAATCGTCTCGCCGTCCAGCTTCACCACCATGCGCAGCACTCCATGTGTGCTGGGGTGTTGCGGACCCATGTTAACAATTAGCTCATCCGTCCGGATGCCCGTCTCGCTGAATGGAATGTCGGCTGCGCCACCCGTGGGCGCTTCGGACATCATGGTGTTATACAGGCCCTCGTCGGGGTTACCGTGGTATGCGGTTGGGTCGAAACCAGGTGGGTACTGCACGTTGTCGCCCCACGGTACCCGCTCCTCGGCCAGTTTATGGTGACCAGCCGGCCAGCGCGAGTCATAGGGCTTGTTTTCCTGCTCGTAGTAGGCTTCGTGCCAATCCTTGCGCATGGGATGCCCGGCAAACCCCTCCCATAGCAGGATGCGCCGCAGGTCGGGATGGTTGGTGAAGCGCACACCATAGAGGTCGTATATTTCCCGTTCCTGGAACTCTGCGCCAGGATAGTATGGAGTGATGGATGGCAGAACCGCCCTTTCGTCACGGGGCACACGTGCCTTGAAGCACAACGGTGCGCCTCCTGTAATGTGTTGCGCGTGATACACCACTTCAAGGTATCCTTCCTTGATGTAGTCCACGCAGGTGACGTTCGTCATCATCTCCAGGTGCAGCTCATCGCGCACGAAGAGCGCCACGTCGGGCACTTTCGAAGTGTCGGTAATGAGTACACCTTCGAACGGTGCTGGCTGGATGACCGGCTCTCCGAAATGCTGCTGCATGGCGACCATCTCCGGCGTCAATGTGGCCATGCTGATGACCGGTTTCTTTTCGGCGCGTTCAGGCCGTGCAGGGCGGGCCGCTGGTGTGAGAGGAGGAGTTGTAGTTACGTCTGCCATTTCCTATTAATCCATTCGGCTCGCCGGCTTATCCTGGCGAGTCGGGTACCGTTATGAGCACCGGAATTAACCGGGCTCCCACGCGTGCTACGCCTGGCCCTGGGCGTTCCCTTCAGCCAGAGCGGGGCTCTCGGCCATTACCTTGTTTCGTTCGGCAATTTCCGAGGCGCGGCGTACGTCGATGATGTCGGGGCCCAGGAGCGGTACGGGTATCACGTCACTCCCGCCGGGGCGGTACCACGGTACGGTACGTACCGACTGCCTGTCAATCATCTCCTGCAGCTTGATGAAGCCGTGCAGCAGTGACTCAGGGCGAGGTGGGCAGCCGGGAATGTAAATGTCCACCGGGATGAACTTGTCAATGCCCGACACCACGTTGTACCCTTCCTTGAATGGGCCACCGCCCGTGGCGCATGCACCCATGGATACGACATAGCGCGGCTCGGGCATCTGGTTATACAAGCGTACGATCTGCGGAACCATTTTCTTTGTGACCGTGCCCGATACGATCATCAGGTCCGCCTGGCGTGGGCTGGGGCGCATCAGCTCCCAGCCGAAGCGCGCCAGATCAAACCGTGCTGCAGCGGTGCAGATCATCTCGATGGCGCAGCAGGCCAGCCCGAAGAGCATGGGCCACATGCTTCGCTTCCGGCCCCAGTTGTACACTGCGTCAAGTGTCGTGATAAATACGTTCCTGTCCAGCTCTGGTGGGACACGCGGATCGTTCTGAATCGCGTCGCCCGTACCATCGCCGGGCTGGGTCGTCTCAGTGTCAGCCATTAAGCACCTCTCCTAACCTTAGCTGTCTATTTCGACCCACTCCGCCTCAATTCGCTCAAGCCAGTCGGCGTATACCGTATTTGGATCATCGGCAAATCCCTCCAGCTTTATTACCCACCCATGCAGTACCTGGTGGTCTATAGCGATTGGGTCAATGCCCGGGTGCGCCGCCCTGAGTGCCAGGGCGATGGGGTATGCATCATCCCAATATAGTGGGTCGCGAACACTACCAGTCATGCCTGGTAGGCGATTATACATGAGCGTCTATAATAATGAACTTTTTCACAAACGTCAAATAAACAAGATCACGGTTTGACAAATTCGTAGTTATTCCTAGAATAGGGATTATGCAAGTAACCCGGCAGCGTATTTTAGAATTATTACGTGACGCGCGTATCTTAACGGTCGAAGAGTTGGCGGAGCATTTGGACCTGACGCCCGTGACCGTTCGGCACCATCTGGACATCCTGAAGGGCGAGGGATTGGTTGAGGTTCCTGAGGTTCGCCGGCGCGACGCCCCAGGGCGGCCGCAATATACATTCCAGCTGACTACAGCCGCACTTGCATACTTCCCTAAAAACTACCAGTCCTTTACGCACCTCATGCTCACCGAAATCAGTGAGACCATGCCACCGGATGCGGTGGGTCACATTTTGGACAATGTCGCCTCGCGTATGGCTACTGAGGCTGCCTTACCGGGCCCCGAAGCGTCGCGTGAAGACCGTCTGCAGGCGGCGGTCGAATACTTGAACTCATGCGGTTACGTAGCTGATTGGACACATGAGCCGAATGGCGTTTATGTGCTCCGAACGCACAACTGCCCCTATCACGAGGTGAGCCGCGCGCACCCGGAGCTATGCAGCATGGATTTGAAGCTGGTAAAACAGCTTCTGGGTACGGAGCCACAACGGCGCGAACGTCTTAGCAGCGGCGGCGCATGCTGCTGCTATGTGATATAACGACCACTCCGAATACCAGGCGGAACAGCCGGTTTCTGACGCATTTAACGCCAGAGGGGATGCAGTGTAACCACACCCTGCCGATCACCCGGCGCCTATTGGTAACCTGGCGCACCGTGCAGGAAGGTCACGAAAACCAGATCTTCATCCATTGCACGGATGGAGTGGTTTTCAGCGGAATCGAAGATAATGAGCGCATGAGGACCGAATTCCTGCTCCTTGCCATCCGCCCCCGCAAACATGCCATGTCCGGAGAGCACCACGGTATACACCGGCGAATGAGGCGCACTGTGCTCTCTTACGATCTGGCCAGGCCTCAAGGCGAAGCGTAAAATTCTCCCATCCGCAGCCACGTGTAGCGGCTGCGCAAAAGGTTCCTGGTCATGGAACGCCCATCCGCTCATTAATTCAAAGGTTTTCATGCTTTTTCCCTCCCGGCAGTTCATAGCATAAACAGCACAACCAATCACCTGTAAAACTATTATCGTCGGTTGCGTTCGCTGGTCTTTGCTCTGCGACAAAAACGCCCCGTTGTGTTATGGGCGCTGGTTGACAGTCTCTAAGTTTTAAATACAATCTGGTCACTATTTTGTTAATCTCCATCATCTTAAAGGATGGAATAGTGAGGTGGAAACGAGAATGGCGACAACAGCTTTCGAAACAGATCAGGCCAATAGCACCGTAGAAGAGGCGGAAAGCCTTTCCCTGACTTCCGCAGCGCGGGAAAAGATTCAACAGCTTCTGACAGAGCGCAATATTCCCACTTATGGGCTACGCGTGTTTGTGGCAGGCAGCGGCTGCTCTGGCCTGCAGTACGGCATGGCCTTCGAGGTGAAGGCACGCGAGTTCGACACTGTGATCGATCAAGGCGATGTTCAGGTGTTCGTTGACCCCACCAGCATGTTGTACCTGGCTGGTGCGTCGATCGATTACGTAGACGGCCCGATGGGCGCAGGATTTAAGATCGATAATCCCAATGCCGTTTCCACCTGTGGTTGTGGTGGCGCGGATGATGAAGAGGGATCTTCTTGCGGCTCAGGCTGCAGCTGTCACTAGCATCGGCATTTTGAGGCCCAGGGCGTCGAGCGGCTCCTTGCCGCCCGACGCCTTTTTATATATTCAGGCGACATACGCACATGCAGGCGGTGAGTCGCCGGGCACGCCGATGGGTTGGTAGAATCGAACAAGAAGACGCAAGGAGTTTGGGCGAAGCATGATGAGACTTTTCGGCCCCAGGCAGGTGAAATCCCACATCCTGTGGCTTGATCTGGGTGACTTGGGCGATTTGGTGAACCCCGCTGGCCCGCACGAGCAATGGCAGGATCACGGCCTGGGGCTTCTGCGTACCATCCTGCATCGCGAAGGCGTGCTGACCGATATGTTCTCCACACGCCAGTGCACGAGCTGGGATCAGGTGCGTGGCAAGATGGCGGGGTACGACACGCTCATTATGAACGTGCGCAGCTACACCTACCCGTCTGCGTACCGCTCAGCCAAATTGTTCAAAGAGATGAACCCGCACGGTACCATCATCACAGGCGGGATGCATGCCACCGTTGCGCTGGACGAAATGCTGGCCGTCGGGGAGTTCGACTACATCTGCCAGGGGCCAGGCGAGAAAACCATCGTGGAGCTGGTGAAGGATCCTCAGGCGCACCCTCGTGTGATACTGGGTGAGGGCGCCCGCTCGATGGACGAGTGGCCGATGATCGACCGCACATTGTGGCCTAAACCCGCCAGCTACAAATTACGCCGCAAATTCAATTGGCCACTGGAGCCGGAGTGCGGTTGGGGACCGGGACCGGTGGCAACGATGCTCACCAGCCGCGTGTGCCCGTGGCAGTGTGTCTTCTGCAATGAAAGCTCCTACATCCCCAACATGGGCCGCCGCTCTGTGGATCTGGTGATTGACGAGCTGAACCTGCTGGACGAGAAATATGGCGTCGGTTCAGTAGTGATCCACGATTCGATGTTCTTTCAAAATCCAACCTGGTTGAAAGAGTGGATCGAAAAGTACCCGCGCCGGGCTCGAAAGCTGTGGCCTTATTGGGCTGCGGCACGCGCCGATACCGTGCGGCAATGGCCTGACCTGTTCGAGGCATTGATCCGCGAGACGAACTGGACCACCATATCGATCGGATTCGAGTCGGGCAGCGATCGCGTGCTGAGACTCCTGAACAAGGAATGCACCGAGGAAGATAACTACTTCACGATTGACCTGCTCAATCGGATCGGCGACGACCTGGAGCGGCAAGGCCGGAAGGCGCCCGTGTTCTGGTCGAACATCATGCTGGCCATTCCTGGCGAGACGCGCGAAGACGCGTTCAAAACTGTGCGCATGCTCAAATATATGCGCCGTGTGATGCCATCCGTCTCGTTCTATGCGCCTTACCCGGGCTCCGCGCTGGGCAACCAGCTCATTGCGGAAGGCAAAAGCCTGATGACCAAAGAGAACTACCATCGTTTCCCCGACGACGAGAAAGTGAAGGGTGTGGACTATGCGTTCTACCGTGAGTTGTTGGCCGGCAAGTACGACGCTGAGGTAAACAAAGGCCTGCCGGAGCTGTACCTCAGGCGCGATACGATTCGCTCGGATGCTCTGACGAAGGCGTAACGCGCGCCAAGAGGACCAGGCAATTGAGAAAAGATGAGTAGTTTCTCCAATCCCCACTACCTGTACCTGTTCGCCTTGAAGAATAAGGAAGGTAAGCGTAAGCTGGCTTATGGGCAGTCGCCCGAAGACGCGCTGGAAATCCTCAGCTACCGCCTGACGCAGGAAGAAATGGACGAGATCGTTCGTGACGACTTCGTCAAGATCAACCAGCGGAAACTTCAGGAGTATGTCGATCAGTTGGGATAAGGCACACCGGCGCGTACTGCTGGCCATGTGTGGTGCAGCGCTCCTCAAGTCGCACCGCGACCTGGATGGCAACAAGGTTTATAAACTCCACCTGCTGGACGGGCGTGAAGAGGTCGTAGCTTGGAAGGTCGTGGAGGAATTGACAGCACAGGGGTTTATCGACAGCAATAAGAAGTTTCCTGCCGCCACCTACTGGCTCACCGACAGGGGTAAGGCAGCGCTTATGCAGCGCGGCCACTGAAGCGCACAGTCCCATACTTTTTTGATCAAAAACAGGATGGATAGCGTTCCAGCCTGCACGCATGGACTGCATCCAGCGACCCGCATTCGATCTCACCTTGCGGTGCGATCCGGGTCCGGCACGGTGGTCAGCGCATGGATAAGCTTAGCGCGGCGTGTTGCGATGACTGAGTTGTGCTCCACTCACTTGCGTTTGGCGGTGAAGTCACCATTGGGTTGGTGAAGGATCGCTTCCGTAACCTGGTTGTTATCAGCGAGCCTGAACTCGATGCTGAATCCTTCCAGGCCTTTCAATTTGAAATGCAAGCGATCCACTGGCAACAGCTCGTAGGGTGGCTGGCCGGGTACCGTAAGGACGAGCGTCTCTTCGCCACGCAGTGTCACGGAGGCAGTCATCCCTGCCACTTCATACTGGCCGATATAGCGTGCCAGCACACCTCCCTCGCGCAGGCTCTCATCAGGTACGCGTTTGAACTCAATCGCTTTGCCTGCCACCTCCAATGCCGATGAGAGCGCGACGATATTGCCCTCCATATCCATATGAAACTGGACCGCTTGCTTAATATCTAAGTCCTCCCATTTCCCCTCAAAGGTATCGTAATGCAGGTGCTGGAGCGGTGTCTGGAACCTGCCGTAAGACGCAACCAGCTTTTCGCCGGCCAGCGTGACCGTGAGCGGCCCGTAGCCAACATGCTCATAGGTACCCGCATAGTCGGCCAGGGGGTGCGTGGTCGGTGCTTCCTGCGCAAGGGATTGTTCTGCCTGCTCATGCCTGGCTTCCTTTTCGGCCTGCTTTGCCTTTTCCTTACGCTCGCGCCCGCGCCTGTTCCAATCGACCTGTTCCAGCCCCAGCAGCCGGTCTTGCAGGTTAAGTGTTGCCAGCCCCGACACTTGCCCTGCATCACGGTTGGTAAGGACCACGATGCCGGCGTGCTGTTCAGGCAGCAAGGTCGTCAGTGCTGAGAATCCGTCGATGCCGCCGCCATGCTGAATGAACAGGTGCCCGCGATAGGTGTTGATGACCCAACCCAGGCCATAGCTGGGATATCCCAATTCCTTGTCTTCTGGGTTCCCGCGCGGCATGACCATTTGCGGGGTATGCATCTCTTGCAGCACCGTCTCCGAGATGAGCTGGTGGTCACCATATTTGCCGTTATTCAACTGCATCAAGAGCCAGTGCGCCATCTCGTTCACGCTCGAGTTGATCGAGCCCGCTGGTGCGATGGCGTCGATGTTGTGGAAGGGAATCTGCGTGAGCTGGTCATCCTTCTCATGATAGGGGCGGGCATGGTCACTCACGCGCTGCGAATCGATGACCGACAGATTACTCATCTGCATTCCCAGCGGCGCAAGGATACGGCTGCGCATGAAGTCTTCCCACGAACAATCGGCGATGCGTTCCAGCAGAACACCGGCGGTCATAAACATAAGGTTTTGGTACTGCCAAACGGTGCGCAGATCCTTATTCGGCTCCAGGTAGCGCAGGCGCGCATACAGCTCCTTCCGCGAATAGGCTGTGGCAAACCAGATCATGTCGTGACGCGGCAGACCGGAGCGATGGCATAGCAGGTCGCGAGGGGTCATGCGCTCCGTGGCGACGGGATCAAACAGATGAAAGTCAGCGAGGTAGTCGCGCACAGGCTTGTCCCAATCCAGTTTGCCTTCGTCGACCAGCATCCCGAGGCACAGGGCGGTGAACGCCTTGGTGCAAGAGCCGATGGCGAAGAGCGTATCTGCTGTCACAGGCAGGTTGTGCTCCACGTCTCGCAACCCATAACCCCTGGCGAGTATTGCTTCACCGTTCCTCACCACCGCCACCGCGCAGCCGGGAACGTTCCAATCCTTCAGTATGTCGCTCACAAATTCATCGAATCCATCGAGAAGCGAGTGTTCGGTCATCGTTCTCCTTTTTGCTGAGGATGAGTGAATTGTAGATGGATCTGTAGTATGCGGTAAACAGAATGGATGGCGTGGTAAAGTTGCGTTCCTGGCGTCTGGTGTCCTCTGACATGTTCGGAAGCGCCTTGACGCGCCCAAACGGGTATGTCACTCATCCTGTCTCGAAACGGAATTGCTCACGGAAAACTCATTTGACATTCAAACAGCTCTGCCGTAGATTAGGCACCATTCCAAGCGCCGTGATACAAAATACCAGGAGGACAGCCGCATGACAGCCTTTTCACGCATGCCTCGCTACGACATTCGCAATGATGGAGCCGGCCCCTATGCTATTTTCTACTGTGACACATGTGGTCGCGAGTTCCGGAGTCAACCCAACATCAGCAACACTCTGGCTCAGGATTTTCAACGAAACACTCTGAGTGGGCTTTTAAGAAGGGTTCCCGTAGTCGGAGGAGCTGCTGCTGAAAGCTTATTGGGCCAGGATCCACGATACAGTTACAAAATGGACGCTGCGCAACTGGAAGGAGCCTGGAACCAGGTGCAGGAGCACTTCCGCGAATGTCCTACCTGCAAACGCATCGTGTGCCTGTCGGAATTTGATACGCAGAGCGGTGTCTGCAACGAAGACAGCCCGCGCAATAAGGATATTGCTGAGGCGCGCGGTGAGCAGACGGGCGCTGCGTTGAAAGGCCTGGCCGGCGCGTTCGGACTGGGCGATGTCATTAAGCAGGCAGGGGAAAGCATGAAACAGGCTGCCGAGAGCGCCCAGCGCGCCAGCAGCCAGATGGCGCGCTGCCCGCAGGACGGTACGCTCGCTGCCCCAGGTACCAAGTTCTGTCCCAATTGCGGTACAGCCATGGTGCAACCCGCCGTGGACCGCTGTCCAAAGTGTGGCACGGAGACGCATGGCGCCAAGTTCTGCCCGAACTGTGGTGCCAAGCAGGAGGCAGCCCCAGTCCCTGCTCCCGCTGTGACCAAGTGTCCGCAGTGTGGTGCGGATACCAAGGGGGCAAAGTTCTGTCCCGAGTGTGGCACCAAACTGGGCTAGGCTGGCTTCTTCTTTATAGCGCTCGGGAATTGTGTCGCTTCCACCTGGTGTACCGGATGACATCCATCCGGTATCCCATGTGCGAGAGAGGTGAGTTCATCGCTACTCTGTTCTGCAGCATGTTCGGCTGTAACATGCTGTTTGGACGCGACCCAGATCCACGCGCCAGGCTTCAGTTCAATGCCAGGACCAGCCGCGCATGGGCTGGTAATTCTGATACGGGCGTGTAACCTGAAAAGCCGCCCTGGTCGTTCGCGCTCAACGCATTAAAGGTGCCAGCACCCAGAAGAGGCTGCGGGGTGAGAGTTCCCTTGAGCGGTCCGGCTGAGAGGCTTAGTTGGTAATCTTTCACGGGGGTGTCGCTCAGGTTTAGTAGCACCAGTATGATCTCACCGCTTCCTGCACGCAGTGCTGCGAAGACGGAGGTCGATGTCGTATTGATTTGCAGCCATTGCCCCTCACGCAAGGCGGGATGGGAGTTGCGTAGAGCGATGAGGGTGCGGTAGAGCGATAAGAGTGAGTTCGGGTCTTTATCTTCGTTTACCACGTTGTGCTGCGTCGCGTCCGCGTTGAGGGGCTCCCATGGAACGCCCGTGGTAAAGCCGGCATTGGTACCTGCTGTCCAGGCCATCGGTGTACGGATTTTCTCGTCAGGTTTGGCGCCCAACATACCGAGCTCTTCGCCGTAGTAGACGAATGGCACACCGGGCATGGTCAGATAAAGCACGGCGGCGGTCTTGGCTTTTTCCACGTCACCGCCGAATGTCGACATGACGCGGTTCATGTCATGATTGGTGAGAAAGCTGCCAAACTGCCCAGGTGGGAAGTAGGTCATATCGAATTTCATCGAGTCGCTCAACTTCGATGCATCGCCGCTACTGACGCCTGACATGTAGGCACTGGCCAGATCGAAATTGAACACCAGGTCCATCTCTTTATTCTGCACATAGGGAACCGCCGCGAAGACGGTGTCCCACACCTCACCGATCGTCATCGCATTGGGGTTTATTCCTTTATAGAAGGTGTGGAACTGTCTGTACCATTCGTGAGTCGCCTTTGTATTCGCCTGAATACGACCCTGTTCGATCAGATACTGTGCACCATCCAGACGATAGCCATCCACACCTACATCTTGCAGCCAGAACCGTGCCACGTCCTCCATTACTTTCGTCACAGCGGGATTCCGATAGTTCAGATCCGGCATGGAGGCGTCGAAGATACCGTAGTAGTAGCCACTCTTTCCCGGATGCCACACCACCTCGTTATTCATGGGGCCCAGGTAGCCAGGATCTGTTGTAGACCAGATATACCAGGTACGCTTATCGGATTGCGGGTCTTGCGAGGCGATAAACCACGGGTGCTGCACTGATGTATGGTTGAGCGGGAAATCGAGGATGACTTTGATGCCACGCTGATGTGCCTGGGCTACCAGTTGCTTAAGGTCTTTAACCGTCCCATAATCGGGGTTCACCGTGAGATAGTTCGTCACGTCGTAACCGTGGTATGAGGGTGAGGGGAATATGGGCATTAGCCAGATGCCCCGGATGCCGAGGCTGGCCAGGTAATCCAGCTTTGCGCTAACGCCTAGCAGATCGCCTTTACCATCACC
>JAJYKL010000005.1:28231-89993 GCA_021788625.1 Chloroflexota bacterium
ATTCGAGTCATAGAAGCTGCGCACGAATATCTCATAAAAGACGGTGTCATTCCACCAGGCTGCGCCCGATACCTGCGGTGTGGCCGTGGAGATGGACTGGCGCGCCGCCGTGGCTGATGGTGCTGTGACGGGTGCTGGGTTGGCGACCTGTGTCGAAGTCGCAGCCGGAGCAGGTGTGATTGACGGCGAGACGGTTGAGGTGGCAGTGACGGAGCAAGCGGTTAAGAGCAGGGTTGCTAATAAAGAGCGGATCGCGTGTCTCATGTGGACTGAGAAATATGGATGATTTGCTTAGGCTGGCACAACACCGCCCCACCTGTCCGATCGACTGTGCGCCAGCAGACCTGATTGGGTTACTTGTCTGACCTACCTTCCCAGCATCAAACCACCCAGGGGCGGAAGGGTGATGAGCGTTTCGCCCGTGGTGCTTTGTGATGAGCAGTCCGGGCTGGTTGCGAGCAGCACTTGACCGAAAGGACGCAGCAGGCGCACGGCGACAGGATCGGTCGACAGGTTCAACGCCGTAGCCACCTGGTCACTGTCTTCTCCGCGCGTGAAAGCGAGAGCGCTCGAATCAGCGAAGAGTACCTCCCTCGCGCCACGTCGCAAGGCCGGGTGCGCTCGTCGCAGCGCGATCAAGTGCTGGTAATAATCGAACAGCATAGTTTTTTGCTGACTGCCCCACAGCATCGGCAGACGCGACTCATGAGGCCGGCCAAAATCAGCCTGGCGCACATCACGTTCCTGGGATAGCCCCACCTCGGTACCATAGTAGATGATGGGCGGTCCCACCAGACTGAACTGGCACAGAGCCGCCAGTTTCAAGCGCCGCACATCTCCATTCGCAGCCCACAGGAAGCGGTTCATATCGTGATTGTCCAGGAATGAGGGACGCGAGAAAGTGGACGGGAAGTAGGCTTCGTGACGATTCAAGAAAGCCGCCAGGCGTACCGGGCTCCAGCGGCCGAAAGCGAACGACTGGCGCAGCGCTTCAAGCAAAATGAAATCCAGGCAACCATCCAGACCCCCCTCAAAAGCTCGTTGTACATCCGGGGGATCCACTACTTCGCCGAAGGTCCAGCAATTGGGGTTGGTGGAAAGCGTGACACGTCGGAAGTCAGCCCAGAAATCCGGCGAGGGACCGATCGCGTAGTCCACACGGTAGCCGTCCACGCCAAATTCCAACCAGTATCGTGCCACGTCGAGCATATAGTTCCGCGCTGGAGGGTAGCGCAGGTTGAATTGCGGCAGGGTTCTAACGCCAAAGAAGGTCTCATATCGGTCCGGCCAATGCCCGAATGTGAACCAATCGTGGTACGGGCTAAGCGGATCGCTGGCAGCCTGGATGAAGAGGGGGTGCTGATTCGAAATGTGGTTAGGCACGAAGTCCAGGATGGCGTGCATGCCGCGCCGGTGCGTTTCATCCAACAGGGCACGCAGGTCGGCCTTCGTTCCCAAACGCGGCTCCACCTCGAACAGCTCAGTTGAATCATAACCATGATGCGAGGGGCTGGGAAAGAGCGGGCTCAGGTAGAGCACGCTCACTCCCAGCTCGCTCAAGTAATCCATCTTCTCCAGGACACCACGCAGCGTTCCACCATAGAAGCCGGTCGGATCAACCGGCTGCGCCCATTCACGACCGCTGCCGGGGAAAAAGCGGTCCACAAAGATGTGATAAACGACTGCATCCTGCGCCCATTCTGGAGGATGACCATGCGTGAGAGCATCTACAATGTAGCAGGCGTAATAAGAACCACCATCAGCAAAAACCTCTCCAGCCAGTGGTGACTCAGCGCTCAACCGGTAGCGCAACACGGTTCCATCTGGCTGGCCTGGCACGGTTACCTCGAAGTGGCGAATATAGTCCCACACCAGTACGTTCCACTCTGCACTCGTCAGGGTCATGGGTGCAGCGAAGCCATTGGTTGCCACCCCATGTTCACCTGCCGGATCCGAGCCGTCGGTGGTCCAATAAACCCAGGCACGCTCGCCCGAATAAGCTGGGCCAGTCGTGAGGGTTAAGCGGAAAGCTTGGCCAGGCAGCGGCGCGCGAGGCTCGCGGCTCTGGCGATGCGTTACGCCTTCCCAGGCAGCGCGCAGGTATGCGAGGCGTTTTTCGTCAGTGGCAAGCGTGCCAAAAATGAAGTCGTCCATCCACCCCGTTTCAACCCTTCACTCCGCCCATGGTCAGACCGGCTTCGAAGGCACCTTGCGCGAGCAGGAACACCACGATGGTGGGGAGCACCACAATGACGGCGCCCGCGGCGAACTGTCCCCACGGTACGGAAACACTATTGGCCAGTTCGTACAGGGCTGGCACAGCCAGTTTCAGACTGTCGGGGGCAGGCACCAGCACTGAGGCGAATATGAAGTCGCCCCAGCCTGACAGGAAGGCCAGAATGGCGGTGACGGCCAGCGCCGGGCGCACCAGCGGAAGCGCCACCAGCACGAATGCCTGAATCGGTCCGCAGCCATCCAGCATGGCCGATTCCTCCAGATCAATCGGGATGGTGTCGAAGTAGCCCTTCATATTCCAGGTGCAGAACACGAGCGTCCCGGTGGTGTAGGCCAGCACCAGACCGGCGTGTTTGCCATACAGCCCGAAGGCCGTCAATAACTGGGCGATCGCCACCAATGACAGCAGACCGGGAAAGGTCTGAATGGCTAGCAGGAAGATCAGGAAAAACTCTCGGCCTTTGAATTTGAAGCGGGACAGTACAAAGGCCGAAGCCGTGCAGATGACCAGCGACAAGACCGTCGTCGCGCCCGCTACGACGAAGCTGTTCTTCAGCCAGGTCAGGAATGGCCGGCCGAAGAGCATCGTGCGGTAGTTTTCGAATGTCCACTCGGTCGGGAAGAACATACCTGGTAGATTGAGCGTGTACAGGCGGTCTCCACTGCGCCCCGACGCCAGAATGGCAAACCAGATGGGATAGAAGGCATACAGGGCAGCCAAAATCAGGATGACGTACTGAATGATGCGTACGGTCGTGCGTGTTTTACGTGTCATTCGTATACTCCCCGGGTAATGTGTGTCAGGCGCAGGCTCCACAACGTCACACCAAAGAGGAAGATGAAGATGATCACGGCGAAAGCTGTCGCGATCCCGTAATTCTGCAACTGGAAGATTTGCCGGTAAGCATAGAGCATCACGAACTCTGTAGCGCCAGGTGTGGCGGCACCCGTCTGGGGTCCGCCCTGCGTGATGGCATAGGCTGTGCCGAACATCTGAAACGCCGTGATCGAAGTGAGTACGGTCGCAGGCAGGATGGCTGGGCGGATGAGCGGCAGCGTAATGCCGAATAACTTATCCCAGTAGTTCGCGCCTTCCACGTCCGCGGCCTCATAGGTGTCAGCCGGAATGGATTGCAGAGCGCCCAGGATGGCCACCATGAAGAAGGGGAAGGAGAAGTAGATGTCAGCCACCACGATGACGCCAAAAGCGGCGATTGGATTGTTCAGCCAGACAGGTCCTTTGATATGAAACAAGGCGGCCAGCAACTGGTTTATCACACCCTGCTCGCGAAAGATAAACTGCCAGACCAGCGAGATCAGGATGGCAACCGAAGAAGCCCCCCAGGGCAGGAACAGGACGGCACGGAAAAACGTGTTGCCCTTTAGCGTCTTGTCATTCAGGATGAGCGCCAGCGTCAAGGCCAGCACGAAGGTAAGGGGAACGCGTAACATCACAAAGAGCAGCGTGCGTGCCACGACAATCAGAAAGTCGCCCGTGGACATCAAGATATTCAACGCAGCAAAGAAGTTCAGCGCGGCACCCAGTATGACGAGTGCGATGATGGCAAGCAGCCACACCGCACCTGATGGGATGGATCTCGTGAGCCCCCTATCCAGCCGCTTATTGACCTGTGAAGCCACGACCAGCGGAGCCAGAATAATGATGATCTTGAGCAGCGCCAGCAAGCTGGCAGGGGTGAACAGCGTGCCCATCAGGATGGAGTAGTTCTTAAGGATGGGGCTCTGCAACCGGTACGGGCTTCCCAGACCCTGAGGTGCCTTGAACACACCCCAGCACAGGGGATCCAATACCCCATTCAGCCCATTCGCGCAATCTGGATTCGGTCGGAACTGGTTGCGGTTGGTAAAAGAAGTATAGGTATTCAGAATAAGGGGATAAACATTGAAGATAAGGATCGCCACTATGGTGGGCAGCAGGAAGAGCACAATCGTCAACGATGTACGGCGACCGGACCATCCAGCCATGGCAACCTCCGGAGGAAAGGGAGAGTAGCTTGGTGGGCTCGCTACTCTCCCCGTTGATGGGAACAGCTAAGTGTTATTGCATATTGGCGACAGCGTCTTCAATAGCCTTTTGAGCGCCGGCCATTGCGTCAGCGGGTGTTTGAGCGCCGGTCCACACAGCGGTGCTGGCCTTGCCAACCGGGTCCCACTGTGCTGACGAGAATGGGGAGGGCGACATGGGGACACCCTGGCTGGCGGCGGCACCAAAGCCGACCACGGCCGTCAACTTGGCAACCTCAGGGTCCTGAAGCGCGGCGGTCTGGGCGGGGATGGTCTTGTTCACCAGGGCCAGTTTCTTTTGCACTTCGGCGCTGGTGTAGTACTTGATGATATCCAAAGCGATCTTATCCGTGCCACGGTCCACGGCGTTCCGGGAGATCATCATCGTCTTGATGCCGACGAAAGGTTTGCCCATGGGGAAGATGCCATAGTTGATCTTGTTCTGCTCGATGGCGGCGATGGCCCACGGCCCGGTCCACCACATGCCCACCTTGCCTTCCTTCAGCGCGGCATTGCAGATGTCATAGCTATTCTCGCTCAGCGAGACCTTGGACATATCGGCCAACCACTGTGCCGCCTTGAGCGCTGCGGTGGTGGTCATGTAAGCCTGGCCATTTTCATCCACATACTCCGGAACACCGAAGCCGAAGTAGATGGGAGCGACATGATAGGCATCGTTAGCGCCGAATCCCTGGTTGCACACCAACACCTTGCCGGTGTCCTTCTGGAATTGGGTCGCGTCCTGCAACAAGCCTGCAAAGTCGTTGCGGTCCTTGGGCAGGTACTTGTCGGGAACCAGGTCCTTGTTGTAGACCAGGGCAATTGCTTCCTCGGTCTCGGGCAATGCCCAGATCTTACCCTTCCAGGTTACGCCAGCGATCGCGGCGGGCTCGTAGATGCTCTTCATATAAGCTTCGTCCACACCCAGAGAGCCGAGGTCGACAATATTGCCTTTCAAAGCCTGGCTGCCAATGGAGTCGTTGGCCCAACCGATGATGTCGGGGCCCTGACCGGCCGGGATGGCGACGTTGAGCGCGTTTTGAACGTCATTGGGCTTGGACAGGTCAATCTGGATATTGGGGTGCGCCTTCTCATAATCCGCGAAGACAGCCTTAATGGCGGTCAGGTACGCACCATCCCACTGGTGCCAGATGGTGATCTTGGTGGCGCCGGGACGGGTGGTCGAGGTAGGCTCGGGTGTGGGTGAGGCGGTTGCTGCCGCTGCAGCAGCAGGGGTATTAGTAGCCGCCGTGGTGGCTGTGGCTGCGGCAGCGGGTGTATCAGACGCCGCCACGGCCGCTGCAGGCGTATCAGTTGCCGCAGCCGCGGCGGCAGGCGTATCGCTTGCTGCGGCAGCTGGGGCTGAGGTTGGCGCGGCGGTTGGAGACGCCGCTCCACCGCAGGCAGCCAATATCATTGTGCCGGCGATGAACAACGAATAAAAAGCGGGTTTCATGGTTCTCATTTCGATTCTCACTCCTTAACACGTGCAATTATGTACATTTCGACTTGCGTACAGCCCGATGGCGGGCTGTTGTGGTTGATAGCAGGGCGCTTCTACAATACGTCCACCTCCTTATGTGTGTCAACTACAGTGAACACCAGTGATTCTGACTATGCACTGTGCAAGACTTTACACCCTGATGTGTTTCTGTCAATGAAGTTTAGTAAATTACCGGCACACAAGTGTCTTTACCAGAACTTAATCAATGGTTAACACGCTGTTGTTATAGTGAGGTAAATGATGAACGACGTAGGCGAAACCAGTACACAGGATCAACTGGACTTCAGTGATGCGCACAACAAGTATTTCTTGCGCGCCCTCTTCGGAGTCATAGCCGGCCGCAAGTATGACCTCATGGCATGGGATGAGGTGAAGGACAAGTTGAAACTGCGCGGATTGGTGGCACGTGGCATTCAGACGGTGCCAATAGATCAGATCGTTGGGAGTGTGGGCCGCTATCGCGACTTCGACAACGCATTTTTACCAGTATCCTCTGCATTGGGCCAGCGCTGGAGAACAATCAACCATGCTTTTTATGAAGATGTCAGCCTGCCACCGGTGAAGCTTTATAAAGTGGGTGATGTCTACTTCGTGCTGGATGGCAACCACCGCGTTTCGGTGGCTCGTGAGCATGGTGCCCGTTTCATCGATGCCGAAGTGAGCGAGGCAATCACACGCGTCCCGCCGACTGCTGCCGACATCAACGCCGACACCCTGTCGATCCTGGGCGAGTATAACGAGTTCCTGGAACGCACTCAGCTGGATCGATTACGCCCTGGTCAGAACGTTCGCTTCTCTATTGGAGGTGCATACCATCGGTTGATCGAGCACATCGCCGTGCACCGCTATTTCATGGGACTTGACCTGAAGCGCGACATTACTGAGGATGAGGCGGTGACCGACTGGTACGATAAGGTTTACCTGCCCCTCGTGCAGGCCATACGAGAAGAGAATATCCTGCGGCTGTTTCCGGGCCGCACCGAGGCGGATCTCTACCTGTGGGTCATCGATCACCAGCACTTCCTGCACGCAGAATGTGGCTGCGACATCACACCGGACGCGGCGGCTGCGGATTATGCCCAACAGTTCGCTCCACCTAAGCGATTGAAGCGCTTCCGATACGCTCTGGGCCAACTGGTACACACACTCACAAACCATACCAAGCCCGCACTGCTCTGAAACCGACCTCCACTGACCGGTTGCTCTAAGGAACCCTTTGCCATGCCAGCAGGGGATGGCTCAACCAGAGGTGTTTCTATTACAATGCAGACATGGAAATCACGTGGCACGGACAATACTGTTTTCGCATGACCGAACGCGGCACCCTTACCGTCGTCACGGACCCCTTCGATGCAAGCACAGGCCAGGAGCCGCCCAAGTTGAGGGCTGATGTCGTCACCATCAGCCGTGATGACCCGGCGCACAATAACATCACGGCGGTGATCGGCGCGCAGCGGGGCGATGTGCGCATCGTGCGGGGGCCAGGCGAATATGAGATGGGTGGGGTGTTCATCACGGGTGTGGCCATGAAATCCGAAATCCGAAAGAACACCATACCGCAACACGGCACCGTTTACACCTTCAACTTTGAGGGACTGAATGTGCTGCATCTGGGTGGGTTGTCGTTTGTGCCATCGCAGGCGCAGATCGATGCCCTGGAAACGGTGGATGTCCTGCTTGTACCGGTGGGTGGTGGCGATGGATTGAACGCGGCACAGGCCAGTGAAATCATCAGTCTGATCGAGCCCAGTATCGTGGTGCCGATGAACTATCGGGTGGAACCTGCAGGGAATGCTGGTGCGGATGGGCACAAACTGGATGGTGTGAACAAGTTTCTGAAAGAGATGGGCTTGAGCGAGGCCAAGTCACAGGACATGTTAAAAGTGGCCAGGAGCAGCCTGCCTGAAGATACGCAGGTGGTCTTGCTCGAGGTGAAGCAGTGACACATGCGGCGGCGCACCTCGTTGGGCACACCAGCCCTGTCGGGGCCAGGTGGGGATCCGCCTTATTTGCACTTTGCACCAGCCTTACTCTCGGGTTGGCAGGATGTGCGGCTAACTCGCCCACGGCGACAGGTCCGCAGGTTTCATCCCAGCAGGCCGTTACGGCCCAGGGATTGACACCGCCGGCTCTGACTCCCCAGGCTGCGGCGACTCACAATACGAATGGCACCGCACAGAACCATCTCGATGCCGCCAAAGTTGCGCTGAAGGACCGCCACTATGACGTGGCACTCCAGGAAGCCCAGGCAGCCATAGCCGTGGACCCGCAGAGCAGCGAAGCGCAATGGGTACTGGGCAATATTTATAACCAGAGGGCCGACACGCAGACGACGCCTGCGCTACGCCAACAAGACCTGGCCAGCGCTGTGACTGCCTATCAGCAGGCCATCAATCTTAATGCCCACTATGATGCGGCCTATACTAATCTGGCAACGGTGTATTACAAAACAGGGCAGTTTGATAATGCACTCCAGCAGGTGCAGCAGGCGATCAGATTGAACCCCGGTGACGCCATCTCCCACTATGTGCTGGGAACGATCTACCTGCAACGCGACCCGAAACAATACCCCGATGCGTTAAGCCAGGCGCTGACCGAGTTCGAGGCGGCCGTTAAAAATGATCCACACCTGGGGGCAGCCTACACCGGCCTGGCGACTGTGTACTTGCTCAAGAGCGACTACGTCAAGGCGCTGCAGAATGCACATAAAGGGGTTGAGCTGACGCAAGATGCGCCCGATCCATTTGTCTACTGGGCACTCGCCCAGGCGCAGAGTGCTAATGGCGACAAGGCAGGCTGCACCCAAACCATTGATAAGATCAACAGCTTTCACCTACAGGACTCGCAGTTCAATCAGCAGGTGCAGAAGTTGGCGCAACAGTGTAAGTAGGTGTTTATGGTCAAGCTCATCACGAGTTGGAACATCAAGACGGATGAAGAGCCGGCATACTTCGAGTTCATGGTGCAGGAGTTCGCTCCACGCATTGTGAAGCTTGGGATGCATCCAACAGAGGCGTGGTACACGGTGTTTGGTGAAGGTCCGCAAATCATCACTGTGGCTGAAGCAGCCGATCGTGAAACGCTGGACAAAGCACTACAGAGCGACGACTGGAAAGAACTCCTTGAAAAGCTCAACGCCTTTGTCACGGACTATAAACAAAAGATAACCGTTGTGAAGAAGAAAGACTGAGCTGCGTGTCGCGCCGTCGTCTTTCAGGATCCGTTCAATACAAACAACAGGAACGGACCGTTCTCTCCCACATAGTGGTAATTCGCCTCCACAAATGCATGGATAGCCGGCAATGACTTCCATAAAGCGATGAAATCCGCTCCGTCCCACGGAAAGCCGGGCTGCGTGAGGATAAAGAAGCGCGGCCTGCTGCGCTCCAGGTCGTGCAGGTAAACCTGAGCCAGGGTGGTGCGTAACTCTGCACTGCCAGCCTCCTGCAAAGGTCGTACATAGATAAAGCGAGTGCCGCTCAGGCGTTGAGCCAGCGCATAGACCGCCGGTACGTCGCTAAAAATGGCAATGCGGTCCTGGGAGGTTGTCTGCCTGGCCAGGGCACCTGCCAGCGTCGAGTACGGAGCGAGCTTTGATTCGAGGTAAAGGGAGTTGGGGCTCTTGTGCTGCAGCACGACGTTTCCCAGCGCGTCGTGCGCCCAGGGCACCATGCATGCAGCCAGGCCAAGGACGGCGGCGCCGTAAAGTGCCCCATGCAGGATATAACCCATCCGGCGTGAAATGTCGCGGATGATGCGAATCGGTTGCAGGGGCTGCGTGAGATGGCTCTTCGCTTTCATGTCGGATAACGAAAACCGAAAATTGGCCGCAGCCAGCAGCGCCATGCAGGGTAACATGATCAGAAAGTGGTAACGATAGAAGTGGCCCTGCCAAAGATTGATCATGAGCGTCAGAGCGAAGTAGGCCCATAAAAACGATACACCCGCTTGCGGCGCGACAGTTGAGCGCACCGTTACCGGATTGGCAGGTTCGACGAATGACCGCTTACGCCTGATGCCCAGCCAAGCCAGGAGACTGGTTAACAGGCTCCATACCATTAATGCAAAGATGAAGGGATAGCCACGTCCGAGTATGCTGACCTGCGACACCGTGTCTTTGAACCCCGCCGTGGGAGTATTGCCAAGCCTGACGAACGCTGTAATTTCCTCCCAGAAGCTGGTACGAAGCCAATCCAGGCGGCTGGCGAAGGTGACGTCGTTGAAGGTAATCATATCGTAGGCGATTTGGGATTGCAGGTTGTGCAGCGCACCCGATAAAGCGAAATAAGCAAACCCCAACAACAAGACGGCCAGAGCGCCTGCAGCCAGGGATACCAGCCGGCTTGATTTCGATGGGGTTCCAGCGGCCGCTTTGGAAGCAGCATCCGGAATGGATGGGCGTATTTTCATTTGGCTTCCTGTACGTTTTGAGTGGAGCAGGATCAGAAGCATGGGCAGCAGTCCGATCAGGGCAAATGGATATTTGAACCAGAACAGCACCCCTACGCATGCACCACTTAACGCGAGCCACGCTATCGCCTGCCTGTCTTGAGCGCCAGGATCATCGCCAGACCGCTCCGTCTCCAGTGCCTGCCATGCAGCATACACGGCAAGCACGAAGAACAGGTTGGCAAAGCTTTCGGCCTGTGCGGTGGCCCAATAGTTGATGCTGGCATACATCAACCAGTACAGCACGCCTGCCGCGATGCCAGCCTGTACGTTCCATAAACGGCGCGCGAGGAGTCCGATCAGCCCTGCGGTAAGCGCCTGGCATAGCAGGTCCAAAGCATGGATGGTTACCGGAGAGGGTGAGATGTATAGGGCGATCAGATAGACCAGGTCAACCGCTGGACCGCGTACGTCAAAGCAATCGCGGAACATCACACCGCCGTGGCGCAGGATGTCGGCACAGGCGGCAAAGGCGCCCTGGTCGAACCATAGTGGGTACCATAGCTGTGGAATGGCAAGGATGGCCAGCACGAGCACCAACAAAAGCTTCGCCCACGACGATGGAGATTTGAGATTGGAAATTCGAGTGATGAATGTGTGCTTCATGGTGCGCGGCTATCCCGGTTATTGATCAGTTCTCATGCCCCGATCTCCGGCCTCCAATCCCGAATCTCCTCATTTACGGTGGAATAACAGGAACGGACCGTTTTCGCCTTCGTAGGCATAGCGGCTTTCGACATACTGGTAGATGGCTGTGGCGGCCTTGAAATCGGGGATGTAGTCGTTGTTGGGCCAGGGGAAGTTGGGCTTGGTAAGGATAAAGTAAACCGGCTGGTTGCGCTGCAACCCCTCCAGCAATTGACGGGTGAACAAGGGATAGGTGACAGCATCCCGTTTACGAAGCCACAGATTAACGAACGAAAAGCGCGTAGCATTGCGGCGGTCCGCCAGGGTATAGACCCAGGGCGCATCGCCAAAGATGAAAAGACTGTCGGTGGGTTGGGTGTGGCTGTCAATGTATTCGGCCAGCGGTATGTTTGGTGCAACAAAACTCTCCAGATAGATGCTGCGTGCCGATTTTCTGCGTAGCACGACGTTTTGGTATGCATCGTCAACCCATGGAAGCAAACGAATGGACAGCAGCATACCCGCAAAGACGAGTATTCCGACGAGCAGCATCGATTGCGGATTCTGGAATCTGGATCGGGTAGGGTGTGAGCCTGGCTGAGGCAGCGCCGGTGGCTGAGCCGTCGGGAATCCATAAAGACCCGCAGCGGCGATCACGAATGCCGGCAGCATGATGGTGTACTGATACTGGATGTAGTTGGCCTGCCAGACTACGACGGCTGCGGCGGACAGGAAATACATCAGCACGAAAACGTATCGCATCGGTTCCTGCCGAGCCCAGCGCACGATGCCAGCAACAGCCAGCAAGCCGATGAGTGGGAACCCTCCACCCAGGATGATCCATTGTGGAACGGTGGCTTTGAAGTCGCCCGTGATGTCGGCGCCATTGTCAAAGAAACGCAGCATCTGCATGAAGATCTGTGGCAGAGTGCGTGGAGGCCCCAGCGGGAAAGCCGCCAGCAGGAACTGGAATTGCGAGACCAGCGCACCGAATGCGCCGTGCAACACGAAATAAAGCACGCCTGATGCCACCACTCCCAGCGTTGTGAAACCGAACAGTACAGATGAGCCTATCGCGCGCGGCAGGGATCGATTGCGCAACCATACCTGAACCAGGATGCACAGCGCCAGCGCGATACCGATCAGCCCGAAGACGTACTTAAACCAGAATGCCACACCGATGCAGGCGCCGGCCAGAACAAGCCATAGTGGGGATGGAAGAACAGAAGCTGTGGAGGTGAGATCAGGTCTGACATTTGATGTCTGACTGCCGAGCCAGGCGCCGAGCAGGGCGATGACCAGGAAAAAGTTCGCAAACGTTTCGGCCTGATCCATTGACCAGTAGTTAATGCCCGCATAGGCCAGCCAATAGAGCACGCCCGCGGGCCAGGCAGCCGAGCGACCGAACAGACGACCTGCCGTCAGGCCGATTACGACGGCGGTGAGGGCTGTCCACAGAAGAGTGAAAGCGTGGATCGCCATGGGTGCCATCGTAAAGAGCATGGGGATGGCGTACATCACCATCACGCCAGGCTGTTTTGTTTCAAAGCAATCCTGGATGGGGATACCGCCGCGGCGGATCACGTCGCCGCACGCGGCATACACTCCCTGGTCGAAGCCGAACGGGTACCATAATTGCGGCGCTGCCAGGAGTGCCAGCACTATGACCAGGAGAACCTTCAGCCAGAATCCGGGGGATTTAAGATTGGTGATTGGAGACATTTGCTGTAAGACGGGTGATAGGTTCACCTTTGTAGCCTGACTCTCCACTCACGATCCGCCTATCATGGCGGGCAGTGCAGCGTAGAAGGCGGCGGCACGAACCACGTCATCCAGCGGTACCTGGTCGTTCACCGTGTGGGCGTGTACCTCGTCCCCTGGACCGAAGCCAATGGACGGTATGCCGGCTTTACCAGCCCAGTAGGTGCCGTTGGTACTGAAGTTCCACTTGCCAGTCTGTGGGCGTTGGCCATATACGGTCTCGGCTGTCTTGAGGGCTGCCTGTACCAGTGGATGCGCCTCATCCAGCGCCCAGGCCGGGAAGTATTTATCCAGCACCATGCGGAAACCGGTATAGCTGGGCTGGTCGTACTGGAGCATCTCCATCGATACGCCATCCACAGCAGCCTGGTCGATGATATGCTGCACCTCAGCCAACGCGCTCTCCCGCGTGTCTCCAAAGGTAAGGCGCCGGTCGATGTACAGGGTGGCTTCGTCGGGCACGGCGTTGATGCTGACCGTGCTCACCCGCATGTCGGTAACGGAAATGGTGCCCTTGCCCAAAAACTCATGGCTGCGCAGGTGCGGGTCCAGGTCACGGATGCCGGCAATTACAGGCAACAGCTTATAGATGGCGTTGTCACCCAGGAAGTTGCTAGCCGCATGGGCGCTGCGGCCTTTGGCTTTCACCATCATCTCCACCCGCCCCTTATGGCCACGGTACACCTGCATGCGGGTCGGCTCGCCGATCACGACATAATCGGGCTTCACTTTCGGATCATTCGCCACAAAGGAGTAGGGGGCAATGCCATCGCACCATTCCTCCATGTTGGCAAAAAAATAAGCTGTCCAGGTCCCAGGGTCGAGTAATCCAAAGTCACGCGCCAGCGCCAGGCCGTATACCATGCCAGGCGTGCTGCCTTTCTCGTCGCCTGCACCGCGCGCGAGGAACGCACCATCCCGCACGACACCCTGGAACGGATCATGGTCCCACTGCGAGCGATCGCCAATGCCCACCGTATCGACATGCGAGTCGAACACGATCACGCGCGGGCCGGTCCCGATGCGTCCGAGGAGGTTGCCCATCACGTCGAAGCGCACCTCGTCGAATCCGAGCTGGTGCATCTCCATGCGGATGCGTTCGTTCACCGCATGGATTTGTGAATCCATGCTGGGGATGGCGCAGAGCTCGCGTAAAAAACGGATGATGCTGTCGCGCTGTGCCTGGACGCGCGCATTCAGTGTGCCAACAACTTCTCTAGATAACTGGATCATGGCGCCTTCATTGTAGTCGGCATGATCGTGACCATTTCCGGTATAGAGACCCCGGTCGGGTCAGCTAAAATGGGTGTATGTCTTCGGCACTCCTGCAGCCTATCGCCCCAACCTCCGCTGGCAGTTCCCTTCCCTGTCATACCGCGCTGGATTTGCCACGCAGCACACGTATTGTTGAAATTCGCCGAGAGACGCCGCTCGTGAAGACGTTTGTCTTCGATTCTGATATCGATGCACAGCCGGGCCAGTTCATCATGTTGTGGATCCCAGGGGTGGACGAAAAACCTATGAGCATCGCCGATATCCATCCGCTCACCGTCAGCGTGGCGCGTGTGGGTCCTGCCACCATTGCATTGCATGAAATGAACGTGGGGGATTACGTCGGCTGGCGTGGACCGTTCGGCCGGCCGTACCGGCTCGAGGTAGATCGTCCCGCGCTGCTGGTGGCTGGTGGTTATGGCAGCGCGCCGCTCTACATGCTGGCCACCCAGGCGCTGGCCCACGGCATGGAAGTTACCGTCGCCATCGGCGCGCGTGTAGCCGACGAGCTGCTCTACGCCGGGCGCTTTGAGCAACTGGGCACCCGGCTGCTGCTCAGCACAAACGATGGCTCGCGCGGGGTGAAGGGCTTCGTCACCGATGCCATCCAGCAGGCCTTTTTAGCGGACGAGCCAGCGGCTCAGCAGGAGCCAGCCACCATTCGACCAGTACCGGAAGACAGCACTCCACTGGCAGGGCCCGTTCTCCACTCTCCAATCCCGAATTTCACCGTCTACGCCTGCGGGCCAGAGCCGATGCTGGTGGCGGTGTACAACCTCTGCCACGCACATGGCTGGCACGGACAACTGAGCGTGGAGCGCTACATGAAGTGCGGGTTCGGCATTTGCGGTCAATGCGCCCTGGACGACCTGCTCGTGTGCATCGATGGTCCTGTGCTCACCCTCGACCAGCTCGAGTCGAAACACGACTTCGGACGCTTCCATCGTGGGCCCACGGGGAGGAGACTGGAGATTTGAGAAAGGGGAACAGGGAACCGGTTTTCGAATAGAGCTTTCCAACTGACACGAATCTCCATGCCACCCATCACGAGCGCAATTGATCGCACCCGAGAGCACTGGATCAGGAACCTGATCGATGTCAGCCGGCGAAATAACCTGCTGTACCACCGCGCGGTGCGGGGGACCATCGATCTGACGGAGGCAGCGCCGGCCGCTCTGTCCAGCCTGCTGGCCGGCCGGCGGGTATCACTGGCCGACCTGCTGCCTGATGCAAACCCGGTGGCACTCAATGCCCAGGCACGCGAATTGCAGCGGCGCGCACAGATCAATCTGGAAGAGAAGGGCCTGCAGACGCTCAACCTGGCGTGTGGCATGGCAAGCTGGCCCAGCCCGGATGGAGGCCGGCCCTACGAGGCTGCGGTGGTGTTGCTGCCGGTATCCATTGTGGCGCGTTGGCGCGACCTGCACTCGGCCACCCTCGAACGCAACGGCGATCCGCAAGTGAACCTCGCGTTACTGCATGTCCTCGCGACCGACTATCAATGCATCGTGGATCCAGAAGCCTTGCTGGGTGAAACGGGTGGCAACGGTACCCTCGACGAGGAAAAGTTCGATCCGTCGCTGGCAATGAACCGTCTGGCGGACGCTGCCGCCCGCATCGACGGATTCACGATATCGAAGCGCACCATCCTGAGCAACTTTTCCTTCCAGAAAATGGCCATGGTTGATGATTTGCGCCAGCATGGTGCCTTGTTTGCTTCTCATGACATCCTGCTGGCTTTGGCCGGGGATATGGATGCGCGAAGTCGGGTTCTCGGTAACCGCGTGGCGATCGATCCAAAGGAGCTCGACAAAGTGCCTGCCGAGAGCGAGTTCATGGTGCTAGACGCCGATTCCAGCCAGCAGCGGGTCGTTCAAGCTGTCATGCGCCTGCAGGACGGGGTGATAGAGGGACCGCCTGGCACCGGCAAGAGCCAGACCATCGTCAACCTGATCGCCGCGTTGGTGGCTGGCGGGTACCGGGTGCTGTTTGTTGCTGAAAAACGCGCTGCGCTTGATGTGGTGCTGAGCCGCCTGCAACGGGTGGGTCTGGGGCACCTGGTTCTGGACCTGCACAGCGCCGAGACCTCGCGCGCTACTATCCTGCAACCCATCGCGCGGAGTATGGAGGTGATTGGTCACACAGCACCGCCCGATACGAGCCTGATTCATCTGCCCTTCGAGGACCGGCGCAAGCGCCTGAATCTGCATGTGGCGCAGCTGCACACCTCGCGTCCGCCATCCATGCTGACGGCTTACGAAATGCAAGGCAGGCTGCTGCGCGCACCAGCGGGCCATATGAAGACGCGCTGGCGCGGCGCCGATCTGGATCAGCTCACGAATGAGAATGTCGCCGCTATCAAAGATCACCTTCAGGAACTGGCTAACATCGAGCTCCTCTTCGCCAGGGACCCACAGCTTCTGTGGACGCAGGCGCATCTGAGCGATGCCCACGCGGCTCAGGCAGCCGTCGACATGGTGGCACGCATGGCACACCAGCACCTGCCTGCTTTACAGGCTGCACTGGATGCATGTGCCGCCGAGACAGGATTGAGCGTGCCAGACACCCTTGACCAATTGGGTCCGTTTATCGCTTATCTGGAACAAGTCGAATGGCTACTGAATACCTATGCTGCATCCCTCTTCGAGCAGGACCTGAGCCATCTGGCCAGGGCGTTGGAGCCCGGCGCCCATACCGTGTCACACTGGGTTGCCACCCTCGCACATAGCGAGTATCGCCAGGCTTTGAGCACCATGCGCCACTTGCGACGTGCGGCCAATGTGAGCGCGACGCGACTGCTGGAGGAAACCAGGCAGGCTGCGGAAGTGTTGAAAATCTGGCAGGCAAATGGAAGTCATCACGCCACGCCCTATCTGCGCACACCAGTGGCTACATTGCAGAACCCGTACCAGGCATGTGTTGGCGATGTGGACGCTGCCAAGGCTGTTTTCCCAGGGTTGATGGCGGATGCGATGACGCGCGACCTTATCTCGCTGCACCAACTCGCCGTCCATCTCGCCGACGACGAAAAAACGCCTTACCAGGTCGCCTGGGCCAGTGAGCTTGAACACTCGATCCACACGCTGGGGGGTGCTGCTTTTTTGGATGAAGCCCGACGCTCCATCGCCGATCCACAACGCTGGCCTGAGCAGTTCGAATACGCCTGGGTTGCATCGTGTTTCGATAAGGTGAAACTGGAGGAACCGGCACTGGCCAGTTTCGTGGGCGCGACTCATAACCAGTACGTGAGCGACTTTTCGCGTCTGGACCGCAGCCGTATTGAGCTGGCCGTGGAGCGCGTGCGGCGGGCGCATGCCGAACGTGCCATCGAGGCCATGAACCAGTTCCCCGCCCAGGATGCACTTATCCGGCGTGAGGCAGAAAAGAAGCGACGCCACCTCCCGCTGCGGAAGTTGTTGGCTCAGGCCCCCGATGTACTCACAGCCGTATGCCCGTGCTGGATGGTCAGCCCCCTGTCCGTCAGCCAACTGCTGGGAGCCGAGCAGCAGAATTTCGACGTCGTGATTTTCGATGAGGCCAGCCAGATCCCTCCCGAAGACGCGGCACCCGCCATCATGCGAGCCGCTCATGTGGTGGTGGCAGGTGACGTCCACCAGTTGCCACCCATGCGTTTCTTTGCTACCGGCGAAGATGAGCCAAGTGAAGCAGACACTGAGCCACTCACCAGCCAGGGATTTGAAAGCCTGCTGGATCTGATGACGGGCTTTATGGATGGCTGGTGGCTGCAGTGGCATTACCGCAGTCGCGACGAGGCATTAATCGCCTTTTCGAATCACCACATCTACCGCGATCGGCTGGTGACCTTCCCAGGTTGTGTCGGTAAGCGAGGTCTGTCGCATGTGCTGGTGAAGCCGGACCCCAATGAATTGCCTGCACGCGACGACCTGCTGCACACATCGCCGGCCGAGGTGCATAAGGTGGTGGAATTGGTGCTGGAGCATGCGCGGACTCATCCCAACCAGTCCCTGGGTGTCATTGCGCTGGGCATCCGTCACGCCTACCAAATCGAAGATGAATTACAGCGTGTCCTGCCGGAACACCCGGAATTGGATGCGTTCTTTGACCCACAGCGCCCGGAACCCTTCTTCGTCAAGAACCTGGAACGCGTGCAAGGCGACGAACGCGACGCCATCATCTTAACGCTGGGCTATTGCAAAGACCGCGCCGGCAGGCTGCCGTACCGTTTCGGTCCACTCCTGCAGGAGGGTGGCGAACGGCGCTTGAATGTGGCCATCACTCGTGCACGCGACCAGATGACAGTGGTGTCGTCATTCAATCACTATGACATGGACCCAAACCGTGCCACGTCACTGGGTGTTCAGTTGCTGCGCTTATATCTGGAGTATGTCGACGCACAGGGTGCGATCCTGCCCAGCCCTTACACGCCAGCAGGTGTCCAGAACGACTTCGAAGCTGATGTTTTTGAAGCCTTGTCAGGCCGGGGCGTGCCGCTGGTCCCGCAGTGGGGCACATCGGGGTATCGCATTGACTTTGCGGCGCAGCACCCGCAGCAACCCAATCGGATGGTGTTGGCCATCGAATGCGACGGAGCGTCATACCAGGCGGTTCCCACCGCGCGCGATCGCGACCGCCTGCGCCAGCAACATCTGGAGGATTTAGGCTGGCGGTTTCATCGCATCTGGTCAACCGATTGGTTCCTGCGCCGTCAACAGGAAATTGACCGTGCGGTGGCGGCTTATCAGGCAGCGGTCGCGCTGGTCGACGAGAGAGATGCCGAGCGGGATCGGATGCACATTGCCGTGGTGCAGCCTGCCAAAGGCCAACCAGACGCGACGCAGCCTGCGGAATCCAGCGCGGCGATGAATGGACCAGCTGATCCAGTCATCCAGGATAAACCTGCTGCATCCCCGGCGCCCGCCGCCACAGCCGGCCTCAGGCGAGGTCCGAAACCCGTCCTGGTCAGGCAATCATCCATCGCCAGGTACGAGCCTGCAGAATTAGTCGCACTGGTGCAGTGGATCAGCTCGGACGGACTGTTACGGACCGACGAAGAGATCATCGACGAAATGGTGAAAGAACTCGGATTTAAGCGGCGCGGCCCATTAATCGAGGACGCGATCCGCCAGGCAATCCAGGCCGTGCCCAGAAGGTAAGGTGCGGTTCTTCCGCCATCTCTTTGGGGATTTCCCAGCCCTTCGGCGCCCTGCAGTACAGAGCAGGCGTTAAAATCGCCATATGGCTCTTTCCAACCAGCAGCTGGCAGCCATCTTCTCAGACATCGCCGACCGGCTCGAAATCCAGGGCGAAAACGTGTTCAAGGTGCGCGCCTACCGCACCGCCTCGCAGAACCTGCTCGCCCTTACCAGGCCCGCTTTCGACTTGTGGAAGGAAGGTTCGCTGGAGGGCATTCCCGGCGTTGGCCAGGCCATTCGTGAAAAGATCGACGAGCTGATGCGCACGGATAAACTGGCATTTTATGAGCGATTAAAGGCAGAGGTGCCCGACGGCGTCGCAGGCATGCTTCAGGTACCTGGTCTGGGCCCCAAGCGAGTGAAGGAGATCTGGGATAAGCTGGGCGTCCGTAACGTGGACGAGCTGGAGGCCGCGGCGCGCGCTGGAAAGCTGCACGACCTTTCCAAATTGGGTGAAAAGACAGAGCGGAAAATCATCGCCGGCATCGAATCGCTGCGACGACGTGCCACGGGGCGACGGCGCATCGGAGAGGTTCTGCCCGTCGCTCGCAGCCTGCTGGCCAGCCTGAGCAAGGTGCAGGGTGTGCGGCATATGGAGTACGCCGGATCGTTACGGCGCGGTCGCGAGACCATTGGCGATCTGGACCTCATCGCTGCCACGGAAGAGCCGGCGGCATTGATGGAAGCCTTCCGTACTCAAGAGTTGGTGGCAGAGGTATTACTCAGCGGCGACACCAAGACCAGTGTGGTGCTGCAAAATGGCATGCAGGTGGACCTGCGTGCCGTGGAGCCCGGGCGCTGGGGGACGGCGCTGCAGTACTTCACCGGCAGCCAGGCGCATAACATCCGCGTACGCGAGGTGGCACAGAAGAAAAACCTCTCGCTGAATGAGTATGCCTTCACGCGCACGAACGATGGCGCGGAGATCTTATGCGACACGGAACAGAAGGTGTACCAAACGCTGGGCATGGCTTTTATCCTGCCAGAATTACGGGAAGATCGCGGCGAGATCGAGGCGGCGCTGGGAAATAAATTACCGCAACTGATTACCGTCCAGGATATTCAGGGCGATCTGCAGATGCACACCACGTGGAGCGATGGATCAGCCAGTGTCATAGAGATGGCGCGTGGTGCCATGGCGATGGGTTACCAGTACATTCTGATCACCGACCACAGTCAGAGTCTGGGGATTGCCAATGGGCTAACGGTTGAGCGCGTCAAACGGCAACGCGACGAGATCGACCAGGTCAATGCACAACTCGAACAGGAGGGAGCCGGGTTCCGTGTACTGCAAGGCATCGAGGTTGAGGTGAAGACGAATGGCGAACTGGACCTGCCCGACAAGACGCTGGCTGCACTGGACATCGTACAGGCTTCGGTGCACACTTCGCTCGCCCAGCCGCGCGAACAGATCACCCGTCGCGCCTTGAGCGCACTGCAAAACCCGAACGTGGACATTCTGGGCCACCCTTCAGGCCGCCTGATCAATGAGCGTGAAGGCGGCGACTATGACTGGGAAGCCCTGTTTCAAGCTGCAGTCCAGCACGACGTGGTGCTGGAGATCAACTGTGACCCGGCGCGATTGGACCTGGACGATGTACATGCGCGCCGGGCCGTGGAGTTGGGCTGCAGGCTCAGCATCAGCACCGACGCACACTCGCCGGAGGGCCTCTCCAACATTACCTACGGCATCACCGTAGCCCGTCGCGCCTGGGTCATACCCGATGAGGTAATAAACACCTGGCCGCTAAAAAAGCTCCTGAGCTGGGTGAAGAAGCGCGGTTGACCGCTGATTCGACTTGCAGCGTATGAATGGAGACACAGACCAGGCTGCCCGTGCGGCTGGGCTGAAGTTCCCATCCAGGCTTCTTTTCAACGATCTACAGACTGGCCGTTTCACCCGGCATGCCAGGGTGTGAGCCACCGGCGTTCTTGGCCAGGTTGCCACCGTCCATCGGCAGGATGACACCCGTGACCCACGAAGAGGCATCAGAAGCCAGGAAGATGGCCGGTCCGATGATATCCTCCGATTTGCCCAGCCGGCCGATGGGAATGCCACGCAGGAACGTGTCGCGCAGGATCGCATTGGATCGCATGCGGTTTTCCAGGCCATTGTTCTCGTTTGGCACCTGTGCGGGCAGGATGGCATTCACGCGCACACCGCGCCCGCTCCATTCGGTACTCAGTTCGCGAGTCATCTCCACCACTGCCGCCATGCCCATACCGTAAGCGACATGGCCGCGTCCCAAGGCGCTAACACTGGCTATGGAGCCCAGATTGATAATGCTGCCCTTGCCCTGCGCCAGCATGCGCCGGCCAGCCTCCTGGCAAAAAGCAAATTTACTCACTCCCAGCGACTTGAGTGTGCGGTCCAGGTCTTCCAGGGATTGGTTTTCAGGTCTGGTCGTCCAGGCTGGGCCGGCACAGGTCACCAGGATATCGATGCGGCCGAATTCCTGGTCCAGTCTGGCAAAGATGGTCTGAATGTCTTGCGGGATCATGACATCGGCGACCACCTGCACTGCACGACGCCCTGTTTTTTGCACCCGCTCGGCGGTACGCTGCAGTGTGTTGGAGTCGATGTCGGTCACCAGCAGGTCAGCACCGGACTCCGCGAAGCCAACAGAGATGGCGCCACCAAAGCCGCCACCAGCGCCTGTCACCAGCGCAACACGACCTGTCAAGTCGAACAAGGGATGAGACATTGTTTACCTCCGTCTGGATCATAATCGATTCAGCAGAATGAGGTATCCCTCATCGCCATTCCTGGCAGCCTCCGCCACCTGGTTGAAACCTCAAGATTGCAGCGTCGGACCAGGGGCCTGGCGAGTGTTTTTGCTGAGCAGCGCCGGGCCGATGCGAAATAATCTATGGATTTGGAATAAGGTGTGGTATACTCTCCCCGTCGGTAGAGATTACAGGGTGAAAGTTCCAATACGTTCTTCGGCTCACCTCGATATCTGTTGGGTATCCTTCTGTGAGAATGGTTGATTCGGAATCATCGCTGAGTTTTCCTACATTCGTTTCCTGCGCAAGCCATTGTGCCGCGTCAGGTGTTCAATCTAGATCGATCCTCAGGAGGATCCCAAGTGAATAAAAAACTATATGTCGGCAATCTTTCGTACGGCACCAACGAAGCCTCGTTGCGTGAGCTGTTCAGCAAAGCAGGTGCGATCACCTCGATCGCCATCCCGCTAGACCGCGTAACCAACACTCCGCGTGGCTTTGCATTCGTGGAGATGGAGACCTCAGCCGATGCGCTAAAGGCCATCCAGTTGTGCAACGGTCAGGAAGTGGACGGTCGCGCAATCCGGGTGAATGAGGCCAAACCACTTGAGGCGCGGAATGAAAACACTGATCGCGGTCCGCGCCGCAACCAGAATCGCTGGTAATTCCATTTAGCAATCCAGCAACTGTGTAGCGAAGCCCCACTCACGTCGAGTGGGGCTTCGTTTTTTCTCTGGCTGCAATTGTTCTCGGTACGCGCGGTATGCAAAAGAGGAGGCATATCACCGAATGTTTTCCCCAGGACCGCGGTGACCCTGTCATTCACGCCCGCTGCTCGCGCGTGGCTTCCTCAACGTCTGAGGCAACCTGATCAGACACCTGATCGGGACGCTTCCCGGTCGACGTCATGTACGCTTCGAAGCAGCACCCTGCAATGAGATTTGGACGGCGCCAGGTGCCCGAAAAGCGTCCAGTATGGTTACAGCGCTTTTTCGATCAATCGTACAAGCTCCAGGAACTCCTTTGCGTCCAGAGTGGCATCCATTCCCATGGAGGTGGGCCGGGGTAATGTGCTGAGCATGACGAGTGATCCCTGCTCATGCGGCGTCACCTTCACCATGCGCTCCTGCTTAAGCGTCATCCCGCCAATCTCGGATTCGGTGCGAGCCAACTTGCCCAACCGCTTGAGCAGATCTCCCTTTGCATTCAGCTTGGCGGCTGTCTCGGCATCGCCGGTGAACTTGCAGGAGCCAAGAAATTTAGGTCCTTCCAGCGTCACCTCGCCCTTTACCGGGTTGGACAGTTTGGCCGAATAGAGCAGCATCCCAACGTGGCAACCCACCCCCTGCCTGTCTACATTGACCTGCAGTTTGGCAGGATGGGGCGTGCTGAGGTCGAACGTGATGGTGAAAAGTGTGTTGGCATGCCCGCCCACCAGACTGTGTGCGACATCGCTTAACACCGTGCCCACCGATGTAGCGGCTGTTCCACTATCCTGGACCTGGTATGCAATCGGCGAGGGTGATCCCACTTCTTTGCGGAGCTTTTCTTCCACTTGCGGAACGACTTTCTGCTGCTGCTGAGTGCCGTATGCCAGGTTGTTCATTAGAGCGCCTCCTTGTGACTACCCTCAATCAAACATGGCAATCGATCATCAAGCGCGATCAGCGATGGCTCACTTACCCGATTCGGGCGGGAGTATACCAGAAGGCAGCGCAGCCGGGGTAACCCTGGCTAAGCCAGGTGCCCGGAGAAAAGCAGCAACCCGAAGCACACAGCGTTGAACGTGAGTGCAATCGAGGCTGCAGTCCAGGCTGGCCCATGCAGCACATGGTGCTGCTTATTCCAGCGACTGAACACATCGTGACCAATCAACAGAGCGGCCTGGTAGAGGCCGTAGATAAGATAGTACCAGGTCAGGCCATGCCATGCGCCCATCAATCCCATCGATAGGAGAAAGCCTCCGTATGAGGCCAGATGCCTGTCTTTGAACCACTTGCCGCGGGTGGCTGCCAGCACAAAGCGCATGTAGATGTGGTCGCGGAACCAGTACGACAGAGTGATGTGCCAGCGGTTCCAGAAGTCGCGAATGTCGCGCGCCAGGAAAGGACGGTTGAAGTTCTCTGGCGTGTGAATGCCCAGCACGTAGCTGAACGCGATGGCAAAGGCGCTATATCCGGCAAAGTCGAAAAACAAGTAGAAACTGTAGGCATACATATAGGATAGTGTGCCCAGTAGTCCAGGCATATGGGCGGCCGGGTTCAACCAGTACTGCCGGATCAGCGAAGCCAGGATGAACTTATACAGCAACCCCCGGAATATCCGCTGTAGCGCGCCATCCAGATCATTTAGCCATTCCGCCCGTGTGCGGCTCCTGCCTGTGCCGGCAGCAGGGCTTACCAAAGGGATGGCCGTTGCAGTTTGCCCGGAACCCCGTTGTGCGCTGGCCGTGGGATTGCCTGTCCAGTCCTGCTCGAAACGGCGGTAGCGATCGATGGGACCCGCAGACAGGGTGGGGAAAAACAGCAGGAACGCCAGGTATTGCACCAGCGGTAGATCAGTGATCAGCCCGTCCTGGATGCCGATGACCGTGTCCACGCATCGGAAGGTGAGATATGAAATACCCAGAAACCCCAGCACATCACTGGGCGCCAGGTGATTTCCCAGCTTGGCCACAACAAGGGGTGCCAGTGCCAGGCCAATAACCGTGCAGTAGGCCCATTGTCGTTTTCCTCGTATCCTCACGGCCAGCCAGGCGCGTGCCACAATATATTGGAAGAACGCATAGGCGAGCACAAAGGCCAGAGTCGGTACGGTCACAACCTGACCCTTGGCGCCATGCCATAGCACCTGAGACCCGGAGAAGGTGAGCACCAGCATTACGGCTGTCGCGACCACGACCCACAGGCGCGTTTGGCGCAGCCAGTCCAGCAACCCGGCCATGGCTGCAACGAAGGTCACATAGAGCGCCACACCCAGCGAGAAAAAATCAGCGTAAGGAATCATGTGAGCATCTCCGCGAGTTTCTTGCGATCGGCTTTGCCGTTCACGGTCAGGGGGAAGGTATCCACAAAGCGGTATAGCTGGGGCAACATGTATCCCGGCAACCGCTCACTCAAATGGCGACGCAGGTTCAACGTTGCCTGGAAGTCATCCCGTACCGGTCTTTCGCTCAAAATGATGAAGGCCACCAAACGCTCGGGCTGGCCATCGCGCCATGTGGGCAGGACCACTGCATCCTGCACCCCCGGCAGCGCCTTCAGGTGCGCCTCCACGTCGCCCAACTCGATACGATAGCCGTGCAACTTGATCAGGTCGTCATGCCTGCCTTCGAAAAACAGCAGACCGCCGAGAGCCCGGCCCCAGTCGCCAGTATGGTAGGCGCGCTGGTTGCCCAGCGTGAAGAATGCCTGGCTGGTCAGGTCGGGGCGGTTCAGGTAGCCAGGGCTGACATGCGGACCAACGATCACGAGTTCGCCGCGTTCCCCTTCGGCGACAGGCTGTCCGTTCTCATCCATCACCAGCACGCTCCCGCCTGGTCGTGGAAAGCCGATGGGCACATCGGGATAGCGCCCAAGCAGCTCACGATCCAGTTGGACGGAGGTGCTTAACACGGTGGCTTCAGTGGGGCCATAGGCATTCCACAACGGCACGCCAGGGAAACGATCGAGCAGCTCGCTGGCCAATTCATGCGATAGAACTTCGCCCGCCAAAACGATACGCCGCAGGTTCGGTATTGTTCCCGCCCCGAAACCGCGCTCGACCAGGCAAAGCCGCGCGAAGGAGGGCGTGCTGATCCATGCTGTGGCACCGGAGCGAGCCAGCGCACGGTGCAGCCGTGCCGGGTCGCCAATCTCGTCACGGGTAAGGCTCCGGTGTGTACCGCCAGCATACAGGCACAGATACAGATCCATGATCGAGACATCAAACGAGAAAGGCACGATACCCAGGAACACTTCATCCTGTTCGACCAGTGGGTGCTCTACCAGCATCCAGTCCAGGAAACTGTTCAGATTACCCAGCGAAATGACTACCCCCTTGGGTGTTCCAGTGCTGCCCGAGGTGTAGATCACGTAAAAGGGATCCTCGGGCTTATACGCTACACGCTCAAATGAGCCATTCTCCATCTGCGTCGCGCCTTCGTGTGGTGTTTCGCTGGGGCGTGCAGAGGCGTGAAGGGTGATCCGCTCGTGCACGCCTTGCGGTGACAGTGTAAGGCGGGCACCCGAAGAAGCCCGGATGATCTCCAGGCGCTGCGCCGGTAAGGCTGTATCCAGAGGAATATACGGATGACCTGCTTTAATACAGGCCAGGTACGCCACGACCAGCTCAGGTTCTTTATGGCCCAACACCATGACCGGCGAGCGATCGTCGGGCAGCTCGTCTAGCAGGCACCCAGCCAGTGCATCAGAATGTGTTTTGAGTTCCTGGTAGGTGATCGCGCGCCCGTCGCTTTCGTGCGCGATAGCTGTGGGTGCCAGCGTCCCCCATCGGTCGATACGCTCGATCAATTCCAATCCGTCCATCAGAACCCTTGATAGATGTAAGGCGGTGTGGAGAAGTTACCCTGGCCGTACATCACGATGAGCGCCAGCAAAATGGCCAGATAACATAGCACCAGTACGATTGATCGAACGAGAGGACGTGCCCAAATGGCCGTGATAATACTCGTCCAGGACTTGATCCACATAAACCCATCCTTCCCGGCTGGTGTGCGGCACCGGATCGACGCCAAAATACAAATCGTTCGCGAAGTTTTCAAAGTCGACCAGCGGGAACCCATATAGTTGCGCGACCTGTTGCATCCGATCGTAGAAAACCTGCTGGGCTGTCCAGGATACTCCCGTAGCTTCCATATACGCCGTTTTGATTGGTCGTCCCAGTATCAGAGGTTGTGCACCCATGTCATGCAAAATGCGCAACACGATGTTGAAGTCCACCCACTCTTCGGAATTAAGCATTGCGTTCAGGTATCCTTGGTCTGCGCTGCCAGCAGGTCTGGGCTTCCACTTTGCATTGAAGTTCTTCCGCCAGATGTTGTCGTCGAATCCATAGGGGTTGTTATTGGAGTACGGTATCTGTTCACGGCGGGCCCTGGCCGCCACAGCCTGCCAGTTGATTTTGGCCGCCTTGCGATTGACAACGGGATTTAATCGCTTTTGCGACTGGATGTACGTGACAGTACGGAAATGATCCTGCAGCTCCAGGATGAAAGTTTGCAGCTTGCCCAAAGGCCATACAGCGTAGTAAAGCATTCCGCTCAGTGGCTGGCTACTGGCCAGGTTCTGCAGGGCGAAACGCAGAATGGGGTCCTTATCCAGCGTTTTGGGGTACTGCAACATGCGCAGCGCGGCGAGCCTCTTGGTATCGAAGCTCAGTTGATCGCTGAACGCGAGTTCGTTGGCATGCAGGCGCGAGAACATGTTGGCATAGGCAGTGGGATTGGCCATGCGGATCAAAAGGCTGGACGGGGCATACGAAAGCACCACCTTTTTCCCACGCAGTTCTGGCCCCAGTGCAGCAATCTGCTGTGCGATGATCAGGAAAGGCAAGCCTCCTTTCGAAACCTCGAAGGTCTCGAAACCTGTTGGGTAGGTCTGGAAGAACCGGGAAGCCTGATACGGCGAAGGCTGTGACAGTACCTCTGACGCACCGTAGATAGGCAGTAAGTCCGGCTGGCGCAGCGCTGCCTGTTGCAAGGCGCTCCCGGTGATGTTCAGAGGCGCATGCATGGGAGCCAGTGCATGGACATAGCGGTCTTCGACCGATTGAGCATACAGAATCCCTCCACCCAGACCGGAAACCAGTATGACACACGCTACCAGGGCCGCGATAAGGTGCTGGACCTTCACGCCTTAATCCGTTCCTCTGCGTAGGCGATGATCTGGCGAGGGGTCGACCACAGGTCGCGCTCAACCTCCGAAGGTGCGATCTCGATCCCCAACGTGTCCGACAGGCCGATTATCAACTCGGCAACCCCCAACGAGTCCAGCAAGCCGGTATCGAAGAGCGGCAGGTCCAGATTGCGACGCACTTCATCAGTGCCCGTGATCCGTACAAGAACGTCCAAAACTTTTGAAGCGGTAGTTGAGGTTACACTCACTTATACACTCCATACCCAGGGTCAAGTGACAACACACCGGCATCATACGCTGTGAGTGTAAAAAATAAGTTACTCGCGTGTAAAGGAAAAGTCAAAGTTTGTTCCTTTACGGCGGCTTGAAGTGAATAGCACCGTTCCCAGCAGTCATGGTGAGCGCTCATGGTGAGCCAGTCGTCCTTCGACAAGCTCAGGATGTACCCTTCGACAAGCTCAGGATGATCATGGTGAGCGCTCATGGTGAGCCAGTCGAACCATCCTTCGACAAGCTCAGGATGACCAAGGTGAGCCTGTCGCCCATCGACCTGCTCAGGATGTACCCTTCGACAAGCTCAGGATGACCAAGGTGAGCCTGTCGCCCATCGACCTGCTCAGGATGATCCTTCGACAAGCTCAGGATGATCATGGTGAGCGCTCATGGTGAGCCAGTCGTCCTTCGACAAGCTCAGGATGTACCCTTCGACAAGCTCAGGATGATCATGGTGAGCCAGTCGTCCTTCGACAAGCTCAGGATGATCCTTCGGCCAGCTCAGAAAAAATGCCCAATACGTGGCGTTCAATAGCAAGCCGCGCTATGCAGAACCATCCAGCCCACGTATGAGGTGAGCCATCTCATGACACAGTGCAATGCATGCCTGCCCGTGTATCGCAACCCATCCGATTTCGGGAATGGCCACCTGGTGAGGTCATCGTCCCAGGCAGAGCCAGTTAGAAGCTTAGCGCGTACAGCGTTCAGCTTCTAACGTTTGGCAATCGATATGGGCGAGTCTGGTTTAGCCGACGTGTAACTCGACGACCTGGCGGAAATGGAACCCCGAAATGGCCAGCGTTATAGCCAACGGGAACAGTCGGGGGCGCCGGAACAGGGTCCAGAAGAAGAGTCGCCAGTAATGCATGCGCTCAGCGCTGCGGATGCCCAACCGGCCGATGGACCGGGCCACAGCCAGGAAGTACTGCGGCTCCAGGTGGATTCTGAACCGGGCCGGCTGGTATTCGCGGAGGAACGTCAGGACGCGTTCGTAGTAGAACGGAGGTGCGTAGATGTGGTCCAGAATGGTGCGATAGCCTTCCCGCAATGTATCCAGCCCCATCTTGGGGATGATGTTCGTCGAGCCGTCCACGTTATCACCCGATAGCCCCTCCATCCCCTCCACCACGCGGCCCTCTCCTTTCAGGCGCTCATACAGGCGCGTTCCTGGTGGTGCCTGCAACAGGCCGACCATGGCTGTAACGATACCGCTGCGCTGGATAAAATCGATTTGTTGCTGGAAGATCGAAGGGGTGTCACTATCAAAGCCGACAATGAACCCGCCCTGCACCTGCAGGCCAGCGCGCTGGAGTCGCTTGACGCTCTCCATCAGGTCACGACCTTTATTTTGAGTCTTGTTGCACTCGACCAGGCTTTCCTCATTTGGTGTTTCGATGCCGACAAAGACGGTATCGAATCCCGCCTGCGTCATGAGGCTCATTAACTCCGGGTCATCGGCCAGGTTAATCGATACCTCGGTGTTGAACGCCATGCCGACCTTTCCCTTGCGCCATTTGATCAGCGCCGGCAGCACCTCGGTCTTGATGTACTTCTTGTTGCCAATAAAGTTGTCGTCTACGAAGAAAACACTCCGCCGCCAACCCAGCGCATAGAGTTTATCCAGCTCGGCGACGATCTGCGTGGCCTCTTTGACACGCGGGCGGTGGCCCAACAGCGCTGTTACATTGCAGAAGTCGCAGTTGAAGGGGCAGCCACGGGAGAGCTGGATACTGACCGTCTCATATTGCTTCAGACTCGCCAGGTGCCAGAGCGGGGCCGGCGTTTGCCGGATGTCTGGGTACGCGGAAGTGCGGTAGATGTGCTGGAGCTTGCCGGTAGCCAGATCGGCCAGGAATGGTGGGAGGGTCAACTCGGCCTCATTAAGCACGAAGTAATCCACATCGGGGAACTGGTCCTGTTCCATGGTGAAGAGTGGTCCGCCGGCAACCACCTTCAGGCCGGCCTCCTTGCAGCGGGTGATCAACGCACGCGCCGAGTCGCGCTGCACAACCATGGCGCTGATAAAGGCATAATCAGCCCACGCCAGGTCTGCTGCGGTCAGGCTGGCGACGTTCACGTCGACCAGTCGCTTTTCCCACTCGGCAGGTAGTAGTGCGGCTACCGTGAGAAGACCCAACGGTGGTGCGCCCGCCTTCTTGCGGATGAATCGGAGTGCGTGTTTAAAGCTCCAAAAGGTGTCTGGGAACTCGGGATAAAGAAGCAGGATTTTCATAAGTTACATTACCATCCGCGGAAGGAGATCCGGTTTATGTGGTGTATTCTACGCTGCGTTGGCCTCGTCCACCATAGCCAGATAGTTGGCCACCGGAACGTAACTGGGAATGGAATTGCCTGAACCGATGGCATAGCGCCCGCGCGCGCCGCATGTCTCAATCAGGAAGCGCGTGTGCCGGCGCACGTCTTCAGGGGTGCCCGCTGCCAGAATGTTCAGGTCTATGCCACCCAGTACGGCAATGGCACCATCACGGCGCCCGCCATAAAGGGCTTGAAAATCCTGAACGGGGATGATGGCGTCTTCGTACGAATGCTTGCCATCGATGCCCACGCCCTCAATCAAGTCGGGCAGAATGGTGGTCAGGTTGCCACACGAATGTAAGAAGTAGGGCAGCCCCTTGGCATGGGTCATCTGGGCAAACCGCTTGTGCCAGGGCAGCACATGGGCGCGCAGTGCGTCGGGGTGCACTAACGTTCCAGTGCGGAAGCCCATGTCATCGCCAGGGAAGATCGCCACCAGGTGGTCCAGATCCAGCAGTTGGGCATAGAAGCGGGTCAGTAATTCACCCAGGGTGTCGGTGACGGCCTGCACCAGATCAGGTGCATCATAGAGCGCCAGGGATAGACCTTCCAGCGACATGATGAAGGAGAGGTGCTCAAACACGCCGGCCGCGTGGCAACTGATCAACCCCATGCCGTCGGGCAGATGGTTATTGATATATTCGAACGGATAGAAGTCGAAGTCCTCGACGCGTGGCCACGTGTACTTCTCGAAATCCTCCCAGCTCATAATGGCGCCGTGGTGTTCATCGGCCCAGGCACGCTGCTTGGGAGAGCCAGGCACGGGATCCGGCGCGATGAACTGCTGCTCCAAGAAGGGTAGCCCGAGCTCGAAGCGCACAAAATCGTAGCCCAGGTGGTACCAGAAGGCGATGAAATTATCCAATGCAGCCCGCTGAGAGTCGCGGCTGGGTCCTTGAACCACCCACTCGCGTCCCAGCATCTCGGTTACGATGGGCTTCATTACCACGTCGTCCACCAGGTACTCAACCAGGGGTACGCGTGAACTGTGCGAGCGACCCATCAGGATATCCACAAACTCGGTAGCGTCAGGCTGCGGTGTCACAATCGGTAAATGCCTCAACATGCTTGGTGCTCCAACCTCGGATTGTAGATCACAGTCGGGTTTACAACGCCTTGCAGCCGGGGAGCGCGGACCACGCGCCCGGCCGGTGAGGTTCTGCGGATCGTGGTGGTCCAGATCTTTTAACGTTGAGAGAGATGGGAGGCGGCTGCTGAATCCATCATCCAGCTCAGGTCGCCCGGAGCGGGCTGGACGATCTGAGCAGGCAACACGTCAGGCTGGTATGGGCCGTGCAGCACCTGCTGCACGATGTCGGCTTTGCCGGCCCCGCTGACCAGGAATAGGACGTGCCGTGCAGCGTTCAACAGGTGCGGCGTGAAGGTAATCCGCCACATCAAGACCTGCGGCACATAGTGCGCCACCACCAGCCGTCCGGGTGGCAGGTTTTTCAATGTGCCGGGGAAAAGCGAAGCCGTGTGCCCATTCTCACCCAAACCGAGCAGGATCACGTCAAAAGCCGGTGTGCCTGCCATCTGGGCAGCCGAGGCCGGTGCATCCCGGCCTACAACGTGCATGATCTCCAACTCGTATTCGCTGGCCGCGTCGGAAGCTGTACGCTCCACCGGTGTGGGGTGCACGTTGCCTGGTGGAATGGGTACGCGACGGATCAACTCGGTATCGGCCATGTTGAAATTCAGCTCGGGGCTATCTTTCGCCACATACCGCTCATCGCTCCACCACAGGTGAATGTGTGGCCAGTCATAGAGGGAAGCGAACTCCGCATCTGCCATCAGGCGGAACAACGTGCGAGGGGTATTCCCTCCACTGAGTGCCACGTGTGCCGCGCCGCGCGTCTCAATGGCCGCGCGGCATAGAGCGAGCAAGCGCTGCGCCACCTCATGCATCAAGGTGTCGCTATCAGGTGAGATGGAAAGATTCATAGTTCGAACTTTAAAATATCCGCCATCGCCGGCCATCTTGCTGAATGAAATCATCAGCTTGCTTGGGACCCCAGGTACCGGCGCGATACAGCTCGATGAATGAACCACTGCCGCCCTCCCAGGCCTGCAGCACCGGCGTGATCAGCGACCAGGCCGTCTCCACTTCGTCGCTGCGGGTGAAGAGTGTGGAATCGCCCAGCAAGCAATCCAGCAGCAACCGTTCGTATGCATCTGGCGCGGGGCTGTTGAATGCCTCGCCATACTTGAAATCCATGATCACTGGCCGAATTTTCTCACCGCTGCCCGGTACCTTCGAGCCGAACTTTAGCGAGATGCCTTCGTCCGGCTGGATGTTCAGTGCCAGGGTGTTCGGCTCGATATGTTGTGCCGCGACGTCGCTGAATAGTAAGAGGGGCGGCATTTTGAACTGGATGGCGATCTCGGAGACGCGCTTGGGCATCCGCTTGCCACTGCGAACATAAAACGGAACACCTGCCCAACGCCAGTTGTCGATAAATAACTTCATGGCCAGGTAGGTTTCCGTCTGTGAGTCTGCTGGCACGCCCTGCTCCTGTGTATAACCCGGTGCCAGTTGCTGGCCCATCTTGCCAGGTCCGTACTGTCCACGTACTGTGCCGTCGCCATGAGCGTGATCGACATGCAGCGCCTTCAGCACTTTCACCTTCTCATTACGCACCGCGTCAGCCGTGAACTCGACGGGCGGCTCCATGCCGGTCAGCGCCACCAGTTGCAGTACGTGATTCTGGATCATGTCGCGAATGACGCCGGCATGATCATAGTACGAACCGCGGTTCTCCACGCCGATGCTCTCAGCCACGGTGACCTGTACGCTATCCACATAACGCCGGTTCCAGATGGGTTCAAAGATGCCGTTCGAGAAGCGAAAGACCAGGATATTCTGCACCGTTTCCTTGCCCAGGTAGTGGTCGATGCGGTAGATTTGGTCCTCCTGGAAGTACTGGTGCATGTGCGCATTCAGTTCGCGCGCCGAGTCCAGATCATGACCAAACGGTTTCTCCACGATGATGCGCGACCACTGGCCAGGACACTCTTTGCATAGCAGACTGTGCCCGATCTGCTCGACGATGATGGGATAGATGTCAGGTGGGGTAGCCAGGTAATACAGCCGGTTCCCATGGGTACCGTGCTGTTCGTCTATCTGCAGCAAAGTCCGATGCAGAGCCTCGTAATCTTCCTCTTTGCCGTAGTCGCCTACACAGTAGTGCAGGCATTGAGCGAATTCGCCCCATGCCTGGTCGTTGATGGGCGTGGCATGCGAGAACTCTTGCACCGCATCATGCATCTCCTGGCGGAACACTTCGTCAGTCTTCGATGTGCGTGCGAATCCCACCACGGCAAAAGCCTGGGGCAAGAAGCCATTACAAACCAGGTTGTAGAGAGCTGGGATCAGCTTGCGGCTGGTCAGGTCACCGGATGCACCGAAGATAACCATGACACACGGGTCAGTCAGGTGCTGAGTGTCTCGTTTCATAATTCGTCCCCCTGATAAAGTTTACAGATATCTGATTGCTGTGAGGTCAATGGCGGTAACGGGATTGATGATTGCTTTGCGTGGCGATCTGTTATTTGTAAAGCTCGACATCGATCCGGGTAGCGAAAGGCTCCTCCCGATATATAAAGATACGCTGGTTCAGCGCCTGCAACGGCTTTAACGTATTGTGCTGCCGCCATCTGCCGTAAGGCGCCCTCAGGTGTGAGCGCGTCCATCCGCTCCTCGACTATGGAGACGCTCTGTATGCCATTCGTCTTGTTCTGGTGCACCAGCCTGGAGCTATGGTACCTGGCCGAAACGCCAGGCTTATCCATGCGCCAGTTGTTACTCGGCTGATCCTTCAGCCATAGCTCGCTAATGCTCATTGCCTGCCTGAAATGCAACCGGCTTCGTCATGAAGCCGGCTGCGATGTATGCTGGTTGTGAACCCCCTGACCGCCTGAGGCAAGTTTCCTAGTGCGAGGCTTTCCTGGCTGCCGCTCGCGTGCGTGTTGATCCAGTGCCCTTCCGGGCGGTCCGCCGCTGAGATAGGGAAGATGGCCGGCGCGCCGTTTTACTTGTCTGTCCGGACCGCGCTGATCTGGCACCCGTGGTTGCGGCTCGCGTCACTCTGGCGCCTCCCACACGGGAGCCTTTGCGTGCGGTATTGCCCGGTGCAGGTGTAGCGGGCACGGATAGGGCGCCAGTTGAAGCCCTGCGTGCCGCCGCTTCGCGCTTCGAGCCGGTGCGCGGCTTGCGTGAGGTACCCTTTAGCGTTTGCGTCACCTTCTTCAAACCCGCCAGAACGTCACGGCCCAGATGCAGGCGAATCACACGTCGTCCGTGCGCCTGTAAAGCCTCATGATCACCTAACGCTTGAGCGCGAATGAGTGTGCCAAAGGTGTAAGGCTCACCCGGAATCGGTAGGTCCTCCTCAGGGTCATATGTGAGCTGCACGGCTACCGCAGTGTTCGCACCGCCTTTGTGTAACTGGCCGGTGCTGTGCAGGAAGCGCGGGCCATAACCCAGTGTTACGGGCAGACCGCTGCGTGTCCCGGCGGCGGCGCGCAACTTGGCCAATTCGGTGGCGACGGGTTCGGCATAGGGTAGGTAGGCCTGTATCGTCACGTAATCACCCGGCTTGGCGCCGCGCAGGAATTTATTGACTTGTGCGTTGGCCGACTTGCTCGTCTGCTCTGTTGAAAAAGCACCCTGCGCCTCATGCTCGTCCAGCAGGCGCTTGGTGTTGGCTTTGCTTTCGGCGACGTTCGGTTCATCAAACGGATCCACGCCCAGAACCGCACCCGCTACAGCCGTGGCGAATTCCCAGCGGAAGAATTCCCCTCCCACGTCATACACGTCGTTCAACTGCAGTTCAATCACTGGCAACCTGGCACGCTTCAGCGAGTTCACCAGCTTTTCGTGGGGGGTGCTGTGGTCAGCATCTGTATTCGGACCCAGACGGATGGCGACGAAAACCCGGTCTTGCGTCAGCCCGGACACCGGTCCGCGGAAGTTATCCAGCTCGCCCACGATGGGCACCATGCCGCGCTCCTGCTTGCCGGTGCTCTCGGCGATGAGCTGCTCGATCCAGGATCCAAATGGTTCCATCTGCGGGGAGACGATGAAGGTGATCTTGTCGCGTCCGGCGAGCGCCATGCCGCCCAATTGCGCGCCCAGCCACACACCGGGATTGATCACACTATCGCTTTTGCACCATTGAGCCATTTGCCCCGCGCGATCCAGCAGCGTGGCGATATCAATGCCAGCCAGCGCCGCCGGAACGAGGCCGAAGAATGAAAGAGCCGAGTAGCGTCCGCCGATGTCACTGGGATTGATGAAGACCTTGCGGAACCCTTCGGCTACGGCCAGGGACTGCAGCGATGTGCCATCGTCGGTAATGGCGATAAAGTGCTGGCCAGCGCTGTCGGCGGCGAACACGTCAACTTTGGCGCGGAAGTACTTATAGAACGAATTGACCTCCACCGTACCGCCAGATTTGCTGGATACGATAAAGAGCGTCTTGGCCAGGTCCAGGTTTTTCTCCAGGTCGCGCACAGTGGTCGGGTCAGTGGTGTCCAATACAAACAGGCGCATGCCGCCTGGTACGGTACCGGCTTCTGAAGCAGCGTTCAAATGGCTGAAGACAAGCCGGAACATATCGGGTGCCAGGGAGCTGCCGCCCATGCCCAGTACCACAGCGTCTGTCAGCCCAGAGGCTTTCACGTCTTCGCACAAGGCGGTCAGCTCTGGGATGCGCTTGCTCATCGACTCCACGACGGATAGCCAGCCCAGGCGGTTATGAATAACCTTGATGTGTTCTGGTGCGCTGGTCCATAACGAGGCATCACGGTCCCACACGCGCGATGCGGTTTTCATCTTCACCAGTTCATCGACATAGCCTTGCGCAACCTCCATTCCGCTGGCCTTACCGCAAGCCGTCAATGCCTGTCGCTTGCCTTCGATGGTGCCCAGGAGCGCCCTAAACGATTCGGCAAATAAGCCAACACCGTCGTCCTGCAGCTTCTGCCACACCTGTTGCATATTGATACCAGCGTCGCGCAGGTCGTCCATAACCTGGTGCGCTTCCTCATAACCCGAGTCCAGGGTGGCTGCGACCTTGCCATGATCGTGAAAGGCCTTAATCGTAACGGTAGGCATGGTGTCAACCGTGTACTGGCCAATCAAGTTGTCGGCATAATAAGTATCGGGAAAAGCAGGATTCTTCGTACTGGTGCTGGCCCACAGGACGCGTTGTGGATGAGCGCCTTTAGCTTCCAGGTCCTGCCATGTCGATTCGGTGCTGATGCGTTTGAAGATCTCGTAAGCCAGTTTCCCATTGGCGAGCGCGGCCTTGCCTTTCAACGCAGCCAGCTTTGCTTTAAGGTCTCGATCCCAGTCGGGCACCGCGGCAATCTTGTCGTCCAGCAACTTGTCGACCAGCGTATCCACACGGCTGATAAAGAATGAGGCAACAGATGCCACGTCCAGTGATTGTCCTTTCTGTGCACGCTCCTGCAGCGCTGCTACATAAGCTCGGGCGACCGCCTCATAACCATCGAGCGAGAAGATCATCGTTACGTTTATGTTGATGCCGTCCTCGATCAACGTCTTGATGGCGGGAATCCCTTCAGCAGTGGCCGGCACCTTGATCAACAGGTTCCTGCGCCCCACCGCCTGGTGCAGCCGTCGGGCCTCGCTTACCGTGGCTTCGTAATCGTGAGCCAGATCAGGGGCTACCTCCAGGCTAACGTATCCATCTATGCCACGTGTCTCCTCGTAGATAGGCTCCAGGACATCGGCCGCCGCCTGGATGTCGGCGATCGCCAACTGCTCGTAGATGTCCTTGATATCCAGACCACCAGCCGCCAGCGTGACAAATTGGCTGTCGTAATCGCTGGAGCTGGCGATGGCTTTGTCAAAAATCGTTGGGTTCGACGTGACTCCCAGCACACCATACTCATCGATCAGGTTCTGTAACTCACCGGATTTGATGATGCTGCGTTGGATGTTGTCGTACCAGATACTCTGACCCAGTTGCCGCACCTCAAGATTAGGATTGCGGTCTGTATGATTTGAAACATTTGGATCACTCATGGATCAACTCCCCTTCTCCATCGCCTCGATCTTCTTTAATCGCTCGATATAGCGTGCACCCTGGTTGAATTTTGCACTCAGGAAGGCATGTATCAACTCGTATGCCAGCTCAACACCGATGACACGCGATCCGAGGACCAGGATGTTCATATCGTCATGCTCCACGCCCTGATGGGCAGAGTAGGTGTCGTGGCAGACACAGGCCCGAATACCGCGCACCTTATTCGCCGCCACGCTCGCACCGACCCCACTGCCGCAAACGAGAATCCCACGCTCGACACGCCCCTGCTGGACGGCTTCGCCCACGAGTTTCGCGAAATCGGGGTAGTCCGAACGCTCTGCGTTATATGCCCCGAGATCAAGTGCTTCGTGGCCCTCCAGCTCCAACTGCGCGACGATGAGATTCTTGAGTGCGAAGCCTGCGTGGTCACCCGCCACTGCAATTTTCATGACACTCCTTCGTGCCGTGGATTTTCGCTTCGATAAGCTTACCAATCACCAAGTCCCGACCATTATATCCAGTCAGGCGGTTTTTTTAAGGGTTCCATTTGGCCTGAAAAGAAGGCATTTTCGAACTGGCGACCGGCGGACAGGCTACAGAGGACCTGGTACGTATAAGTCGAGTGCACAATCCGTCATCTTAACGCACTGTGGCTGAGTAGAATAGAGCACCATGAAAATGAACCGCCGAGCGCTCCTCCGATTTGGTTCGCTTCTTTTATCGCAGGCCATGCTGCCTCCTTTACCAGCTCTGGATCGCTACGCCGATGGCCTGCCCGATCCTCCGGCAGCCAGACGCACCGTCATCGCATTCGCGCGTGCCATAAGCTATGGTGTCGCGATTCACAAGGAGCCGAACCTGAGTGCCAAAATTCTCGGCACTTTGATGCCCGATTCGGTGCTGCCCATCTACGCCGAACTCGAGACCGATTCCGGCAACTGGCACAACAAGTTGTGGTATGAGGTGCAGGGTGGTTATGTGTTTTCCGCTATGGTCCAGCCTGTACCCTGGCAATTGAACCAGCCACGAACTGATGCGGGACCGGATGGCTTCTGGGCTGAAGTGACGGTGCCTTATACGGACGCACGCTACGGTCCTTCATTCTCAGCTCCCCGCACCAAGTATCGCTATTACGGCACCACGGTGTATAAGGTGATCAAGGTTGTCAAGTCATCTGATGCGCCGGGTGCATCGTCCACACCCGCTGCTTCGAGTACACCGGCAGGGACAGCAACCCCTTCCGCGACGGCCACCCCTTTTGTCCCAGGCCCTTCAAGCGACCTATTGTGGTACCAGATCGAGGACGAGTCATTCCCTGGTCTCTATTTTGTGCCGGGAATGCATCTGCGCGCCATTTTGCCGGAGGAGTTCACATTACTGTCGCCAGATGTGAGTCCGGCCGACAAAAAGCTGGTGGTGAGCCTGCGTGAACAGCGTGTGCGCGCTTATGAGAAGGATAAGGAAGTGTTCACCAGCCGGACGGCTACCGGGGCCGTGTTCAAAGACTTGGGTGACAAGGGTGATTTTCAAACGCCCACTGGTACATACCACATTTATCGCAAGACCCCTTCGCAGCATATGTATGGCGGCGCGGCGGGCGACTCCGACTATTTCGATTTGCCCGGTATCCCGTGGGTGAGTTACTTTATTACCACCGGCATCGCCTTCCATGGCACTTACTGGCACAACGATTATGGAGTGCAGCGTAGCCACGGCTGTGTGAATGTCCTGCCTGCGGCCGCGAAATGGATCTGGCGCTGGTCCCTGCCATTAAATAACCCGCTTGTGCGGTACTCGATGAGCGATACCATAGACGGTGGGACGAAAGTCATCGTCCAATGAAATTGGACTGTAAGATCTGATGGTTTGGCCATTATGGAGTGAGTTCGGAGGTGCCGTTGGGATTCCATTGCCACTAGTCCATTTATCCAACATCCAGCGATCCATCCATCGATAACTTATAGACTTTTCCAGTGCAAAGTGTACAATTGGGACTGTCTGTATAGTTCATGTGTGGGTGTATCCAGACTGGTCTTCGTAGAAAACCGCCCAGGCTCATGGCTTGTGCGGTTTTTTGTGCGTGTGGTGCTGGGCATCAAGGTGAACGTACAGAAGGTATACAGAATGCTGCGTCTGGCAAGATCCACGCAGCAATAACCGATCTTAGGAGGATCGATGAACAGTAAGTTATTCGTTGGCAATTTGTCGTACAGCACCACTGAAGAAGAACTGCGCGAGTTATTCGGCCAGGCAGGCACGATTAAGGCAATCACCATTCCGATGGATCGCACAACAGACCGGCCACGCGGCTTTGCCTTCGTGGAGATGGAAAGCCCGGCGGAGGCGCAGAAAGCGATCACGCTGTGTAATGGCCAGATGCTCGGTGGACGGCAAATCAATGTCAACGAGGCCCGCCCACCGGAGAATCGCGGCGGTTTCGGTGGTGGTCCAGGTGGTGGTGGTCGAGAAAACAGTCACGGCGGTGGCGACCGTCGCGGCAACCGCCCGCAGCGTCGTTTTTAGTCGCCCACTCGGTTAATCATGAACCTCCCGCGGGTGGTACGTTCCCGCTCCCCGGGAGGTTGTCTGCCAATAAGTCCCCTTAACTCCTCTTAATTCTCTTCCCTCACCTCGTTCATCTCGCCATTCGTGTTCCAGTTCAATTACCGGCCAGATCAGCAAGACCTCTAGAGATGCCTCAACGTTCCACGTTACACACGGCGTGCACCACGGCGACCGTGCACCATGAACGTTCAGCCACCTGAACGCCCTGCTCTGCAGAGCAATGATCACAGGATCTTGATCACTTGCAGGCCGAGCTGCTGCTCGGCATTGGCCTTCTCGATTGCCTGTTCTGCGCCGAGTACCACCACGCTACCCTGGCGACTCACCTTATCAAGCACGTCCGCAAAAGCCCGGATATCTGCCGCGCTGGTGGAAAGCACCTGGTCACGCAGACGCTGGCGATCGGTGTCTGTGTCGCCAGCCAGGTAACGCAGCATGGATGTGTAGCCTTTCGCATCGGGAAGCTGGTAGGCATCCAGGTCGCCGATGGTTCCGATGATTGACTTGGTCACTTCCTCACTGCTCAGCTCCGTCATGCGCAGAAATTCAGCCGTTTTGTCATACACTTCCAGAGTGCCTGACAGATTCGGATCGCGATAGGATACATAGGTAAAGTTGCCGGATCGGTGATCGAACAGCGCGAATCCGCCATAGGCACCGCCCTGCACGCGAACACGCTCCCACAGCCAGGTTGTGTGCAGCAGTTTGACGATCACCAGCAGCGAACCATTCAGTGTATAGCCAAGCCTGTAGAGATTGGCGCCCTTGCCTACATAATTGACCTGTGCCGGGATGGTAAGTCCTTCGGGAATATCGGGAGAGGTCTGCCAGCCTGTTACAGTGGCTTGAGCTCCTTCTTTTTGATCAGCCTTCGTTTGATTGGGTTGTTCTCCTGGTGAAAGCGATGCCAGAAAACCATTCAGCGCCGGCTGGAAGGTCTGCCAGTTGTCGCGATCCAGCGTGACATTGACCACGGCACTGGCGCGGTTCACCAGTTGGGTGCGGATAGCTTGCAAAACCGCCACGACAGACGGCCAGTCCTGATCCACCTGATCGACCAGCTGGCGCAGGAACAGGAGGTAACTCACTCCGCTCATCTGCTCGGTAGCCCAATCAGCCTGGGTAAAGTGTGAGCGCAAGCGCATGTTCACCACACGGTGGCCGGCTGGCACGAGGCCGGTCTCCTGGCCAGCCTTCTCCTCCAGCACGAGCTGGCGGAAGCGCTCGCGGTTATCCAGCCTGGCTGTCAACAGGACGTCACGCAGAATGTTGAGTAACTCCGGTCCCTGAGACGCGGTGCTCTTGCCGCGCAAGAACAGCCACGCGGTGGGCGCTGCTGCGGCGCTGCGCTGGATAGTGGAGGTGTACGACGCCGGATGGATGCCGCCCGTCTTGCGGCCAATGTGCTGCGCCAGTTTCACGAAGTCCTCTGCTTGCGTGCCCAATTGTAGGAGCGATCTGCCAAACAGGTTCACGTAGGGCAGATACTCCGGCGCGAGTGTCCGCAAATCGAAACCGATGTCCAGATAGATGATGCCATTGGTGAACAGGTCGTGATAAAGGATGCGAGTTTCATCCGCCTCGGCGACTTCCAGTGGAATCAGCTTATTCTGCTTATCCAGGTCCGACAGCTTTAAAACGGGAATGGTGGCCAGAGCTTCGGGCGAATCCGGTGCAGACTGCAGCTCCTTTAGATGGCGCGTCTCGTCGATGACATGCTGCACCTCTTCGGCGGTCAGTCCGGCGCGTACCTCACTCAGGCGCTGCTGTTCCAGAGCTTCGGCGCGCGACTTCGCCTCCGGGTCGGGCTTGAGCAATACCGTGGTGCGGTGGGTGTTGTGCAGGAACGATTGCGCGATCAATTCCTCGAAGTAACGTGGATTCGCCGCCAGCTTCGCCTTAATCGCACTCAGGGGTGCCTCAAAGGCCAGGTGTGTCATCGGATCCCCACCGTGCAGCCAGGTCGTGAGGGCGCTGAGCATCAATGCCAGTCCGCGCGGGAACGAACCCGTGTTGTTCTCGCGCAACTGGAACTCGATGGTGTTGAGCGAAGCTTCCACCATATCGGCCTCGATGCCGGTGCGAGCCAGTGTGGTGAGGGTCTCCAGGATGAGCTTTTCCACCTTGCTGGCATCGTCGGGCGCGATGCCCTTGAGTCCGGTGGAGAAATACATCTGCCGTAATTCATTCTCCAGTCCGCCTCCTGTCAGGTCCTCGCCCAGACCCGAGTCGATCAACGCTTTACGCAAGGGTGAGGCGGGTGTGCCCACCAGAATGTGCGAGAGAATGGCCTGCGCCAAAACTGCCTGCACATCCTGGTTGTCGTCGAGCAGCCAGTTGACTGTGACCATCCCTTGTTTTTGTGGTTTGGTGTTACTGTCTGGCGTGCCGGCTTCGGGACTGCCCGCGTCATATCCAAAAACCTGATAGCGCGGCTCGGTAAAGACAGGTTGTGACGGAATGCGCGAGACAGGCTCGATGCGGGCGAAATCCTTCAAATAGCCGTGGGCTGCTTCGAAGCGCTTCTCCGGGTCATCGTTACCGTAAAAGTAGATGAAGCTATTCGACGGATGGTAATACGTGTCGTGGAAGTGCTTGAACGCCTCGTAGGTCAGGTTGGGAATGCAAGCCGGATCGCCGCCGGAATCATCACCGTAGGCATTGTCGGGGAAGAGCGATTGTTGCGTGTAGCGACCAAGCAGGTTGTCGGGCGAGGAGTAGGCGCCCTTCATTTCGTTGAACACCACGCCCTTGTAGCTCAAAGGCTGATCGGAAGCTTCCAGCTCGTAGTGCCAGCCTTCCTGCTTTAGCGTCTCGGGCGTGATACGCGGATAGAACACGGCATCGAAGTAGACGTCGATCAGATTGTAGAAGTCCTGTACATTCTGGCTGGCGACGGGGTAACATGTCTTGTCGGGGAAGGTGAACGCATTGAGGAATGTGTTGAGCGACCCCTTCACCAGCTCGACGAAAGGCTCCTTCACCGGGTACTTGCGTGACCCACACAGCACTGCGTGTTCCATGATATGCGCCACGCCGGTGGAGTCGGGCGGCGGTGTGAAGAAGGAAATGCCAAACACCTTGTTCTCGTCGTCGTTCTCCATGGAGAGCAATTGCGCACCGGTTTGCAGGTGACGGTACAGTCTGGCTCGCGTATTAATTTCCGGTATCAACTGTTCACGGACGAGTTCGAAATGATCCTTTGCCATATTTTCTGTTATACCCCGCAGTGCTCCGATTACTGCCAGCGATGGAAGTGTGGAGCGAATTCTACGGAAATCTTATCATTGGACGTGAGCGGCCCGAGTTCCGTTCTGACGATCGAGGGTCACGGCTGGCAGGTGTAACCACCGGCATGGGGCGCTCTTCAGTCTGGTGCAAGCCACGTCATGTCGCGGGGCAGGTCCCGAAATTCACTTCACATGGGTATGACGAGGCTGCGATCGAAGGTGGTGAGGCACTCGAAAAGTCCCTGCGGGTTGCACCAGTAGTCGTCCTCCACACGGATGCCAAACCCTTTGTCAGGATAGTACAGACCTGGCTCGTTCGTGACGATGGTGCCGGTTTTGAGTGGTTCGTCCGGGCGCACCCCTCGCAGGCTCATCGAGGGTGGCTCATGCACATCCAGACCAAAGCCGTGACCCAAGCCATGTACATAACCATTGGTAACGCTCAGATCCTGCCGGATGGTGCGGTGTCCGGCCGCCTCGAAGATATCGCAGGCCATGTCCTGGAACTCATAGCTCATACGCTGCGTATCGAACACCTGCTCCAATGTGTCATGCACTTTCATTACCGTTTCATAAGCTTGTACGACTTCATCAGTTGCGTAGCCTAAGCACCAGGTGCGCGTAATATCGGCGTAATAACTGCCTGCCAGGCGAGGGAAGATGTCGAACACGATGGTCTGTCCCAGACGAATGGGGTCAATCAGCGTGCCGGACGAATGCGGCACGCTGGCATCGCGTCCAATGGAGAAAATACATCCAGGATCGTCCAAGCCAGCAGCAGCCTCCTCACGGCGAATAAACGCCTTCACGTCGCCGATCGTGAGTGTCGAACCGTCGGCCTGGATCAGAACGCCGTCTTTTACCGTATGGGTGCGCAGATAATCCCGTGTCCGGCCGATTACCCCTTCGGTTAAACGGCAGGCTTCACGGATCAACGCCACCTCCTGAGCATCCTTGGTCTCGCGTGCCTGCGAGATGACGTCCTTTTCATATTCGGCGACGACCTCCACGACCTCTTCACGGATAAGCGCATCGAGGTAGGCGAAAGTCGACCCCACTGAGTCTGCACCGTAGAAGCCCACGCGCCCTTTCACGCCGAGATCGGCAAAGAGCCGGCGCGTCCATTCCACGCGTGCCGCCAGCCGGTCGCCGCCTGCCTGAAGCACGATGTCCTGCATCTTGTAATGAGCCGCGCTGACGAGCTGCAGGCCTGTTTTGGCCGCCTCGTCGCGCTCCATGGGGCTGTGCACCAGGTAGCTCTCGATTGACGCGGAGTCGCCCTGGCCGACTCGCTTCACCACAACGGTGCCCTGGGTCACATGCGTGCCACCGGTGAAGTAAGTGAAGGCGGTGTTTGCCGCACCCAACCCATCCGGACCGAGTATGACCAGTGCGTCCAGGTTGTGTTGAGTCATCAGATGGGGTAGATCTTTTTTCATTCGATTTGTCCGCCACTATGACAGGGCCATCTGCTTGACCCAGATGACTTCCGGCAGGTCGTGAAATGCTTTCATGGCCTCGTCGGGTGCCGGGCTGTCCAGGTTGATCACAGAGAGAGCCCGGTCGCCTGGGCGGGTGCGACCCAGGCGGTACTCGGCGATGTTGATATGATGTGCGCCCAGCAGCGATCCGATGCGGCCGATAACGCCCGGTACGTCGCGTGACGAGACAACCAGCAGCAACCCTTCCGGCACGGCGTCGATCACAAAGCCGTCGATCTGCACGATGCGAGGCTGCGCGCCATTGAAGAGCACGCCCGCGGCGGTGTGTGTCTCGGCGTCCTCACTTTGCCCGCCTTGATGGCTGGCACTCACACGGCATGAAACGAGGTTTGTGTAATCGGAACTGGAGATGTTCAGCGCTTGCGAGACGGTAATGCCGCGCTCGGCCGCTATGATGGGCGCGTTCACATAGTTCACGTGTTCGGGCCCCAATACCGAAACGAGGAGACCACGCAGCAGCGCCACCGTAAGCGGTTTGACGTGTGGGGTTACATCGTTGCCGCGGTATTCGACCTCAACGCGGCTCAGCCGTCCTGCCGTCAGGTTGGCCAGTAACGCGCCCAGCCGTTCGGCGAGCACCAGGTAGGGACGAATCATGGGCAGAGCGGCCGGGTCGATGGGCGGGAAGTTCACCGCGTTGCGTACTTCGCGGTCGTGCAGCGCATCCAGAATCTGCTCAGCCATCTGGATGGACACGTCGCGTTGAGCCTCTGCTGTGCTCGCACCCAGGTGAGGGGTTAACACCACGTTGGGCAGCTTAAGGAGCGGATGATTGGCGGGTGGGGGTTCTTCCTCGAACACGTCGATGGCAGCGCTGGCCAGCTTTTTAGTGCTGAGGGCCTGAGCCAGGGCGTCCATATCCACCAGCGCCCCGCGCGCCACGTTGATGACGTGCGCCCCGCGCTTCATTTTGTCGATCGCCGCACTGTCCAAAAGGCGGCGGCTGGAGGGATTGAGCGAAGAATGCAGAGTAATGAAGTCGCTCTGCGCCAGCAGCTCGTCCAGCTCGACCAGTGTAATCTTGTTCACGCGAGCTGTCTCCGCGCTGACGTAGGGATCGAAAGCGATCACCTCCATTCCGAAAGCCAGGGCGCGCCGGGCAACCTGGGTGCCGATGCGGCCCAGACCGATGACGCCCAGCGTCTTACCCATTAATTGCTCGCCCATGAACTTGCTGCGTGTCCATTCGCCGCGCCGCAAGCTGGCGTCTGCCTGTGGGATGTTACGTGCCATGGCCAGCATCATGGCCATCGTGTGCTCGCAGGTGGCGATGGTATTGGCCTGTGGGGTATTCATCACGATGATGCCACGCCGCGTGGCGGCATCCACGTCGATGGTATCCACACCGATGCCGGCCCGGCCAATCACACGCAAGCGCTGGCCGCGCTCGACGACCTCGGCATCGACCTTCGTCTCGCTGCGCACAATCAGGGCGTCGTAGTCGCCGATACAGTTCAGCAGTTCAGCCCGCGGCAGTTTCTTCGCCACGTTCACGGCCATCTGGGGGTCCGCTTTAAGCAGGTCAAGGCCTGCGGCAGATAAATCGTCGGGAATGAGAATTTTATACATGGTGCCCGCTATCAAAGAATAAGCCGCATTATAGCCAGCTTAACCGATACTGCCTTCGTAGTGATTGTGCCCATCAGGCTTTGAGAAGTAGAGGTCCCCCCTGCAATACCGTATGGAGTCCGGAACCTCGTGGCGTTCTGGGGCAGGGCGGTTTACAATTAATGCTGGACGTGATTCAACGCTGGAATCGAGGAAAAAGGAATGCCAATCTACGAGTACGATTGCCCTGCCTGTGGCGTAACGTTTGAGAAGCTGGTGCGTAACAGCGCAAACGCTTCAAAGGTAACGTGCCCGCGTTGCAACAGCCGCAAAGTGAAAAAGCGCATGTCCACTTTTGCGCATAGTGTGGCAGGTGGCTCGTCCGCATCCCACAGCGAAGAAGCCGTGCACACTCCGGCCAGCAGCGCCAGTTGCAGCGGCCATTGTGGGGGGTGCACAGGCTGCGGGCATTGATTCCTCACAGGGCTGCATAACGCCGCAGGAACGGCCGCAACCGTTCGTCTCTGGGCACACCGTTTGCCGCAGATTGCACTCTCCACACCGTTTCATGCCGCTGGCTGGCAGGTTGGGACCTCTGATGGACCTCGCGCGGCAATGGATCAGCTGGGCTGTAAGCGCTGCGCCTTCCTCTATCAGGCGCTGTTAAGCCGGATCTCTCTGGCCTGCCATTTACCTCCAGTAAAAACCTGACGCCATGGTGCACATTTACATCCTGTCAGACGTTATATAGATAAACCGCATACGCGAGCGCAGAGAACGGTGCGGATGGGAGGAAGCAGCTCGAGCCAGTGGAACTCGATGATGGTGAGCCCTTTACAGTGGGTGCGCTGTATGCCGAGCAGAGGGATTGGCTGCTGCGCCATGCGATCAGTCTGACACACGACATCGCGCGCGCCGATGACCTGGTGCAGGATACGTTTATCGTCAGCTTTTCTCATCTGGAGCTCTTGAGCCGGCTGGACCTTCACCAGCGCCGGGCTTGGTTAAGTCGGGTACTGAGGAACCGCTTTTTCGATCAGTTGCGTGCCCAACGGCGACACCAGGTCATACTTGAGCAAATGGCTTACCAGGAGTCGCTCGCCGACGCCGGTGATCGAGCCAGCGGCGCGTTTCTGCCTTACGTTCTATTCGAGCTGGTGCCACCACGTTACCGCGATCTGTTACGCAAGCGCTACATGCTGGGGATGAGCAGCGAGGAAATTGCACGCCAACTGGGAGTGCCGCCGGCCACGGTACGCTCACGTCTGCGTCTGGCGATCAACTGGCTGCGCATTCACCAAAGAGAATTCACCTAGTAAAGGAGACAGCCATGTCCACTGAACGAAAAATAGGAAATGTGAATCTACTGGTACTGCATAATCCGACCGAGTCATCCGTTGCGGCTTTTCAGAATATTGGCAATGTGAACGTGCTCGTCTACAACCGTGAAAAGGCAGACCTGATGCAACGCCTGCACATCGGCAACGTCAACCTGGTGGTGGAGGTCGAGCCGCAAACGCGGGTGGAGCAGGTGATGGGTCAGATGACCCTCAGCCGCGATCAGTTCAAAGGTACGGGAGCGCCACTGTGCCTGGTGGTGATGGGTCAGGTCATCGTGGACCGTGACGTCCCGGCCGAAGACATCGACCAGCGTCTGCAAAAGCTGGTCGTCATGGGCCAGCTCATTTACCCGGAGCCGTTGACGGGGGTGATCGAGCCGAAGGCGAGAGTGATGGGGCAGACGGCCGCATACCCACCTCATGCACAGGTCAAAACTGGCGATCTCACACTCGACGCAACCTACCTGGGCAGTCTGGTCGACAGTACGGACCTGGCGGTAATCGGCAGCGTGCGGATTCCGCGGGTGTTGCCAAATGATTTGCTGCAGCGCAAACTCGGCAAGCTTTACGTGTGGGGCAGCATCCTCGTACATGAAGAGAATGCTCAGGCGCTAAATGAAAAGCTGGTGAGGAAAACCGAGGAGATGACGGTCATCCCAGCCGGCTATATGCTGGTCGATCGGCCGCTGGATCTGAATGGCTCACTCCTGGAATTCCTGCCCGAGCGCAGGCTCTTCTGTTCGGAGCGTGTGACGATTGGCGCCGACGTGGACGCCGCCTTACTTGACCAATATGTGGATGCAATCCAGAGTGAAGAGCTTATCCTGTGCCCACTGGCTCTGAAAGGAGTGCTGGCGCGCAAGTGCGACATGTTCGCAACGCGTGCGGTATTCTACGAAGGGGAACTGATGCTGGTGGACGATGCACGCCATCTCTACGCTGATCGACTGAATCAGGTGGCAGGCAAGCTGACCCTGGTGGTGACGGGCGAACTCGTCATCGATCCGGGTGTTTCACCCCAGGCACTCAACGAAAAGGTGCTCAAGGTGCATAACCTGGGTCATATTACCTGCAGCCCCGATCAGATCACTGTGATCGAAGCTCACCTGGGGCTGCATGAGGGAAAGGTGGTGCCTTTATCTCACCCGGAGCATGCAGACGGGCAAGAAACAGAAGGCGGAATCGGTAACCTGAACATTCTCGAACTGGGGTGAAGGATTGTTACGGCTTGTAATAGTTTAAGGTGGTTCGAAAGGGCTCGAGCGAACGCGAGCATGCGGTGCCATGTCTGCTGCAAGAACAGTCATGGCACCGATTTCCCGCCGCCAGTGTTATCAAAGCAGCAAGGTGAACAGAGACGTACTTAAGGGTCCCAGCTCGCGCTACAGCTAATAATTCCGTCGGATTGAGTACGCTCCAGTTCCACATGCATGCCTGCTGCTTTACACAGACCTTCGCCGAAGTGTAGGGCTTCCGCCTCCCAAAAGCGGCTTTGTAAACTGGCCTTGAGGTACAGGTTTTTAAAGGTTTCGTCGGAAAGCAACTCCACCTTGGCCAGAAACGCGCCGCGGTCGCGACTGAGCTGCCACACGGCAATGCGGTGGCCGCGGTCAGGTTGGTCGTGGTGAAACAGACCAGATACAGGCTGGGTTAGTGAGAGCTTCTTCGCATGAGCCAGTTCCGTAAGTTGGCCGCATACGATAGAGTCCACACGTTCGGCGATCTCGAGACCCTGCTGGTGGATCGCTGCCATGGCATCGTGCATACTGGATCCGACTTGGGTGGACACACCGCACCTCCAGCGAGTTTGGCCTGCGGAGCGCTGTTTCGTCCGGCAGGCTACCAGACTGCCATACACGGCTATACTGCTCATAACTGTACACCTTTTTTCTGCAGCGACGCGTGAAACTCAGCCTTTCCCGTGCGGTGTAAGGTGGTGATGAACAAGCCGCGTACTACATGGATTTCCATCATTGGATCATGACATGACGACGAGCGAAAAAGCAGGTCTATCGACGAAGCCAACCATCCCTGTTCCTGCAACCCTGGCTGCTGGCGGATCACGCACGGCTATCGCGGCACTGGTGGGCGCAGCACTCATCTGGAGTACCTCATTTGTCACCACCAAAATTGCACTGATCGACGTTCCACCTTTTACACTGGGTGCGTTGCGTTTTGTCGTGGCAGCACTGGTGCTGGCGCTGGTAGGCCTGGTCTCGCGGCGCCTGGAACATGTAGCACGCCGGGACATGGCGCGTTTGGCAGTGGGTGGATTGCTGGGAATCACCTGCTACTTCGCGCTGCAGAATGTGGGCGTGCAGCTCACCTCAGCCTCTGACGCGTCACTCCTGGTGGCTTCGTACCCCGCCATCACGATGCTGGTCGAGTCTATGCTGGAGCACACGCGCATCGCCCCACTGCGCTTCGCTGGAGTGGCGGTTGCGATGGTTGGGGTGTATCTGGTGGTGAGACAGACAAGCGATGTAGCCGGTTCTGAGCATTTGCTGGGCGACCTGCTCCTTACACTCACTGGACTGGTGTGGGCACTGTACAACTTCGTCACGCGCGACGTTGTGAAACGCTATCGCATGTTGACAGTAATCTTCTGGCAAACCATGGTTGGAGCTATTGCTTTCGTACCACTGGCTCTGAGTGAAAACGCCGCCTGGCGCCACTTGAGTATGGGCAGTGCCTTGAGTGTGGTTTATATGGGAGTGTTTTGCTCCTTCCTGGCGTTTTTCCTGTACGCGCGAGGCCTGCGTGATGTGGATCCCGGCTCGGCCGTGAGCCTGATGAATCTGGTGCCTGTATTTGGTTTGATTCTGGCAGTGGGAGGACTGGGCGAGTCGATTAACGTGCTGCAGGTCGTGGGTGGGCTCGTCGTCATTGCGGGCGTCCTGCTGAGCGTGCGCAAATGATGCGCCACCTTGCAACGGACACGGCCCGGTTTTCCAATGCCGGTGTTTGGGTTCGGCAGTCAGCTGGGTGGATGCTCCAAGTGCCATTGGATCCGGCAGAAAGGCAGGTGCCATCGCCTGACTACCCCAACACGTTATGTTAATAATATTTTAAGGTTTCCTCCTGTCAGCGCTAACAATAATCTCATCTTCCAAGGTTATCTTCAAGCCAACTTGCTTGGGCGTCTGGCTCTGGGGGCTTCGTGCGTCTGGGCAAAGTGTAATGGTTTTGGACTCGTGCCACACACGAGCGGTTTTGAGGAGAGGGTTGTATATGAAAAAATCGATAGTTAAGCCACTTAACGTGGGGGTTGTCGTATTACTGGCTTCACTGCTGGCCGCATGTGGCAGTACAGCCGCGGAGTCGCCTACTGCAACAGGTGCGAGTGCCACATCCACTACTACTGTGGCAACTGATACACCGGCGGTCGTTGCAACTAATACTCCGTTGGCGACAGAAACGGTAACAGCGGCATCCGCTACATCAGGAACAACAGCCACTACTTCTCCGACATCGACCTCGAGCTCAACAGCAGGAACTGTGACTTATACGTTGATGACCAGGCAGACTGCCTTGGGCAATATCCTGGTGAGTGCCAGCGGAATGAGCGTTTATACCTACACCAAGGATACCCCCAACAGCAACACCAGCGCGTGTACTGGTGCGTGTCTGGCAAACTGGCCCGCTGTGACTGTGGCGCAGGGTACGCAACCCACGTTGAGTCCAAACATAACAGGCACCCTGGGCACTTTTACGCGCAGCGACACGAACGCCACTCAGGTAACGTACGATGGTTGGCCAGTGTACTTCTTCCATGCGGACGCGAAACCGGGTGACACCAAAGGGCAGGGCTTATTTAATTCGTGGTTTGTTATCGTCGTGACACCCACTACGAGCTCTAGTTCCAGTACTGGATACAACTAACTAATCAGCGCAATCAGCACTCCAACCCCGACGACCCAGTGAGCGCATCGCTCACTGGTGTGAGTCTCGAGTGAGAGCTACCGAGGCGCAGAATCAGACCGCGGTCCTCCATGTCAGCGATGGAGTGACCGCGGTATGGTTTTTCTGGTGACCCGTGCGACAATCCCCGCAGGGAGATCTTTCTCATGTCACAACCCGTTTCGTCGTCTGTACAGATGCCAGCCTCACTCGATCTGGTGGAGCGCGCAAGAATCGGTATAAACGGGCTGACGTACACACTGGACCCGGAAGTCGACTTTGAGCCCTACTTCCTGACCTTCTACGCCGCTCGGCCAGCCTATATGGTGCATTGGAGCAGCATGGTCTCAGGTGTGTTGCCCAAGTATGTCGGAGCCATGGCGTTATTGCGTTGCATGTGCGGCGCCGACGATCAGAGCGATGGAGAGAGAGGTCTGCTCGAAGCGGTGGTACGCAACACCTCAGATGATGGTCTGATCTACGATCGCGTAGACCCGCGCCGGCCGTGGAACGTCGGCGTCGGGTATGGCCGCAAGAGTTGGAACGAGGATTACTCGTGCCTGGCTGGCGATGGTGAGTTAGTGTGCGCAATGGACTGGCATTACCAGCTCAGTGGTGACGAGGAGTGGAAGCGACGTTGCCAACGTACGGCGGAGCGCATGCTTGAACTAGCGGTGGTGCAGGGTGACTATGCCTGGTACCCCAATGTCGGCTGCGGTAACGACTTCAGCTACCCGCGGCATACGGGCTGGGTGCACACCGATGAGCCGCACGGCCCGCAGGAAGGGGGTGAAGGATCCACGGTCTTTTACCTGGCTCTACCGGTGCGTGGGTTCATACGCTGGTATCAACGCAGCGGTGACGAACGCATGCTGGAGATCAGCCGCAAGATGGTGAACTTTGTCACACTGCCAAAGTTCTGGGGTGGTGCTGTTGAGCTCGAACCCTCCTACGGCCCCACGCGAGCACACTGGTGGGGACATGTGCATGGCACGTTGAAGGCGTTGCGCGCCTTGCTCGAATACGCCATCGTCGCCGAAGACAACCGCGTCAAGTGTTTCGTGCGCGATGGTTACGAATGGGCACGCCACAATCTGGAGCCACGTCTGGGGCTGGACACAGCCCTGGAAGGTTGCGCAACGGCTGATCTGGTGGCACTGGGCATCCAGTTATCTGATGCTGGTGTTGGCGACTACTGGGATGACGCGGACCATGTTGTCCGCAACTCGTTATGCGAGGCACAGGTGACAGACCTGGACGGTCTGCGTCACATCGGCGATGTCAGTCCCGAACGACCACGCGATGCCGCCTGGGGTGCGGCATTCGACTGGCGCTTCTCCAGCGGCATCCTCCATCAACCTTTGCCCGGACAGGAGACGACCGACCATGTATTGGAGCGTTCGCTGGGCGCGTTTGCTTTCAACTTGCTTGGCGGGCGGCATCAATCACCCATGCAGATGCACTGCTGCACAGCCAACGGCAACCAGGCGTTTTACTATGCCTGGGAGGCTGCTGTGCGTGGCAGTGGGGATGGTGCAGTCGTGAACTTGTGGTACAACCGCCTTTCGCCCTGGCTGGATGTGGAGAGCTACCTGCCCTATGAGGGTAAGCTGGTGCTACGCACCAAAACGGCACGCCATGTCAGCGTGCGCGTTCCAGCCTGGCTGCGTCGTTCGGGTCTGGTCTGCCGGATCAATGGGAGCGTGGTAGAACAGACGTTCGTGGGAACGTATCTGACGCTGAACGATCTGCCAGCCAGGGCTGTCATTACATTGAGCTTCCCGCTACAACGCGAAACGGTCACTCTTCTCATTCCCTCCATGAATAGCCGGCAGTATCGCGGCGTCACGCGTGTTACAGCCACATTTAAGGGTTCCACCTGCATAGGGCTGGACGAACCAGACGAGGAAGTGCACGGCATGCAGCCGGCCTGGGTGCGTCTGTTTCACCGACCCGACTACCACAAGGATACGGCTCCTCTGCACAGAATCTCCTATCGTGTAGTCGAAAAGCCCATCCAGTGGTATTAGCGTGCCGGACTGGGAAACAAGGTTTGCTCGTGGCCTTACGGTGCCATGATGGACAGACCTTGAATTGTGACACGCTATAGAGGCACAGTCATGTCCTCTCGATAGCATGCTTCGTCCATATCGCACGAGGCCAAACCAACCGTACTGGCATCTGAAGTGTCCACTTGGCTCTATGGTTGGTTCATGGAATAGCGATGTATGGCCACGGACGCATAGTAGTTGTACATAACGTAAAGTTACAAAAACACTTGACAGGCTTGGAGCGTGCGCTAAACTATATTTGTTGAATGATTGAACAATCATAGAACTAATATCGTTAAGTCGAGAGCTAAGGGGCAGAGAATGCAATCTGTTATAGCGGATCAACCCGTTGCGGCACTGAACGAAACAGCGCCAATGGTGGGGTTGAATCAGCAAGAGGTTATACGGGCACGCGAACAGTTCGGCCGGAACGCCCTGCCTGCGGAAAAGCGCACACCAGTCTGGGTCATCTTCCTGAATCAGTTTAGGAGCCCGTTGGTGTACATCATCCTGGTGGCTGCGGTGGTCTCGGTGATTGCGGCTGAGTATGGCGATTTTGCCATCATCATGGTGGTCGTTGCCATCGACGCGGTGTTGGGCTTCGTTCAGGAGTACCAGGCTCAGCGCGCTTACACCGCGTTGAAAGGCTTGCTAAAGCCCACTACCACAGTCATACGCGACGGCCAGCGCATTGAGATCGAGATATGGGAGCTGGTGCCCGGCGACCTGGCCGTGCTGAATGCCGGCGAACACGTTGCTGGTGATGGTGAGCTCGTTGAAAGCACCAAGTTTAGCGTCGACGAGGCAATCCTGACTGGTGAAAGCGAGCCAATCAGCAAATCCACAGACGGAGACCGGGCCAAGGTATACATGGGCACCACCGTCGTCACCGGGCGCGGTGTGATGCGTGTATCGCGCACGGGCTCTGCGACAGAGCTGGGACAGATCGCCACCAGCCTGCAGGAGCACGTCGAGGAGGACACGCCGTTGCAGGTGCGCCTCAAGGCGTTCAGCAAGACACTCACCTACATCGTCGTCGCACTCACCCTGACCATCCTGCTCACGGGGTTGGTGCTGGGCCGCCCGTTCCTCGACATGCTGCGCACCTCCATCATCCTGGCCATCGCGGCAGTGCCGGAAGGCCTGCTGATCGCCGTCACGGTGATCCTGGTGCTGGGGATGCGCAAGATCTTCAAGCGCAACGGTCTGGTGAAGAAGCTGCTGGCTGTGGAGACGCTCGGGTCGGTGAACGTGATCTGCACCGACAAGACAGGCACGCTGACCGAGGGTCGCATGCGCGTGACGCGCACCGACCTGGTAGACAGTGAGCGAGCGTTGCAGACGATGGTGTTATGCAACAACCTGGAGGGTCCGGTCGACGTTGCATTATGGGAGTATGCCTCCGCCCAGATGGCCGGCAGCGGCCATGACAACCGTTCGCCGCAAAACCTGGCAGATAGCTCGCAACGCCTGGCAGAGGAGCTCTTCACCAGCGAAACGAAATACATGATCACCGGCGTGTGTCTGAACAGCCTGAACGGTAATGCACACAACTACCTGAAAGGTGCGCCAGAGATCGTATTGAGGATGTGTACGGTGGCCGAGTCGCAGCGGCAGCGCATCCTGGCAATGGTTGACGAGTGGGCTGATGACGGCCTGCGCCTGCTCGGCCTGGCCTATCGCCCCCTGGGCCGGCTGGACGACCATAACGGCTACATCTGGGCCGGGCTGGTCGGCATGCAGGACCCCGTGCGCGAGGGCGTGGCGGAAGCGGTGCAGGTGGCTCACGAGGCAGGAATCCAGGTGAAGATGATCACTGGCGACTACCGGCGCACAGCCGAGCATATCGCTCGCGACATTGGGATTACCGGCAGCATAAAAGGTGCCGTTCTGGGTGATGTTGCCGTTGAGGATGCCGCCACAGATGGCGTAATGGAGGGCGAGGACCTGCAGAAATTGGACGACGATCAGTTCAAGGAGCGCGTGGCGCAGGCGGCGGTGTTCTCGCGCATCCGCCCGCAAGACAAACTGCGCATCGTCAAAGCACTGCAGGCGGGTGGTGGCATCACAGCCATGATCGGTGACGGCGTCAACGACGCGCCAGCGCTCAAGCGCGCGAACATCGGTGTGGTGGTGGGCAGCGCCACCGACGTGGCCAGGGAGACGGCCGACCTCATCCTGCTGGACAACAACTTCCGAACGGTGGTGGCAGCCGTCGAGGAGGGGCGCGTCATCTTCGAGAACATCCGCAAGGTGGTGGCCTACACACTGTCGAACTCGTTCGCTGAGGTGCTGACCATCTTCTTCGCCATGATGCTGGGCTGGCCGGCACCGCTGGCTGTGGCGCAGATTCTGTGGATCCACCTGATCTGCGACGGCCCCTCCGACATCGTGCTGGGCTTTGAATCCAAGGAGGAGGGCGTAATGAGGGAGAAGCCGAAGTCGCTCAAGGAGCCGGTCCTTACGCGCTTGGGGCTCAGCCTCATTGCCACCATCAGCACGGTCAGCGCAGTTGCAGCGTTGCTCATTTTCGGACACTACTTCATGGTGCACGGCAACCCAGCCGAAGGTCGCAGCCTGGTGTTTGCCAGCTTCGCGGTGAACTCGATGATTTACATCTTCGCCTACCGCAGCATGCACCGGCCGCTCGTCAAGATGAACCCGCTGAGCCAGAATAAGCCGCTCGTGCTGGCGGTGCTGGCGGGTTTGGCGCTGGTGGGCGTCGCGTTCGCATTTCCGGGCATCCGCGACCTGCTGGGTATCGTACCGCTGGCGCTGGATCAGTGGGCGCTTATCGGCGGCGTCGCCCTGTCGCTGCTGGCTGTAGTCGAGATTGGCAAGTGGCTCAGCAGCCACCTGGTCAACCACAGGCGCGCCGACCTGGGCAGCTATTCGGACTGACATCTCTGCCAACAAGCGCGCAGCGTGTGGTGCGTGGCACTTCGGTCAGGTCTATCCCGCGTATGCCGGTCTGTGCGCGGAGATATGGCTGCCCCTGCCGCTCGCGCCGCTAGCGCCTTCACCTACAGCCCGTGCCCTCTTGCTGGCGGCCGGCGGTGTGATCTACTTCGCAGGCCTGACGTTGATGCTTTAAGGCCGGCTGGCGCTGGGGCACATCTATAACGCCTCGCACAGCTTTGACGTGCAGGTGTACGCGGACCACCGCCTGGTCACGGACGGGTCGTCCGCCATCATGCGGCATCCGATGTACCTCAGCTTCCTGGTCACTAGGCTGGGCTGCGTGCTGCACTATCGCACCAGGACGCTTGTCTTCCTTGCCGCCAACTTCCTGGGGCTGCTCGTGCGGTCACGGTGCGAGGAGCTTGCCCTGGCGGACGAGTTCGGCCTGGACTGGCAGGCTTACTGCGAGCGCGTGCCGTTCATTGTGCCGTTTGTGTCGCGACGGCGACTGTTGCGACTTTGGCTTCAGCCGCACGGGAACGGGAACAGGCACGGGCAACACCTGACAGGTCTCTGATATCTGCCAGGTGTGCGTTACGCCGTCGTTATTTTTACCGTCTGGAACTGGTACGGCCGCAGCGAGAATAAGAGGGTTTGGCCTTCGAGTGTGCACTGGCCCGTCTGGCGCTCCAGCAGGTCCACCAGGCTGGCGTGCTGCACCTTGCCGGGGAGGCGCACCCGCACGTTGCAAGGATGCCCCTCGCACTCCAGCACGCGCAAGATGAGCGCCCCGTCCGTGAAGTCTGAAGGCTTGAGCGCCGTCACGATCACATTCGGCGGCTCCACGTCCAGGAACTCAGCCTCGGACGGCACACCCGCAAGTTGACTGGACGAGTGTTCTGTTTCCTCCAGCCGCATAAAAGTGATTGGGTTAAGCATTTCCTCGCCCACACGGTAGGCCTGCGCGGCACGCCAATCGCCGGCGTGCGGCTGCAGGCGGAAGCGCCACTCGTGGAAGCCGGGGTTCAGGCTCCACAGGTCCGTGTCGCCACAACTGTACTGCGTGCGCAGGAGCGAGGCCTGTAGCTCGGGTCCGTCGATCCACCAGCAGGTGGAGCGCGTGCCCAGCGTGACACCGTGGGAGGCGTACCCCACGTCCAGCCAGCCGATCACCTCGCGGAAGTGCAGGCGGTCATCGCGGGCCAGCATGTCGGCAAACCCTTCCGCCTGGCCGAGCACTGCATCGTCCACGGCGTTGGCGCCGCCAGCGGCGACGGCGTGGAGCATGTCGGGCCAGCGCATCGCGTAGAACGGCACGCCGTACCAGGTATTGGCATAGTCCGGCCGGGCGAAGGGGAAGCGCAGCCGCAGGTGCTCGCCGCGCTTCCCCCACCACCACACGCGCAAGGCCACGTCCAGCCGGCGTACGGCGTTGTTGGCGGTGTACTCCTTCTCGACGACGCTGTTCAGGAACACGCCTGACAGGGTGATGCGCGAGAACACGTCGCCCTCGACGGCGTGCACGAGGCGATAGCCGGCGCCCGCGTCGCTCTCCACCTCGCCGGTGAAGCCGTAACGCACGTCCACGCCGGGGTCCTTGTACGAGAGCAACTCGCCCAGCCCGCGCCCGTCGCCAGCAGCGCCTGCATCGAGCAGGTCGCGCCTGAGCGCGCGGTCGTACAGGCGGGTGACCTGCCCCGTCGCCACGTCCACATCGGCTTCCAGGTGCTCGGAAGACAGGTGCGTCCCGGTCAACGTGTGGGTGGAGTGCGCCTGACCGCGCACGAGCGTACAGGTTTTCGCGGCGAACGGCGGAAGCTGCCGCGCCCCCACAGCCAGTCCACCTTCCACCGGCTGGGCTGGCAGCTCGCGCCCATCCGGCGCCACCACCCGCAGCACCTCCGGTTCGGCATCCGGTATGGTCAGCACCTCGTCGCGCGCCCACGAGACGGGGTTGAAGAGCACCAAGCGCTCGCTTGTGGCTGGCATGGCCAGCCGGCGCAAGCCTTGCTCTGTGCGCAGGGCCACCTCCTGTAGGGCGTGCGTGCGCCAGGTCTCCTTGTCCCAGTTGGACTGCGCGCCGTGCCGGCCGGCGTAGTTGTGGTCCTGGCACAGCAGCTCGTAGCGCCACAACTCGCGCAGCTCCTGGCCTGGCAGAATATGCTGGCCGAAGATATCCTTGTCGATGCCCCGCTGCAGCTTCCAGTAGTCGCTGGTTGAAGTGGAGACGGACGCGCCTCTTCCACCGGTCAGTGCGCCCTGCCCCATCAGAAACGCGAGGGCGGTGACCTTCTCCAGTGTTAGCAGCGCGTGCTCCAACTCGGCACTCTGCCGCATGACCGTCACGAACGCCGAAGCGGGGCTGCCCCAACCGAAGGGCATCTCGCCAGTTAGTTTCGGCAGGGGTTGCTCGCACACGCGGTCGATCACACGGCCTGGCGAGGTGAAGCGCAAGTCCACTTCGGGATGAGCCTGGCGTACCTCGTGCGCCACGTCCAACACGCGGTCGTCGGCGTCCTGCAAGTCGGTGAAGCCGCCACGCACGAGAAACAGGCCGGGCAGGTCCGTCTTCTGCAGCACGCGCTCGTAGTCTTGCACGCTCTTCTCGCCATAGCCGAACAGGTTGCAGTAGACGATCGACGAGCCGTCGGGGGCCTCCCAGCGATACACGCTGCCGATGCCCCGCGCGTGCAGGTAGGCCCGGATGCCCGCCTGGGCGTAGATCTGCGGTACCTGCGGTGAGAGTCCGGGCAGGTCGGGGTGTGCGGCGGTGCGCGCTCGGCCTGGCGCACCTTCACCGAAGGTTTCGTCCAGCCAGCGATTGCCCTCGACGGCGTGGCGGATGATGGACTCGCCGCCGTGCAGGTGCTCGATGCGGTCCACGAAGCAGGCGCCGATCTCCAGGCGGCCCTCATCCATGAAGCGCAGCATGCGAGAGCGGTCCTCCGGGTGATGGCGCAGGTGGTAATCGGCGAAGATGGTGGTCTCGATGTAATAGCAGTACTCGGGGTGCTGCTCCATCAGGTCCAGGGCATGGCGCTGGATCTGCGTACCACGCTCCAGGCATTCGGTGTGCGTGCCCATCCAGAACAGGTCGCAGTGTGTACCGAGTGTGACAAAGAGGGTAGCGGGTGAGTTGGGCATGGAGCCCTCTCCAATATCTCAAAATGCTATCAGAAGTAATCCAACCATTGCATCCGGCACGGGACCACGACCGGCAGGTCGCCATAGCCTGGATCTCTCTCCAACAGCGTGCTTCGGAGAGACCGCCGGCCTACCTGTGACTGAATGGAAAAGTAACACCCCTGGTCACAGTCTGGCACACCTTGGCGACACGACTGGTCCATCCGTGCAAGACCTGATGGTAGTGGGTGTTTGCTATGGCCCGCGCCGCACCAGCGCAGTCGTATCGCAGGCGTGCAAGATGATAAAGCGCGGGCACAGGTTAACACACTTAGCATCTGCTGGAACGTGCGAAGCAGTACCGCTTTCAAGGACGTACCACTCACTTTACCTTCTGTACGTCGCGTCCGCCTGATACAGCGTACCAGCCGTCACCCAGCGCGCCACTGTCGCGCGACCACACCTCCCCAAGTTCCTTGGGATAACACTCCTTGGGCTCGGCCCCCTCTACATAACCAACACCGTCGTAGGTGACAAAGTAATACTTTCCCAGATCCCGGATCTCGCTCTTCAACCAGACGTAGGTGTAGAAGTGATTGCTGTCGCAGTAGCCATAGTCGATCCACTTGTACATCTCCAGGTCGGACTCAGGCGGCAACACGTGGTGCATCATCTTGTCCTGCACCTTCCTCCATTCCACCTCGCGAGCCGCGAGTGCCTGTTGTATCGGGCCCAGCGCAGCGATGTCCGCCTGCCGCGTCGCGCTGGCGGACTGGGCTGTGGCGGTTGCCCGTACACTATCCGGAGTCGCCAGCCATTGCTGCATCTGTGCAGTGGCGGTTGCCGCTACCTGGCTGTCGTGTATGGTCAAACCGACGAACAGCCCTGCACCAAGGATCGCCGTCAACACTCCACCCACCATCGCCAGAATGCTGTTTAGGTGCCACATCCATGCGGTATACAGCTCGCGCGCTCCCGACTCGATGCGCACGGTTTCAGGATGGTCTGGCAAGTAGCGGACGGTAAGGAGGTCCCCCACATGCAGGTGCATGTAGTCGCTGGCATAAATGGCATCTTCCGACATGAGCGACATCATCGTCCCGTCAGGTGATGCCGCACTGTACTGGTAGGTCACGTACCAGCGACTCGTTTGCGTGGCCAACCTGTTCTCTATGCGGCGGTCCATCACCTTCGCCTGGGCAGTGACTCCATGCTGCTGCAGGTCATACTCGACCTGCCTCAGTATCGCCGCCTTTCTCAGCCAGAGACGGCTAAACCACAGTATGACCACAGCTCCGCCGCCCAGGACCAACATTGGAAATAAATTGATGAGCATGCCGCCTCCGGTGAGTTACTTCGAACGTGATGGCGCAGCCGCGCCGTCACCTTCAGCATGTAGTTGGACGGTTGCGCGGGGATGACGGCGATGACGGCGTGCCAGTCGCCCTGCACCACCCTGTCCGACAGCACCGACCAGTCTCCAGGCGCGCAACCGTCCGCCTTGTCCGTGCCCGGCACGAAGGCATATCCGAGGATTGCCCACGTCTCGTCGCCGGTACTTCCAGTGTTAATCACGTTAAAGGCGAACAGGTAGAAGCGCTGACTGGTGGTGGCCCCGCCGTTTCCGTAGTACACCTCGCACACATCGGTTTCGTGGTCGAATCCGACGTCGACCGTACTCAGGCGCACGGGTGCGCAGGTCGCGATAGCTTGCCATTCCTGGACACGCTTATCCAGTACGGCGCGGATCTCCACCAAGGCGATCTCAGCATTGGCGGTGCTGGCCCTCAGGGTAAAGCGCGTCAACTGACGCCAGTTGATCCACACCGCTACCCCGCCCAACGCGAGTAGCGGCAATGAACCGAGCAGATTAAGAACGCCGACGCTCATCGTGCCATACCTCTCAGGGGATGGTGTCTTCCGACAATGAACCCGCCCGTGCCCATATATGCTAACCTAAAATGGTCGATGCAGGATGGCCGGGTTGCGAACGCGACTACAATCAAAAACTGTAGGGCAGACAGGAGGCTTTAAGGCATGGCGAAGACCATCGGCATACTCACATCCGGGGGCGACAGCCCCGGCCTGAACGCGGCCATCCGTGGGGTGGGCAAGGCTGCGCTCAACCGCTACGGCATGACGGTTATTGGCTTCCGTGACGGCTTTCGTGGCTTCATGGAGAATCGCAGCGTGGAGCTGGACAGCTCCACGCTCTCCGGCATTTTGACACTGGGCGGCACTATCCTGGGTACGAGCCGCGATAAACCGCACCGCATGCCCGTTGGTGGCAGGCTGGTGGACATGACGGATGTGATGATGGAAAACTATC
>JAJYKL010000069.1 GCA_021788625.1 Chloroflexota bacterium
AATTCACAGCGGCTTTCGATATCGACGTAAACAAAGTGGGCAAGGACCTGAACGAAGCGATCTATACCGCTCCGAATAACACCTACAAGTTCCATGATGTGCCCACGACTGGATGCCGCGTATACCGCGGGATGACACATGATGGTCTGGGTAAGTACCTGTCGCGCATTATCAAAAAGGCACCGGGAGAGACGTCTGACATCGTCCAGATCCTGAAAGACACGCACACCGACGTGGTCATCAACTATCTGCCCGTGGGCAGCGAGCAGGCTACCAAGTGGTACGTTGAACAGGTGCTGCAGGCTGGCTGTGCGCTGGTGAACTGCATCCCTGTATTCATCGCCCGCGAGCATTACTGGCAGCGCCGCTTTGAAGAAGCCGGTGTTCCAGTGATTGGCGACGATATTAAAAGTCAGGTCGGCGCGACGATCACACACCGCATGCTGGCTCACCTGTTCGTGGAGCGAGGTGTGCGCATCGACCGGACCTACCAGCTAAACTTCGGTGGCAATACCGACTTCATGAACATGCTCGAACGCGAGCGGCTGGAGTCCAAGAAGATCAGCAAGACCAATTCGGTCACTTCACAGATTCCCTATGAAATCAATCCCGACAATATTCACGTTGGCCCCAGCGACTATGTGCCATGGCTGACTGACCGCAAGTTCTGCTATATTCGCATGGAGGGTACCACCTTCGGCGATGTGCCCCTGCTGGCCGAGCTAAAGCTGGAAGTATGGGACAGCCCCAACAGTGCCGGAGTGGTGATTGATGCGGTGCGCTGTGCCAAGATTGCACTCGATCGTGGCATGAAGGGCGCCCTGCTGGCACCTTCGTCTTATTTCATGAAATCGCCACCCGAGCAGTATATCGATGATGTCGCCCACTCGAAGGTGGAAGCCTTCATCAAGGGCGAGTAAGTGGAAACCTGGGCGCGTCGAAATACACGTTTTATAGTAGATCCGGTTGTCAGCGCACTTGCCGGGGCGGGCATCCCGCCAAACGTGCTGACTGTCACCGGCTTTGTGCTGAACGTCGTAGCCGGCGTGTTGATTGGGTTGGGCTTTGTGGCGGTGGGAGGTCTGGTAATGACCTTCACCGCCATGCCTCTTGATGCACTGGATGGCGCCCTGGCACGGGCTACCAATCGGGAGAGTAAATTCGGTGCTTTCCTGGATTCGGTGCTGGACCGCTTTGCCGAAGCGGCGTTACTTATCGGATTGGCCATTTTATTTCTTCAGCGTGGCGATCTGATCTCCGTCATCGTGACTTTTGCAGCGATGGTAGGCTCATTTATGGTCAGCTACACACGCGCCCGCGCCGAGGGGCTGGGCGTGGAGTGCAAGGTGGGACTGTTCAGCCGGTTAGGTCGGTTTTTGCTCCTGGCTATTGGTTTGATCTTGAATCTGCCCGTCATCACCGTATGGTTACTTGCCATCCTGAGCCTGCTGACAGCCCTGCAGCGCATGGTTCACGTTTACCGTAACGCCTAACCAACGCCAGCGCTCACACTTCGAGTCGTGCGGGGCGGCACCAGACACACCCTTTATACGCTCGTGACGCGCTGCAGCCTACCTTTTACAGCCTTTTTACACTTGATTCACTTCCCTTTTACTTATGCCCCGTATGCTTTCATCGAGTGACGGAGTATAGTGTTCCGGTTCCCAGGTGAGTGGCCGGAAACACGTAGGGGTGAAACCAGAATGAACAAAAAAGTGATGGTCGGTATTGCGACTGCAGCCTCGGTGCTGCTGGCGGGTGGTGTGGCACTGGCTGCGCCGAGAGGGGCTACCAGCCAAAACACGGTGTCCGCTATCAAATCTCAGACCGCATTGATGACGGCAAACGAATCAATAGTTTCTGCCGCAGGTGCCGCGACGCTACGTGGCGGTTCTTCTGTTCAGGCAGTGGCAGTTCCCAGGTCTGCTCTGATACGTGGATGGGTGGTGTCTGTGAGTGGAAACGCCATCCGGCTGGATTTGAATGGCGCGGGTGCCAGGGTGCGCGACGTGAACGTGGCCACCACGATCAGTACGACCTATTACGTGCCTGGCGTGTCTGACCCAACGATAAACGACATTAAGGTGGACGACTATGTGGCCATGCTCGTTCAACGAACGGCGCCAGCCCGCGCGATAACAGCCAAAGCCGTAGCAGTATTGCCGGCACCGAATCAGATGCTTGTTGCGGGTAAGGTCACCAGGCTGTCGAGTGACAAATTCACGCTCGCAAATGCGAATGGTAAGAGCCGGTGGACTATAGCAATTAGCGCTGAAACCAAGGTCATCGTGCCAGGCCATCCGAACGCTGGCGCGAGCAGTCTTAAGAATGACAACCTCGTGCTGATTTACGGCAGACCGGAAGGACCAGACTCGCTGGATGCCCTGCTGATTGTAGTGCGTCCACTCAATAACACGAACACTTCGGGTGGTCTGGTTGTATCGGTGAGTGGCAACACAATTATGATGTGGACGCCAGCTGGCGTGCAGCTTAGTGTAGACGCTTCGAATGCAGTCTTCTTTGCACCTGGCATTCCCAACGCCAGTATCAGCAATGTCCATACAGGCCAGATGATCATCGTGATCGGCTCACGGAGCGGCAATAGCGTGACAGCTCAATTGATCACCAATGCGCCGATAGCCAGAATTCAGGCAGCCAAGGCCAGGGCCAAGCGCAAGCCGCACACCAAATCCAGAACGAACACTTCAGGCAACGGTCCATCTGTATAGATACAGTCCGGGTAAGAAGGCTAACATAAAAACCTCACAGGTCCGAAGGGATCTGTGAGGTTTTTTGGGTGTGATACTACGTTGTGTGCCCCGTATATTTAGTCACTGGATGACCACTCAGCGCAGGTTCATGAGCTTGCTCACACCTTTCATTGTTCCGGCTGGTGAAGCGGAGTGGGAGGCGTTATACACCACGGAAATGCCGCGTGTGTATAACTTCTTCCGGTATCGCCTCGGGGACGAGCAAATGGCCGAGGATCTGACGTCGGTTACGTTCGAGAAAGCATGGCGAGGTCGCGCAAGGTACCGGCGCGATCTGGCCGCGTTCTCCACGTGGCTTTTTTCCATCGCACGTAACGTCGCAATCGACTATTATCGACAGCGACACGTGGAAGTTGCGCTGGAAGAAGCAAGCCATAACGCAGATGAACACACCCCCGAGCTGATCGTCGAGAAGAAGGCGCAATTCAGCCAACTATCGACACTGCTGGCGCGATTGCCATCCCGCGAGCGTGAGCTGCTGGCCATGAAGTACGGTGCCGGACTGACCAATCGGGAGATCGCTCAGGTGACCGGTCTGAGCGAATCGAATGTCGGGACAATCCTGTACCGTACTGTGCAAGGCCTGCGTGCAGAGTGGCAGGAGTGATAAGGAGGCGCCATGGACGACTTTCTAAACCAGTTTCGCAAGGAACCCAATCCGGAATTTGCGAAGCGTTTATATGAGAGGATCAATCAACCTATGGAACGTAAGGCAAACACCCAGTTATCCCGAAGAATAGCGGGCGCGTGGAAACCAGCCCTTGTAGGTGCGGCAGTCGTACTCGCTGCTGTGCTGGCATTCTCACCTTCGGCACGTGTCATGGCTCAGAATTTCCTGGACATGTTCCGCGTGAAAAACTTCGCGGCTGTTAGGGTGGACCCGGCGCGCATGGCTCAGATACAGCAGGATTTGAACCAGAATAACCTGGATCTGAAATCGCTGTTGAGCTCTCAGGTAGATGTGCTCAAGAAACCAGGTAAACCAGTAATTGTGTCCACACCGGCTGAAGCAGGCCAGCAGGCAGGTATCACCGTGCGCACACCAGCCAGCCTGCCTGCAGGATACTCTCTGCAACGGATTCAAGTGGAAGGCGCAGGCAGCGTGCGCATTAAGGTCGATACGGCCAAGTTGCAGACATTGATGACGGATCTGGGTATCACCGATGAGAAGGTGCCACCGCAATTGAATGGACAGACGGTGACAGTCAATACGCCACCCGTAGTCAGCATGGAGTATGCGGCGAACAACGGCTTGAACCACCTGACCCTGGTGGAAGCGCATAATCCGCAAGTCTCGTTGCCGCAAGGAGTGAATCTGGCGCAGCTGGGCGAAATTGCGCTTCGCATAACGGGCATGCCGGCCGACGAAGCGCACAGCTTTGCTCAATCCATTGACTGGACCAGCACCATGCTGGTGCCCGTGCCAGCGAACGCCTCTTCGTTCCGCCAGGTGCCGGTACGCGGCGTCACAGGTCTACTCATCACCACCGATAGTCGCGTCGAGACAGTGCCAGAGAAGACATCCGCAACGGGGAGCGTCTCGCGCACAATCCCGTCAGGTTCGTACCTGATCTGGGCGGAAGGCGATATGGTATATGCCATCAGTGGCACGGGTAACACGGCTCTGGTTGACCTGGCGAACTCGCTGCAATGACCGAACTGGCAATCGAGACCAGCGGTCTACGTAAGGAGTACGGCACCAAAATAGCCGTGCAAGACCTCACCCTGACCGTTCATCGGAGTGAGGTCTTCGGTTTCCTTGGTCCCAATGGAGCGGGTAAAACCACCTCCATGAAAATGCTGCTCGGTCTGGTCAGACCCACCGCCGGTCAGGCTCGCGTATTGGGTGAACCACTGGGCAATGTACCGGCGCGTGCCGGGGTCGGTTTCCTGCCCGAGCACTTCCGATTCCAGGACTGGCTCACGGGACGTGAGTTTCTGCGCTTTCATGGTCGATTGTTTGGTGTACCTGCAAAAACCCTTACCCGCCGCATCGAAGATTTATTAGGACAGGTTGATCTGCTGGACGCTGGCGACCGAAAGCTCCGTGAATACAGTAAGGGCATGCTCCAGCGTATTGGGCTGGCACAGGCCCTCATTAACACACCCAGACTGGTATTTCTTGACGAACCGACCTCCGGCCTGGACCCGCTGGGGCGGCTGCTGGTGCGTGACCTGATCGTACGGCTCCGCACCGAAGGCACCACTGTATTCCTGAACTCGCATCTGCTCAGTGAGGTGGAGGTGACCTGCGATCGCGTGGCATTTGTCAAACGGGGTTCAGTCGTACGGCAGATGTCGCTTGCCGAGCAGACTGGTGGCATGGAAGTGATATTACGGCTTGGCGCATCCGACGCCCGGCTCTTGCAGGGACTGGCCCGATTCGGGCGTGATGTACATTCAACACCCGATGGCACGGCGGTAGGCGTGAGCCTGCAGGTGGAGGGTGAGGAAAAGTTGCCGGAGATTGCGCGCTGGCTGGTGGGGCAGGGTACTGATATTTATTCCCTGAGCATGGGGAAAAAGTCGCTGGAGGCTCTTTTCCTCGAAGTTATGGGAGAGGACGAAAGGCCAGGATGAATGGGATATTGACCATTGCGCACCTGACGTTCCATGAAGCCAAAGGCCGGCGGGTGGTGCTGGCGGCGCTGATATTGGGAGCTGCTTTCCTGCTCATTTTCGCGATTGGTTTCCACCAGATTTACCAGGATGGGGTTGCCAATAACCATCTCAGTATCATGCCGCGTGTCGAGCAGCGGGTCGGGCTGGGATTCGTAGCCATGGCCGGACTGTATGCCGTGAACTTCTTGGTCGTGATGATGGCCGTGCTTACACCCATCGACACGCTTTCGGGCGACATCCGCTCCGGAACGATCCAGACACTGGTGACCAAACCCATTCATCGCGAGACGATTCTGCTCGGTAAGTGGCTGGCATTCTGGATTATTCTGGCAGTCTACCTGGTGATGATGGCCGGGGGAGTGCTGCTCATCGTATATGCTGTGTCGGGCATTCAACTGCCCGACGCCCCGACGGGCATCGCATTTATGCTCCTGGAGGGGACAGTGTTGTTAACGCTTTCCATTCTGGGTGGCACACGCCTGAGCACGCTGGCAAACGGCGTAACCGTGCTGGGTTTGTATGCGCTGGCGTTCATCGGCGGGTGGATGGAACAGATTGGTTCGCTGTTAGGCAATGGCACGGCGCAGAACTTCGGCATCATTACGAGCCTGCTGGTGCCGACTGAGGCCATGTGGCAACTCGCTGCCTATCACATGCAGCCGCCCTTGATGCGCGATGTTGCCATCACTCCGTTTAGCATCACGTCGGTTCCCAGCACCGGCATGGTGGTCTGGGCAGTGCTTTATGTCGTCGTCATGCTGCTGATCGCCCTGCGCCAGTTCCGCACACGTGACCTTTGAGCACTTTCTGATAATATTGAACTAGCCGAATGCAGAGAGATGAGACTTCGTGTTGGGCCGTTGATTATAGTGTCGTTGACTAGAGGTGTTCAAAATGACGTGTCGTATTGGCAAGCTTGCTCCTAACTTTGAGGCTACCGCGTATGCGGACGGGGATTTCCGAACCATCAAGCTGTCCGACTATCAGGGCCGCTGGGTTTTCATCTGTTTTTACCCGGCAGACTTCACCTTTGTCTGCCCGACTGAGCTGGCTGCCATCGCTGCCAGGTTTCATGATTTCAAGGCACTGAATGTAGAGGTACTCGCCATCAGCACGGACAGCCGCTTTACGCACAAAATGTGGCAGGACGAGGAGTTGACGAAGATGGTGCCCGGTGGGGTACCCTTCCCAATGCTCTCCGATCCACGCGGCTTGATTGGCTCAATGTACGGCGTGTATGACGAAGATACCGGCATGAATGTACGTGGTGACTTTGTCATCGATCCCGATGGCATCATTCAGGCCATGGAGGCGCTCTCACACACAGTCGGTCGCAATGTGAACGAGATGTTGCGCGAGCTGCGTGCTTTTCAGCATGTTCGCAGCACGGGTGAATTGACCCCCGCTGGCTGGCATCCAGACCAACCAGCATTAAGCCCTGGCTCGAATCTGGTGGGTCGCGTGTGGGAAGTCTGGACGCCTGGGGCTATCGCCGAAGAAACGTAATTCACGCTCGTGGTCATATTTCGATGACCACCAGGCTTTTGAGCTGCCCGCCTCTTTTAGTCTTTATCTTTAGGCGCTGATTCTGGAACCTCTGATGGTGCTGCGGCACTGCTCGGCGGAGTATTTGGCGTTTCGTCGGGCGTACCGCCTTGCTCCGCACTTGCACTCGATTTACTTTCCAGGCGCTCAACGAACTTGTGTAGCTCGTTGTTGAGCTGGCGTAAGGCTGATACGATCTGCGGTCGGACCTCCTGGAAGGTCTGTTCGCTTGCACCGCGCACCGAGTCGGCGGTTTTTTTGGCTTCGCTTTTGGCCTGCTGAACCTGCGGCGATCTGGCCGTCTCGTCCAGAGCTTTGCCGACCTCGTTGAGCATCTGTTCTATACCCTGACGCATATCCTGTACGCGCTTGCGGTTCTGCTCGTCATACCATGCAGCGCGAAACGCTGTAGCCAGACTGTCACCCAGAGCTTGGAATTGCTTGCCCACTTCCTGCCAGGCATCGCCGCTGGATGGGTATGTTCCTTCCGAATGCTGAGTATCTTCGGGCTGCCTGGGATTTTGTTCACTCATGATTTACTCTCCAATCGCACGACTGTACTGCCCTTTCTGCATCAGGCTGCACATGGCTATTTACTGTAAAGAATGCCAACTTGGCTAATAAACACGCAACCTGCCTGACAGGTCTGTGATATTTGGTCGATGTGCGTTTTGCCTTTCGTCTTAATTATTCACCTTTTCTTATACGTTGGTGGCATGCTGTAAGTGTCGCATCGTGCCTGGATTACGCGACTCGTCGGAGAGGATTGGACCAGGCGGCTCCTGCGTTGTGTGGGTATAGTCGAACACCTGCTACCCCGGATAGGGCGTCTTCTTGTTCGATTTGGCACGCAGGCAGGCGACTCCAGCTTCACCCTATGCTGCGTGTGCGCGGATCCTAACCCGAGCAGAACGCGCGGCCAATTCTGCCCAGCGAGCAAGGGCTCGCGTCGTGGTTACGGGGCAAGCGGCCTCGACAGGTGCAATTTACACTGGCACACGGTATGAATCAGCGTCTGGCTGGAGGTGTGATGCCGGTCCGTGGCAGGTGGTTCATGGGATGCTGTCTGGGAGCACGGGGATGGTGAGGATGGCAACGCGCACAGTTTCTGCGGTGCCAGTAACCAGGAGCGAGTAGCCGAAGAGAGGCACGCTTACCCGTACCGGCCCCGGATCGATTACGCTTAGGTTCACGCGCCCATCGGCGTCGGTTGTGCCTTGTGCCAGTGGTGTGCCAGTTTGTTCATCGGTCAGGTGCACTGAGACGTCCGCGATTCCTTCACCGGGGTCCAACAGGCCATTTCGGTTCAGGTCGTTGAAGACCTGTACATTAACCGACACACTGCGCGGGGTAGCCGTGGGTGGAGCAGCAGGTGCTGTTGGTTGATTTGTGATCGGACGTACTGGCAGGTTCTGCGCCGTTCGTGGTGTGGGGTAGGGAGTCATGGTCGGTTCAGGTGGCAGGGGCGTAGGCGGCATGTAGGTGACCGCTTGCACGGGTGTTAAGTTGACCAACGGCGTGGCGGTGGCGGGCAGGCCGATATCGCACTCCAGAGAGTATGTCCGTCCGCCTGCCTCGTCAGCCAGCGGTGGGTCCACCTCTCCGACCAGGATGTAAGCCCAGCCGGTGTACGCGGAAAGCCACGAAAAGCGGCTGGCAAAGTTGCCTTTGGCGCGCTCGGCGGGCGAGATGTCGTCGTTGCCACCAATGCCGGCGCGGTCCTGGTTGTAGATGATGATGTTTGTGTCGGTGCCGGGAGAAAGGTCGAGTGTCTGGCAGGTGTAGTACACACCTTGCTTCACCGGCAGCTTGAAGAAATCGTTGTTGACATCCGTTTCGGAGGTTGGGTGCCAGGGCACGAAGTTCAGGTTGCTGTACTTTGTGTTGGGCGCAATCAGCCCGGCGTGATCGAAGTCGTAATTTGGCTCGAAGGCATCGGGCGCGCCAGGATAAGGGGTCAGGGTGGGTGGAAATGGCGTAATGGTGGCCGTTGGGCCGGCTTGCAGGATCTCCTGCACCTGCAGCGAATATGTCTGACCTGCGATACGGGGTGACGGGTCGGTGTTGGTGATCTCGATCCAGTACATGCCATCCTGCCCGTTCGGCACCTGGAACATCACCTGCGAGCCGCGCACGCCAATCTGGTAGCGGTTGTTCGGGTTGCTGGAGCCGCCAATGGCACTGACCAGGCTCAACCCGGGCGGATTGGTTACCGTATAGTTGGCAGTGTTGGCCACCGGATAATAGACGGACATCACCGTCTCCACACCGGGCTGCACATTCAACGTGGTGATCTGGTAGATGCTGCCACTACGCCCGTAGAACTCGAACCAGTCCGCAGCGTCTGAAGTGCGGCTATCGTAGGGGTAGAAGTTCAGATTATCGATGCGCGAGCCCACGGCGATGAAGCTTGGGGTGCTGCGTGGGCCCGTAGCTATGGCAGCTTCGGCAATGGTGTCGTTCGGCTCATAAGCGTCTGGGCCGACGCCGAGGGGAGTCGAAGTTGCCGTGGGCATGGCAATGGGTGTGGTGTTATATATGAGAGTGTAGTAAGCGTTAGTATTTGTTAAGTTCGATATTAGAACGTAATATGCCTGCGTGTTGCTGGTTGTATTAGTCACAATTGCGGTCGACGTGGCTGTACTGCCGACAGTATCTACATAGGTACCAACAGGAGTGACGCCGTCACTCAGGTAAATTCTAGCAATTAGAGGATTGTTGAACGATTGAACACTGACCATTAGTGCAGAATTCGATCCAACGAAAAACTTGTACCAGTCAGGATCATTTGGTGATCCTGAATTACTCGTATAAAAAGTGAGTGACAGTACGGGCGATGCGCTTAATATTTGTTTTGCCTCCGTAACGACATCATTAGGCTCGTATTGGTCTGGGCCAATGGCCACTTGCATAGCGGGTAACGGCATAGTATTACCTTTCCGCATTGAAGCGTAGGCTGATTGGTAATGGAGGGTCCAAATAACTAGAGTTGCAAGCGTTATGCATGCCAGCGCCACTACTACAAGGAACTCAATAGCTTTTATGCCAATAGCCATATTCTTAGTCATGGCGGCATCTGTAGTGTTTAACTTGTTCCTCATATTGCTACGGCTATATATTTCATTTATCGTGCACACGAAGGATTCGCTAGAGAATCTTTCAATTCAAAGCCATCTTTGCGAATAACTAAATCCGGTGCATGGCAGATATTGTACTCATTTGCCGTCGTAAATTAGTGTGACGATAAACGCGAAATAACAGGAAGATTCATTTGGTGCGATGGTAACATTAGTAACGACACCATGACCGTATTCGAAACCGACTCGCGCCGTGCCCTCGGGTATGGCATCGCGGCTATCGCTGCACTGGCGATTGGTATCCTCGCCGCCATTGCACTGGTTTTATTGCTACCGCACTCCATCTTTACCTACCTCCTGATCACCCTCGCACTCGTAATGGCCCTCGCAATCGGCTGGCTGGGGTACCACACCTTTGCTCTGGCCAATACCGTATATGCATTGGACCGTAATGCATTCGTGATCCGTCATGGCCTTGTGCGCGAGATCATCCCGATGGGCAACGTACAGCGTGTGGTGGCTGGAACAGATGTGGCAGTTGGCCTGAGATTCCGGCGTATTCCTTTACCAGGCTGGTGGATCGGTCAGGGATTTCATCCTGCACTCGGCAAAGTCATGTTCTACTCCGGTGTGCCCTTGGCTCGACAAATCATCGTCGTGACGGCCGATGCCAACTATGCCATTTCGCCCCGCGACCGCGACGCCTTTTTAAGCGCGTTTCGCATGCGCTTTCAAATGGGCCCGACGCAACCGGTGCAACCAGTGCGTCTCGTTCCATCCTTTATGAACTGGCCCCTGTGGTCCGATCACGTTGCGTTGGTGATGATTCTCGTAGCGGCCGCTATGAATGCGCTTTTGTTCGCCGTCGGCTTTGCGCGCTTTCCAGAGTTGCTGGCGGGTGTGGTCCTGCACTTTAGCGCGGCAGGCACACCCGACCGTTTCGGTACCCCCGATCAGGCACTCGGCCCGGCGCTCATCGCGCTTATACTTTTAGTGTTGAATACCGCTGTGGCGCTCGCCATCTACTTGCGTGGAGAGAAACTGGCAGCCTATCTGGCATGGGGAGGCAGTGTTCTGGTGCAACTGCTCTTTCTCATCGCAATGTTAACGGTCACTTTTACATCCCTTTGAAATCGTGCATTATGTTGTTGTCAGTTGTTGTATGATCTGAGTGACAACGTAGCAGGTTAGTGAAGCAATTTGAAGTACAAAGAGTGAAACATCAATGATCCTGGTAACCGGACCCACCGGATGCATTGGCAGGGCGGTCGTCGATCGGTTGACGTCCTCCGGTCATGCTGTGCGCCTGTTGTGGCACTGGGGTCATGAGCACCGCGTCCCGCGCCGGGTATCTGTCTTCGGCGGTGACGTGCGTAACATGAACACTTTAGTGGACGCGATGGAAGGCGTGGAGACGGTTGTTCACCTGGCCTCCATCCGCCGCGAGGCAGGCGCAGATCGTTACGAAGACGTAAATGTGAGCGGCACGCGAAATGTGGTGGAAGCAGTCAAACACGCCAAAGTGCCGCGCCTGATCACCGTAGGTTGTCTGGGGGCTGAAGCGCGCTCGGCTTTCCCCTTCCTGCGTAGCATGGGCAAAGCCGAAGAGATCGTGCGTGCGAGTGGCCTCAACTTCACTGTATTGAAATCGGCTGTGGTTTTCGGCGAAGGTGATTGGCTGACGGCGTGGCTGGAGAGTATCTCGCGCAATGTTCCATTCGTCATGCCCTTGCCGCACCGCGGCGACACGAAACTGCAACCTATCTGGGTGGGCGATCTGGCGGCCTGTGTCGAACGTTGCCTGACCACACGCTCCACATTTCGGCAGGTGGTTCCCCTTGGCGGACCGCAATCACTGATGCTGTCCGATGTAGCAGCCCTTACGCTTAAGATCACACAACGTAAGCGACGCTTTGTACGGGTGCCGTCCAGCCTGACGCACCAAATCGCAGGGTTCCTGTCACGCTTCCGGGGCGCCTTAACGGAGACCGAAATCGAGGCCCTTTCCTATAACCGAACCACCGAAATCGGTAGTGTGCACCGCGTGTTTGGATTTGCACCGGCGCGGATGCCTACCAAACTGGATTACCTGCGGCCAGATTATCAACCACCCCCACTACCCGTACAGTTCTAGCATTCATCGCCGTCGCGTCCAGGCGTCGTTGCCGTAACGGGAAGAACGCAGTTCAGAGGAGCTGGTGAGTTCACTGTCTGAGAGCATGCCCGCTTCAAAGTGAATGTCGAGGGTTTCAGCAAAGGCGCACTGCCAGGCGTGCGCTGCCTCATCCCACGATACCGTGCGGTGCAGTACCTCGCTGAGGGTGCCCGCGTGCGCGCGCACATTCTCTGCGGCTGGCGCGCCAATGAGGTAGGTACAGATGCGTGCGATGTCGCCGGTTAACGGCAGGCTTCCGTGCTGCAATACACCATCGACGCGACGCCACTGCGCGCTGCCTACCAGCTTCTTACCTCCTCCGATCACCTCGTAGTCACTAGGCGCCTCGAAGCAGACCGGGCCTTTCGCTTTGTCCTCCTTGGCCACCGTATCGGCGTTGGCATCACTCACTCCCAGCCGCTGTAGCGTGGCGATGATCGCTCCGGCAATCCGGCGATACGATGTCATGACATCTCCTTCGGCGATGGGGTGATGAATCGGCAGGGAAAGACTATAGGTCAACTCGTCTGTGTGAAGAATCGCGAGTCCGCCGGTCGGGCGACGTACGACGTCGACCCCGCCTGCGCGGCAGGCTTGTTCGTCGACAGTGCGAATCCGCTGCGATTGCCCCAGACTGATCGATGGTGGCATCCAGCCATACAGGCGCAGAGTGGGGTTTTGTTCTCCGGCACTTACGGCTCGTGAGATCGCTTCGTCGCGAGCCATGTTAGTGGCACCATCGAGGAATCCATCCAGAATGATACGAAATTCGAATGCCATATGAATATGGATTGTAAAACCTGCTTCGTTGTTCTTTCAGCCTCTTTTCATAAATGCAATTTACAATGCGTCTTCCAGGAGTGAGCGGAGCGAGCCAGGCCACGTGTGGACGGCGAACAAGGAGAATAGCGGGGATGACCAGGATGCATAAAGGGGTGCTATGGATTCCAGCCTTGCTGCTATTGAGTAGTTGCGCTGGCTTGCCAAGCGGCCCACATGTTGTCCTGCCCCAACAGTACCGTATGGCGCAGGCGCCCCTCGTTACCATGTTCGAGCGCCACTCCGGACGCATCGCAATCCTGGATGATAACGGCAACCTGGTCATAATGGATCAGACGGGCGGCAATGTGGTGAAAATCACCTCAGATGGCGATGCCAATGCCTCCCAGCAGAGTGGCTCCACATCATCCCTGGAAACCGCTTATCAGTACCCTGCCTGGTCACCCAATGCGCAGCAGATAGCCATAGTGGAAATGAACTCGGTCCGCGCTTCAACCAGCCGGACGATTGAGCTGGGTGCGGACGCGGTCACGGTGCAGCGTGGCGACCAGAGTGTCACCATCCAGCAAAACTCAACTGGCTCGACTGCGCAACGTGATCCTGGCACCATGAGTGTGTTCCAGCAGCCCAGCCGTGTCATTATCGAGAACAGCACGGGCGGTGAAGTGATCAATAGCTCGATTTTCCTGGCTTCCAGCAGTGGTAAAACACCCTTGCAGGAGCTATACAACCAGAAGGGAGGCTCGGTAGGTTATCTGGACTGGTCACCCGACGGCACGCAACTGGGGTTCCTGGCGCAGGGACAGCAAGGCGAAACGAACCTGAGTGTTGTGCCAAAGGACGCCGGTAAGCGTTTCAGAGTCTTGGCGGGTATCTCGGCGGCATGGAACTGGAGACCCGACGGCAAGGCCATCATCGCGAAGGTGGACACGTCCAATACAGGCAACACAGCAGATCTGGACGAGTGGACCGTGCAAAGCGGCAAGCCAGCCGTGACGCTTCAACAAAACACGGACATGCCATTTACCACGCCTTCCTACTCTCCCGACGGCAAGGCCATATTGCTCACCGTTACGACTGATGGCCACACTTACCTCGCGCTGGCAGATCGCCAGGGTAACATCCTGCGTCAACTCTCGCCGGTGAAAGGCTACGTCAGCTATGTCTGGTCCCCCACCAGTGCCCAGGTGGCTTATATCGACACCGTGGTGAGTTCCAGCGACAATGATCTGCTGCAAGGGCCGACCGGTGGCACCCTGCACGTACTCGATGTAAATACCGGTGTCGACCGGGTTCTGACACCGTTCCCCGTGACGAGTTTCTTCTGGTCGCCCAACGGGCAGCGCATTGCTGCATTCAGTCCCGTCAAGCCAGGTCAGATGATGACGAACTTTCCAGGAATGGACCTGACGAGTAGTCAACCCGGCAGCATGTATATGTTGCAGACGATTGATGTATCGACGCGTGCAGCCCGCCTGCTGTTCTACCTGGAGCCCACCGACGCATTCAGTCGAATGCTGGATCAGTTTGATCGTTTCAGCCAGGCCGCAACCATCTGGTCACCCGACAGCGATCATCTGGTGTTGTCGATTATCGATGCCAACCAGCAGTCTTCCATCATTGAGACAGAAGCATCGGGTAGCGTCGAACCGCGTGTGTTATCGCAAGGCACATTGGCAGTCTGGTCGCCTCGTTAGCCCAGCCAGTTGTAGCTGAGCACCTCACAGCGATAGGGTAGCCCTTCGAGCGCCAGTTCCTGACGCAGAACGATACCGTGGGCATCTGTCCAGAAAGTGGTCAATAGATTGGGAGAGGCAGTTTCGGTGATGGCGTAACGCTGCGTGGGTACCTGGTCAGAGCCCAGTATGATCGTCTCGTCCTCCTGGCGGGCATAGGTTTGCTGGACGCGTAAAGGCTCCAGCGAGGGGAGTGTCAACACCACCGAGTCGAAGTCGGCGTGACCGCCCGGTGCCAGGCGTAGATGCTGCAGCATTACAAAATTGAACAGGGCAGAGGCGTAGTCCAGGTAGGTGCCGGGTTGGAAAGGTATCTCGTTATGCCAGACGATTTGGGCACCCAGGTTCGCGTTATTCGAAGAAGCAGAGTCGCGAGTTAACTCAGCGTTGACGAAGCGACTGGCGCCTGGACTGTTGTGCATTACATGACTGCGGCCAGCATGCTCCTCCTCGTGCAGGCGCGCCGATGTGATCTCGATGTCCAGGGCGCCCTCAGTGGCCAGGTAGGTTCCCATAGTGCGCGTGCTATTCAGGTCCACTTGTGCCCATAATGCGCGCGGATTCCAATGCCCATCCATGTCCAACTGCGCGCGCCGGTGGTGGGGGACCGGCCACTCCTGATCGACTTCCGTCAAGCAGCGGAACATACCGTTACGCAGTGCAAAGATGACCCACACCTCCTCGCCAACATCGTTCCCGCCATGTGTCAGGGCATACTGACCGTGGGCAATTCTGCGCTCCACGCGCGTTGTCTGGTCAATGCTGTAGTCACTCTCGCTGATGGACGGATTCATCGGCCGTTAATGCAGGTAGCCTCAGAGGCGGTTGGAGTGAGAGGGGCAAAGTAAAGATGGTTACCTTCCCGCACTCTTTCTCAGTCGCTCAATCTAAAGGATCTTTGCCCAGTGAGGCCAGAAACTCTTCATTGGTCTTGGATTTGGAGAAGCGTGCCAGAAACGCTTCCATTGCGTTGGTAATATCATATCCCGCTCCTTGCGGTTGCGGTGTAATAAGCTGGCTGATCATGCGACGGATGAGATAGGTGCGTTGCACCGTCTTTTCGCCCAGCAGCAGCTCATCGCGGCGAGTGCCGCTGCGTTCGATATCCATGGCTGGGAAGATGCGCCGGTCTGCCAGCTTGCGCAGCAGGTGCAATTCCATGTTACCAGTGCCTTTGAACTCCTCGTAGATGATATCGTCCATGCGGCTGCCCGTGTCCACCAATACGGTGGCGATGATGGTCAGGCTGCCACCCTCCTCAATATTGCGTGCGGCGCCAAAGAAGGCTTTGGGCGGGTAGAGCGCAGCCGGGTCAATGCCGCCTGACAAGGTACGGCCGCTGGAAGCAACCGTCAGGTTGTAGGCACGGCTGAGGCGAGTGAGCGAGTCTAGCAGGATGACCACGTCGCGACCGCACTCGACCAGCCGCTTGGCGCGCGCCAGGACCATTTCGGCCACGCGTACATGGTTCTGCACCGGCTCGTCGAAGGTGCTGGATACCACCTCGGCGTCCACAGAGCGGTCCATGTCGGTGGCTTCCTCGGGGCGCTCGGCGATGAGCGCCACCATCAGGTGCGCCTCACGGTAACGAGCGCTGATGCCATTTGCGATGTCCTTCAAGAAGGTCGTCTTGCCGACCTTGGGCGGAGCGACGATCAACCCGCGTTGACCTTTGCCAATGGGCGAGATCAGGTTTAACAGCCGTGTGCTGATCTTGTTGTTGCCACTCTCCAGGTTGTAAATGTGGTCAGGGAAGATGGGGGTGAGTTTCTCGAAGTGAGGGCGGTTCTTGGCAGCCTCAGGATCCTGCCCGTTCACGGCCTCCACACGGAGCAGGCTGAAGTACTTCTCGCCATCCTTGGGTGGGCGCACCTGACCGATCACCATGTCACCCGTTCGCAGGCCGAAGCGCTTGATCTGCGAAGGCGAGACGTAGATATCGTCGGGTCCAGGCAGGTAGTGCTCAGCGCGTAAAAAGCCGATATTGTCGTCCACCACGTCGAGCACACCACCGCGTAGCTCCAGACCCTGCCTCTCAGCCTGAGCCTGAAGCAGACGGATGATCAGATCGTCTTTCTTCAAACGACTGTAACCCGATACAGTCATTTCTCTAGCGCGCTCCCGCAGGTCGGTCAGCGTCTCGGCATCCAGTTGTGCCATGTCAATCATGTTGCGACGAGATGGACGCTGGTTCTGTTGAGGTGCCTGGACCGGAGGTGCTGGAGGCGCCTGGACAGAGTTAGTGCTGGCCGAGCCGCCGTTGGCCGAGCCGCCGTTGGCCGAGCCGCCATTGGCGGAACCGCCATTAGCGGAGCTACCGTTGGCTGCATTTCCATTGGTGGCATGTCCATTGGCAGCGCTGCCATTAACACCATTGCTGCTGGCAGAACTGCCATTGCCGTCCCCTCCAACCTGAACGGAAAGGCCGTTCTCGGGAATGGGGGTTATACGATCACCGGCTAGCCCGGTTTCCGCTTGCTCTTCAGTTATTCGTCTTGGGCTCATGGTTTTTTATCAACAGGAACGTAAATCCAAAAGTAAATACAAAAGTAACAACCAACCTTAACGTCAATGTCGCTGTGAATCTGTAGTCAGGTAAAACAGGTCTTGTTTTCCACCTGATGGACTGAATGTCTATACCTATATATTCGGAGGTAACAATCTCGTCTCTATCAACAGCAGCACGTAAAAGCTATATCTCAGTGAGGCTGCTGGAGCTAATCGTAGATAATGCGGTTTCCAGAGTATAACGCGCTTGGCGCAGTAGTCAAGCGATCCATGGCGTGCCAAACCAGGTCGGGGAACCGGGATTTGAACCCGGGACCTCACGGTCCCAAACCGTGCGCGCTACCGAACTGCGCCATTCCCCGGACGAGTCTGTTCGAGAGGCCAGTATTATACCCCGGCGATCGGAACAAGTATAGGAAATCGATGCTCGTAGAGGGCGAGATGCGTGAAACCCGCTGCGCGCGCCATTTGTATGGCGATGTCGATATCGTCGCCGACGTTGCTTGTCCGGTGTGAGTCGGATCCCACCGTGAGGTATTGACCGCCCATCTGCCGATACCACTCCACCACTACCTGCGGTGGGCATGTAGACGGCAGGTGCTGGCGTAAGCTGCCGGTGTTGATCTCCAAACCCTTGCCGCGATCGATCAACGCCTGCAGCACGGGCCGAACCTCTGCCTCAAAATCGCCGATGTCGTACGAGGCATGATCGGTGAAGATGTCAGGCTTCTCCGTGATATCTGACATCTTCACCGACCTCCTCGCTGGACCATACCTCAACAGGTAACGCACAGGATAGTCCAGGTGAGCCAGTGCATCGAAGTCACCGCGCTGAGCCAGCACCTGCGTCTCGCGAAAATAGGCACGGAATGAGTCATGCCAGTCGGCTGTTAGCTCGAAGAACGTTTCCGAGATCACGTTGATATCCGGAGACAGCCAGTGTAACGAGCCGAGCACGTAATCCCAGTCGTACTGGGCAAGGACGCGCTCTGTGGCCTCAGCGTAGCGATGCGGTTCGCTGATTTCGATGCCTGCGCGGATGGTCAGTTGTGTCCCGAATTCCTGTCTGCAACGTGCCAGTTCAGCCATGTATGCAGAGGGATGAAATGAGAAAGGCTGTTCTTCTTTAGGATTATTCTCTTCGTGCTCAGTGAAGGCGATCTGTTCGATATGATTATGAATGGCTGCCAGGCACTGCTCGCGCATGGATGCGTGGCAATCGTAAGAGAACTCTGTGTGCACATGGTAATCGACACGCATATTCCCGCTCTGGTCTCCAGTCCTTAGCCTGCGCTGCGATGTTGCTCCAGTGCCTGCTTCAGTAATCGCTGTACGACCTGCGGATTTCCCTTTCCGCGGGTAGCCTTCATCACCTGGCCGACGAAGAACTGGAACAATTTCTCCTGCCCTGCCAGATAATTCCTGAGTTGCGTGGGGTTAGCATCCAGCACATCACGAACGGACTGCTCCAGGGCGCTGCTATCGCTGATCTGGGCCAGACCTCTGGCCTCTACGATGGCTCGGGCATTCTGTCCGGTGGCGAACATCTCCTCGAACACACCCTTGGCGGTGTTGATGTTGATGATCTGGTCCTCCACCAGTTTCATCAGGTCAGCCAGTTGCTCCGGATGCACCTTCACCGAGCCTATCTCCTGCCCACTGCCACTCATCAACCGGAATAGCTCGCCGGTGATCCAGTTCGCGGCCGTCTTGGCGCGCGTGGGATGGTCATGCACTACCCGTTCATAATATTCCGCAACAGCCTGGTCTTTGGTGAGCACCATGGCGTCGTAGCCGGACAGGCCGAAGTTGTGGACGTAACGGTCTTGTATGGCCAGTGGCAATTCAGGCATGCGGGCGCGGATGGAAGCCAGCCACACTTCATCGATGTCGAGAGGCGGCAGATCGGGCTCAGGGAAGTAGCGATAGTCGTGCGCCTCCTCCTTCTCACGTTGTATCACGGTCACGCCGCGCATATCGTCCCACCCCAGCGTCACCTGGCGGACGGCCCCCCCCGTATCGAGCACGGTGGTCTGTCGTTTCACCTCGTAGTCAATGGAATCACGCACTGCGCGCATCGAGTTCAGATTTTTGATCTCCACCTTGGTACCATACACGACCTGGCCAGCTGGACGCAGGCTCATGTTGGGTTCACCGCGCATCGCGCCTTTCTCCATATCACCGCTGCTGACTTTCAGGTAGCGCACAATATCGCGCAAGGCGCTCAGGTAGGCGTACGCCTCGTCGGCGGTGTGGATGTCTGGCTCGGTGACGATCTCGATCAGCGGCACCCCACTGCGATTGAAATCCACCAAGGTCTGGCCGTCTTCGTGAGTGAGCTTGCCGGTGTCCTCTTCCAGGTGAGCACGGCGGATGCGAATCCGTTTGCGGTAACTCACCTCGGTCCAGCCGCCTGTGGACGTGTCACGCACATCCACATCCAGATAACCATCATAAGCGATTGGGTACTGGTACTGCGAGATCTGGTAGCCTTTGGGTAGATCGGGGTACCAGTAGGACTTGCGCTCCCAGAACGTGTGGGAGGCGATTTTGCAGTTCAGCGCCAGTCCCACCATGATGCAGTTCTCCACAGCCTTCTGGTTGATGACCGGTAAAGCGCCCGGTAGTCCCAGACAGGTGGGGCACACATGCGTATTGGGTTCAGCGCCGAAAATCTCAGCGGAGCACGAGCAGAACATCTTGCTGGCCGTGTTTTGTTCGACATGGGTCTCCATGCCGATGATGACTTCGTACATTAATCTCCTAGCTTGAGATCTGGTATGACGTCCATGTCCAGGTCGTTGCGGACACCGCGCAGGTAGGCGAAGTGGCCGGCCGCACCGATCATGGCGGCATTATCGGTGCACAGTGCCGGCGGTGGAAACAGCACGGTGAAAGGACGTGGTGTGTGCGAGCTGGACAGGGCATTCAAGCGCTCACGCAATATCCGGTTCGCGGAGACGCCGCCCCCCACTACAATCCCTTTTACATCATGCTGCTCGGCGGCGCGTATGGTTTTCTCAGTCAGCCACTCTACCACCGACTCCTGGAAACTGGCCGCGATGTCGGCTATGGGAACGCGAGCGGGGACCTTACCCTCGGAACTGGTGCCGAAGTCGCGGATCAGGTACAGAACGGCTGTCTTGGCTCCGCTAAAGGAAAAATTAAGTGGACGATCCAGGCGGGGGCGCGAGAACTTGAAGCGGTATGCGTTTCCACTTCGCGCGGCGCGTTCTATGGCTGGACCACCCGGGTAACCCAACCCGAGCATTCGAGCTACCTTGTCAAATGCCTCACCGGCTGCATCGTCCACCGTGTGACCAAGCAGTTCATACACGCCATGGCTGCGCACCAAAATCAGTTCGGTGTGCCCGCCCGAGACGATTAAAGCCAGCAGTGGGAAAGGACCTTCTGGAGCCTCGCCCAGATGTGCGATGGGCGCGTCGCCCAACCAGTGTGAGTAAATATGCCCTTCCAGGTGGTTGACGCCCACCAGGGGCAGGTCGCGCGCCAGGCAAATCCCTTTAGCTGCATTCACCCCCACCACCAGTGATCCGGGCAGTCCCGGCCCCTTTGTTACGGCTACTGCGTCAAGGGTGTCCCATGTGACGTTGGCGTCGGCTATTGCCCGCTGAATGACTGGTGCGATTGCCTCGATGTGAGCGCGGGAGGCCATTTCTGGGAACACTCCGCCATATTGCTGGTGCAGCTCGATTTGCGATGCAATAACATTCGAGCGTATGACGTGCCCGTCATCGATCACAGCGGCAGCAGTTTC
>JAJYKL010000070.1 GCA_021788625.1 Chloroflexota bacterium
ATTGAGGCTTATTACGGATTCGGCTCGTTCGGTGCCGTATATTGCGATGCACCACTGACTTTCACCGAGACGACAAGCTACATCGCCCCGGCCCTGCAACGCCTGGAGGACATGGACACGCTGGACCTGACGCGCGAGCGCTACTGGTCGCGTGTCTTTATAGACGCGGCGCGCTACCTGTCGGATCGCTCGGCGGGGCGCTTTCTGGTCAGCGCCTACCCCAACCCCAGCCCACTCGATGTGGCCAACCTTCTGCGCGGCAACGCCATCTTCACGGACCTGTATGAACAGGCTGAGCTGTCTCACGCCCTTCTGCGCCGTTGCCTTGAGGCCGCCCTGGCGAACGTGTGCCATATCAACCGTGCCACGTGCAATCCTGGTGGCGGCGTCCTGGCGTTCAACCGCTGGATCCCACAGGGCGCCCTGTTGCTGGAGGATGCGGCAGACCTGATCTCGCCACGGCTGTATCGCGAGTTCGGCTTTCCGTACACACAACGCCTGATCGACTCCACCGGGGGAGCCTACGTGCACCACCACTCATTAGGCCGGCACCAGTTCGCCAACATTGCTGCGCTGTGCGGTCTATACGTCGAGCAGATTAGCAGCGATCCCGGTTGTGCGCGGCCGGTGACCTATGTGCCAGAATTATTGGCTGGTGTGGGAGCCACGCCGGACCGGTCCGGCGTGCCCGTCGACCTGGAGTGCACGCCCGAGGAGGTGGTTGAGCACATCGGGGAATTGATGAAGGGCAAAGTAATCCTGAGCGTAGAAACGTCCAGCAAGGCTGAAGCCCGGCAACTTGTCAGCTTTGTACGCTCCCACTGCTCCGTCGTATAGATAAACGCATGGCTGAGAAATTGCCCGGTCCCGCCTATCGTATCGAGACGCCCCACCTGGTCATCCGCTGTTGGGAGATCGAAGATGCGCCGCTGTTAAAAGCGGCTATTGATGCCAGCCTCGAGCACCTTCGCCCATGGATGCCCTTTGTTGCCTATGAACCGCAGCCACTCCAGAGCAAGGTCGATTTGATCCGCACGTGGCATAGCCGGTTTGATTCCAACACCGACTATGTTTACGGAATATTCACCCCCGATGAATTGCAGGCCATTGGCTCCAGTGGTCTGCACACGCGCCTGGGCCCGCAAGCCCGCGAGATCGGATATTGGATTCACACGGCTTTTACTCACCGGGGCTACGCCACCGAGACGACTGCTGCGCTGACCAAAGTGGCGTTCGAGTTAAGTGGTGTGGAGCGCGTCGAAATCCACTGTGATATTCATAACGTCTACAGCGCCGCCATACCGCGCAGGCTGGGCTTCACACTCATCAACACTTCGTGCAGGAACGTTTCCACGCCACACGGCGAGCCACACGATACGATGGTGTGGACACTTTTTATGCATGAATACGCGCGCACTCCTGCCGCTGCGCTGGAGCTGAAAGCGTTTAATGCGGTTGGACAGCAGCTTCTCTAGGCGAATGCTTTTGCTTATCAAGAGGTAATGCATGGAAGCAACATTCCGCATCGCCATCATCGGTTGCGGGTGGGCAGGCCGGCGGCATGCCGAAGCCTGTAAAACTGCGGGCGTGCTGGTACGTTGGGCTGTGGATACCAACGTGGGGCGAGCCCGGGCTGTGCAGGGGCTCCACCCGAATGCACGTGTGACGGCGAATTATCGTGATGCGATCGCCGACCCCGACGTAAATGCCGTGGACATTTGCCTGCCCCATGCGTTGCACGCTGCCGTCACTCTCGACGCGGCCCGGGCTGGAAAACATGTCCTGTGCGAGAAACCCATGGCCGCAACGCTGGAGGAGGCCGATCAGATGATCGCGGCAACCGAGCATGCCCAGGTTACCCTGATGATTGCCGAGAATGTGCGTTTCGACCCGCTGCTGCGCAAGGTCGCCGACCTGCTGAACGATGGCATCATCGGCCGGCCTGCGCTGATCCAGGTAAACCGTGAGGCCTACCTGAATCAGTCGTTCCTGGAGGAGCGGCGCTGGTTCCTGAAAAACTCGCTGTCGGCGGGTGGAATCATGATGTCGGGCGGGGTGCACGACATCGAGAAGCTGCGTATGCTGGTGGGTGAGGTCGAAAGCATCCAGGCCGTGCGCGTTCGCCAGCGCTTTACGCAGATGGAGGGCGACGACACCAGCGTGGCCCTCGTGCGATTCTGTGATGGCACCACGGGCGTCATGATTGAAAGCTTCATGATGATGAGCCTGGCGACCGCGGCCGGCTCAGAGGTGCACACCTTGCGCATCGATGGCGAACTGGGCAGCCTGGTCGTGCCCAATGAGTCCACCATCCGCATTTATACGGAGCGTCCAGGCTTATGGGCCGACCCGGGAGCCGTGCAGCATGACCTGCACGTTGCTTCTGCCGACACCTTCGCGTTGGAGATGGAGCACTTTGTCAATTCCATCCGGCGTGGCGAGGAGCCGCTGACGAGTGGTCGCTGGCAGCGTCGCCCGCTGCAGGTGGTGCTGGCGGCCTACGAGTCCATGCGCACAGGCCAGTCTGTCCGCGTCTAGTCTCCAACCTCCATCCTCAAGTCTCTCTGCGTGCCGTGCGACTGGGCGATGGGCCGGCGTCTTCGGATGAAGGAATAAATGACGAGGGCGGATCCGGCCGCGATGGGCACGAGGCCCGACGCGCTGAATACTTGCTGTATGGACAGGCCCGCCCCAAGCAACCGATTATGCACAAAGCCCACACCGAACAGCGCCACAGACATTACGATGCTGGTGAGCGCGAAAGCCGAGTCGCGCAGGTCTGGTTCCACCGATGCATTAATGGCGGCCGGGCTCGATCCCCACACACTGCCCTGGATTAGAAAATAGACAAAGTAAACCGTGACAAGTGCATTCAATCCACTGGCTTGTCCCAGCGCCACGACGCACAATCCCACGACGGCGATACCAGCGCCATAGGCGCGCAGCGCGTTCAACCGGTCGATCACGGCGGCCACAATGAAGAGCGAAAGCAGCGCCGGCAGCCGCGCCACGGCTACCAGCGTGCTGATGTCACGGTCCAGCAGGCCATGTGCATCACGCGCCAGGTTGGGGAAGAGTTGATTGACCGTCAAATAGTTGAATGGCTCCAGGAAGAGGCCAACCAGGCACAGCACCAGGAACGTCCCACTGGCGAGCTTGCGCCAGTCTGCGCGGAAAGCACGCGTCAGGCTCACCACATCGGCGTGATCTTCCTCGAAACCATGTGAGACGAGCAGGAAGAATACAGCGCTCAGACCACATATGGCGCCCAGGCCCAGAAAAGCTTCGCGATAGCTGAGGCTGGCGATTGCTTGACCGCCTGCGATGAGCGTGACCACACTAACGATCGCACCCACCCACTGGTTCAGCGCCAGTGCCTGGCCTGGTTTCTCTCGCCCATAGTTGGCGACCAGCGGTTGCCACGTCACCAGCCCCACGGCCTGGGTAAACGCGGCCAGGCTCATCAGCGCGCGGATCACCAGCCCATCGCGGGTGAGCGCGATGGCCAGATAGAACACCGCTCCCGCAACCAGCGAGAGCGTTACCGTGTTTCGGCGTCCCAGGCGCGACGCAATCTCGGTGCACAGGAATTGCCAGACTATCATGGTACCTGTGAACCATAGCGTCACCTCGGTCCATTGCTCGTTGCTGTAGCCCAGACCGCTTACCAGGTAGCCGTTGACGAACGTATACAGGCCGAACCAGGTGGCCGTGCCAGCGAATGACACCGGCAAGGTGGCCAGGATCAGCCTGGCGATGCGGCTCACGCACCGCTCCTGAGAGTGCTGGAATTGGTGCCAGCATGGTCAGCCACGGCTGCGTCGCGCAATTGCTTGAAGTAGGTCACGTCGGCCCGGGCCATCTCCAGGAAGAGATGTGGCGCGTGGCGGGGTGCTTCGAACTCGGCATGCACCGAACATGGCCCCTGGAAGTCGATCTTTGCCAGCCCAGCCAGGACGGTGCGCCATGGCACGCCGCCCTGACCAGCCAGCACGCACTCCCAGGTGAGCGAGCCATCCACTTCGCCGGTATGCAGGTGCGGCTTGTAGTCTTTGAGGCCAACCATGGCCAGGTAGGGCTTGACCATCGCCAGACCGAAGGCGAATGGCTCACCGTTGATGAGCATGTGTCCCGGATCGATGTAGGCGCCGATGTACTGTGGGTCGCATCCCTGCAACAAGTGCATCAGCGCAGCGCAGTTCAGACCCATCTGACCCATGCCACTGTGCGTGTGGTAGGCAATTCTCACTCCATACTCACGCCCCAACGCTTCCCAGCCCTTGAGCGCCTGGCGGATATGCGCCACTTCCTGCCAGTAATCCTGTTTGTCGGGGTCGATGACGAAGTAGCCGAGCTTGAGAAGCGGTACGCCGGCGTCAGCCATGCCCTTCAGGAGCGGGCGTACGGTGGGTCCGTCGGGCCACAGCACGTCGAAGTTGCCGGTGGCATTGAGCACTGGCTGTCCAGCGGCGCTGAGCTTATGTGCAGCAGCAGGTAAAGCCTCCTGAACGTTGTCGGGGTTCACAGTATAACCAGGCCGCACGGCCAGATCCCAACCCTCCAACCCCAACCGCTCGCCAGCGGCGATCAACCCGTTCACGTCGAGTGACTTCAACGTCTTGCTGAAAAAGATAATTTTCATGTTCATTACCGATTACAGGCCTGGCTGCGGGCGGGCCCTCCAGCTTCCAGTCCCTAGTTGTCAATACCGTTTCGCGTGCAAAACTCCACAAAGTCCACCGGCATGCCGGTGGCGAGGCTTTCCAGGATGGCCTTCTCAACAGCCAGCACATGCATTCCCTGGCGGACGGTGAGTAGCGAAGCGCTGCCAGTGCGGATACAGTCGCACAGGTGCGCCAGTTCGTCGTAGTGGCCCATATAACCGAATGGCCCGCGTACATCGTCTGCCCCCTCACCGCCAAAGTCCGGTCCTTCGAATGAGAAGGATTGCGTCACCGCTCCGGAGGTATTATGCAAGATGCACTTTTTGAAGCGTTCCGCCAGGTACACCATGTTCTCTTTGCCAAAAAGCTGGTAGTGGTACTTGCGCAGGGTGCCGTTCCGGCTGGCCCCATGCTGGATGTAGCAGTGCACGGAACCGTCCGCGAAAGTGAGCGTGGCCACGAAGCTGTCGGCCGGTAGGTGTGGATCCAACCCCCATACCTGCTGCCCCTGCGCGTACACTTTTAACAGGGGTGCCTCGTGGAACAGATGCACTGCCAGGTCCAGGTTGTGCACGGCCTGCGAGGTGATCGTCTCAGCACACTGGCAATAGGTATACACCGGGTGTGGGACGAGGCGCTTGGCCCGTTGCACCATGGGAGCCAGACGGTTGCATACCCCGAACACCATCTTCACCCCCGATTTCTCCACGGCTTCGACGGCTTGCTTCGCCTCGGGCAGCGTGCGCGCCAGGGGCTTCTCACAAAAGATATGCTTGCCAGCCTGGGCCGCGCCGGTCACCAGACCAGGGTGTGCCACTTCGCCCGTCTGGATCAGCACACCATCCAGACTCTTATCGGCGAATAGATCGTCGGCATCATCCGTGGCATACTCACCGCCAAACAGGCGCAGGAAGTCCTGCGCCTTGCCGAGGATCAGGTCGCAGTAGGCGATCGTCTTCAGGCCTGGCACGAAGGATGCGTTAGTGGTATGCAACCGGCCCATGCCGCCACACCCGATCACGCCGAAACGCAGGTCTTGCATGGTCATCCTCTCCTGTACAAGGTGTTGTGCGATGTATGTTACATGCAATTGGGCGGCGGCACGGGAAATAGACAAAGTGGATTTTGTCTTTTTGTCTATTTGTCTATTTGTCTATTCGGTCATTTTAATCATGCCGGTGTGTTTTTGTAGCGCCTAGATGACCTCGTAACGGAGCGTGCGACCATCCACGTAAGCGGCGATGCGACCGCCGTAGACCAGCGGACCGAGCGCCTCATGGGCTGCCTGGGTACTGAGGCCGCGCACGTAGCGGGCCACGTCGGCGGCGGTGGAGCGGGGGTGTTTGCGAAGGATGGAAATCAGGCGCTCCTCCAGCGACGGCTCGGGCGCGGGAGGGATGCCGCCACCCGACGCGGGGGCCATCTGGTCGTACAAGGCGTCCAGGTCGGCGCGCCAGTCCTCGGCGATGGTTCGACCGAGTGACCAGTGGACCTGTTCGACGTGGTTGTCGTTCTCCAGCGAGGCCACGAGCATGGCGACGCGCAGGGCCTTTTCAGCCAAGCGAGCGTAGGAGGCATCCAGGTCTGGCAGGTTATTCCCCTGGGCCATCTCCAGCAGGTCGTCATGATAGGTGTAGAAAGCCTCCTTGACGCCCTCGCCAAGGGTGCAGACGACGGGGTCGAGCGGCTCGACGGCGAGAGTGGGAGAGGGGGAGAGGGGGAGCGTGCCCGGAGTACCGGGCCAGGGAGAGGGAGAGGGGGAGAGGGGGAGCGTGCCTGGAGTACCGGGCCAGGGAGCCGTGCAGCCCTCACCCACTTCTGCCCCGGCAGTACCGAGTGAGGGAGTGGGAGTGATTGCGAGGCGGGGCATGCCGAGGCGTTCGTGCCAGGCGCGCAGGGGCGCGGAGAGGGCGGGCGGGATGGCACGCAGGCCGTCGGGGAAACGGGTGTGGTCGGAGGCGTAGCCAGCGGCGGGCGGGACGGCGAAGGCGAAGCGCGCCCAGAAGCCGTCGTTCCACAGCGACGAACCACGCCGGGAGGAGCGCTGCATGTCGGCGGGGGTGAGGTTGGCCAGCAGCGCCAGGTAGGGGCGCCGCAGCACGTCCGAGCTGTGGCCGAAGGCGGCGTACTCGTAGGAGTCCTTGCAGTCGTCCAGCCGGCGCAGCAGGGAGCGGAAGTCGGCCAGCGATCCCTGCTCGCGGCTCAGGTTGGCGAGCTGCTGGCCGAATTCGTCGTAGAACCAGCCGCGCCGGGCGGTGAGTGCCAGGCGCTTGTGCGCGCGATCGCGCTGTGGTGGAGAGAGCGCGGCGTAGTTTACCGGCAGCTTGAGCGAAAGGTCACGGATGAAGCGGCGCGGGGTGGAGTTGTCGGGCGCCAGGAGCCAGTCCAGCCCGGCGGCGGCGAGGGTATCCAGGGCGATGGCGGTGGTGGTGCTCTTGGAGTACAGGCTGGAGCGGGCCACCAGGGCGATGTAGAGGGGCGTGTAGTACTCCTTGCCCAGGCGCAGCACCACGCGCCGAGCGGCGACGGTGGAGAGGATCCACAGGCCGCAGGCGACGTGGAAGCCGTCATAGGCGCGCGGGCTCCAGGTGCGCGAGAAGGCGACGTAGGCGGAGAGCCACGGAGAGGGGGAGATGCCCTGGGGGGAATGGGTGGTCATCTGTGGCTGGTCGAGCTGCGGAGGTGCGGTCGGCAGGTCAGGTGTGAGTGTGTCCATGGTCGGGTCGTATATGCATGCGGTGTACGGTTGAAGGTTGTACGGTTTGGGATCCCTCCTTCAGAACATATGTTCTATTGTAGCGATGGGCGGGGGAACTGTCAACGGATGGCTGTCAACGGATTCAGGGAGCGGATTGAGCGGATTGTGGGTGCGCGATGGCGGTGGCGGTGGTGTCGGGGCAAGGCATCGACGACTATGGTTCGACAGGCTCACCATGAGTGGTTCGACAGGCTCACCATGAGTGGTTCGACAGGCTCACCATGAGTGGTTCGACAGGCTCACCATGATCATCCTGAGCTTGTCGAAGGACGACAGGCTCACCACGAGTGGTTCGACAGGCTCACCACGAGTGGTCGGCAAGCTCAGGATGAAACCTCCCCGCGTTCGGCGCCTGGGTCTTGTGGATCGCGGCCGCTGTTGATAGAGCCGGCGCGGGGGAGAGACGCTGAGTACAGCGGGCGCTGAGTACAGCGGGCGCTGAATACAGGGGACGCTGAGTACAGCGGGCGTTTGGCGCTTTCTATGCGTTGAGTGGTGCAGGTGACTCACGCCCGTGGCAAGAGTTCAGCCAACTTTCAGTTGGCTTCGCCAGGCGCGGTACTTCGCGCAGGTTACACGGCTGGTAACCGATGCGGCTTACAGCCGCCGGCAGGGCTTGCCAGAAACACACAGGTGCATGCGGTAACTTGCTCGACCTTATCTGAAGGCCAAAGGAGATCGGCCGGCGAGTGAGGCTTTGGTGAGTTGGCTCGGGTCCGGGTCTGCACAGCCGAGGGGTCAGGTCATGGTGAGATCGATCGGCCCGGGTCCGCGCGCCCGGAGTGGATGCGCGCGCACGCCTGCGCGGGGTACCGCGCCTAAGCAAAGCCAGCTCAAAGCTGGCTGCGCGATGGGTGGAGGAGCATCTTTAAGCCCCGGAAATCCACGTTTGTTGCTATACTGGCAACATCCCCGCCGTATCTTGAGCATAATTCACTCTATAAGGAGGCACACAGGCTATGTGGGGCTTTACTATCTCAAACGGTCATCGGTCAGAGTTCTCAACCTGATCACTCATGACACCACTGCTGTTATGAGCCTGGTACATTCTCGAGAAAATAACGGGAATAGTTACTTCTATACCGCAACTTTGAGTGGAGCACTAGCACAATATGGGCCACGCGATCCGCAAGCGCCAGAACATCGACCAGATCAACCAGATTCTGCGCGACCACCCCGAAGGGTTGACTCGCTCGCAACTGGCCAAACGCATCGGGGTTAACCGGTCCACCATCACGAAATACCTTGATGGAAACGACCTGCCATTCGTGTATGAGGACGGCAACAAACTCAAGCTTGACCGTGAGGGTAATGCGATACGGCTCACCTTTGACCTGGACGAGATCACCATGTTGCACGTGGCGACGCGCCTGCTAGCCCGGCAGACCAACCGCCACAACCCCCACGCCGCATCGGCGCTGCGCAAGCTGTCCCAGGTGGTACAGCGCGCCGACGAGAACATCGGCCGACACATCTCCAACGCCGCTGATCTCGTGGACAGTGACAGGCAGTTGCGTGACCTGGAATACCTGGACGTGCTGCGCAAGCTGACCGAGTCGCGCACGCGTGGGTTCAAACTGCAGGTACATTATGAACTGGAGGACGGCACGCTGGTGCCCTACACCTTCGCTCCCTATTTCCTCGAGCCCTACGCGCCCGGCCTGACGACGCACGTGATCGGCTGGCGCGAACCGCCTGGCGCGCTGCGCACGTTCAAGGTGGAGCGCCTGCGCCAGGCTGAGATGACGACTGAGCGCTACACCATCCCGAGCGACTTCGATCCCGAAAGGTTGCTGGCGAATGCCTGGGGCATCTGGTACACGGACGAGGAGCCCGTGGAGGTGGAGTTGAAGTTCTCGCCGCGCGTGCGGCGGCGGGTGAAGGAAACGCGCTGGCACCGCAACGAACAGCCACTGGAGGACCAACCGGACGGCGGGTTGATCTGGCGCTGCGCCATCGCCGAACCGCGCGAGATGCTGCCATGGATTCGTGGCTGGGGCGCGGACGTGGAGGTGCGCAAGCCGGAGTGGTTGAGGGAGGAGTTGGTGGTGGAGGGCCGCAAACTAGCCCGGCTATATGGCATGGCACCAGCCGCAATGGACCCCGAACTAGCACGTGTCATACGATGTTGGGGCAAGACCGGCAGTAGTGAAGCGGAGTTCCACCCGGCTCTTTACCACATGCTCGACGTATCCCACGTCGCACAGGTGTTGCTACAGGACCCGGCATCCAGGCGTTGGTGCCAAGTGCTGGGGAAGGCGTTCAACGCGGATCAAGACTTACTCATCGAGTGGGTGCCGTGGCTGGTAGCGCTGCACGACATTGGAAAAGTGTCGGCCGTTTTCCAGGCCCAAAATACAGCTCAGAAAGCGCGCTTGCTTAGTGAACAATTCGCTTTTGACACTCGGCTCCATTACGACATTCCGCACGCCATGATCAGCCAATCTTTTTTAGCTGCCGAACTCCCATCACTTGTCCCCGCGTGTGCGGAGCCTTGGCGCCAGTGCATTGCCGAGGCAATGGGCGGGCACCACGGCCAATTCAACACGCCCGATGCCATCCGAGACGTACAGGACATCTTGCGGTTGTACGAGCCTGCGGAGTGGTCGGTATTGAGGGCGAAGGCGGCTGACTTCCTCCGGATGCACCTGCAACAGCGTGAACTTGATCTGGTCATCGCACCTCCCAACATTTCGGTGGCCACAGCAATGCTAAACGGGTTCACCATCCTTTGCGACTGGATCGGATCCGACGGCCGCTTCTTTTCGGCCCACCCGGACGCGGCACCTTCGGACTACATTCTGCACAGTTTACGTCAGGCGCGCGATGCGGTGGAAGCGGCGGGGTTCTTGCAGCCGGTGCGGAGCGATGCGCCTGTCCGCGCGGCCGACCTCTTCTCGGATTTGCGGCCCTTACGCCCTCTGCAGCAGGCTATTGATGACATCCCGCCTGACGTGCTTGTGTCACCGTGCCTGGCGATCATCGAGGCGCCAACGGGTGAAGGCAAGACAGAAGCCGGATTGGCACTGGCGCACCGCATCGCCGCGCTAAGGGGAACGGACGAACTGTATTACGCGCTACCCACCACGGCGACGAGCAACCAGATGTTCCGTCGCCTGCAACTACATCTGCGGGACCGGCTGCACATTGGCACGGCGGTAAAGCTGGTGCACGGGCAAGCCTTTCTGGTCGAGGATGATTTGCGAATTGAACCCCTGGGCGACGTTGACGACCAGGCCCAAAGCGCATCTATGGAGTGGTTCAGCCCCAGGAAGCGGGCGTTGCTGGCCCCCTTCGGCGTCGGCACGATAGACCAGGCTGAGTTGGCGGCGTTGAATGTGCGACACACGCCGCTGCGCCTGGCCGGATTAGCGGGCAAAGTGGTCATCCTGGATGAGGTCCACGCTTACGACACATACATGACGACCGTCATCCAGAGGCTACTCACGTGGTTATGCGCCATGGGCAGCTCGGTAATTTTGTTGTCGGCCACGCTGCCGGTATCGCGGCGTGCTCAACTGGCCGCAGCATTCGGCGCCAGCGCCGATCAGGGCCCTACGCCGCAAGCGGCTTACCCGAGCCTGTTGGTAACCCATGGCGTTGGCGAGCAGGCGCACCCGTACGCGAGCAGCCCACCAGCGTGGCAGCCCGATCGTGTACTTCGGATCGGCACGTTGCACTTCGGCGACGACGACGAATCCGTCACCGCGAAGGCGAACTGGCTGCTGAGCCAGGTGAGCGAGGGCGGGTGCGTTTGCTGGATCACCAACACGGTAAGGCGCGCACAGGAGCTGTTTGACAGGTTGGACACCCTCGCGCCATTTGAGTTGGATCGCTTCCTGCTGCATTCGCAGTTCTCGCTGGATGATCGCCAGCAGCGTGAAGGGCAATTGGTCGCAAAGTATGGGCCGCGAGGTACGCGGCCGAGACGCGGGGTTGTGATCGGCACGCAGGTGCTCGAACAAAGCCTCGACCTCGACTTCGACGTGATGGTATCGGATCTCGCGCCCATCGACCTGCTGCTGCAGCGCGCGGGGCGAATGCACCGTCACGACCGGCCGCGCCCCACCGTCCACGGCACCCCGTGCCTGTGGGTGAACACAGCGCTGAGCGCGCCGGAGGACGAGATCAGCTTGAGGCCGGACAACCTGATCTACGACGAATACATCCTGCGGCTTACCTGGCGCGCACTGTGTGGGAAGGCGGCGATCTCCCTGCCCCGCGACTACCGACCGTTGATCGAAACCGTCTACGATGCTCCGGAGCCGCTGGAAGACAGCCCGCTGTGGGAGGCCTGGGACAAGCTGCAGGCCAAGCAATCGAAAGCATACGATGAGGCCAGAATGCGTCTCCTGCCCGAACCAAACCCGGAGGAGTTATTCTGCGCACTCACGGCCAGGCTGAACTTTGAGGAAGACGAGAATAGCGCCGCATGGATCGTGGCCCAAACGCGCCTGGGTGAGGAGAGTATCAACGTCATTCCGCTGGAGAGGTTGGACGACCGCACCTGCCTTGGCCTGGACGGCGCACCGCTGGACATTGGCAAACCGATCCCGCGCGAGACACAACTGCGTCTGCTGCGCCGTGGCATGCGCGTCAGCCGCTACGAGGTGATACGCGCATTGAAGGACACGAACGCCAAGCTGCCAAACCTGTTTGCGCGGTCGGTACTCCTTAAAGGGTACTTCCCTCTGTGGTTGCACGGGGGGCAGGCTCAACTTCCGGATGCGAAAGGAGGTGCGAATCAAGACGCTGTACTCAACATAACGCTCGATCCACGGCTCGGACTCGTTATACGGCCGCGGTAATGATCGATCAAGATGAACGCGTGAGACGCACGCATAACACACGTCACATGGTGACAAGGAGCGATACATGACCCGACCGTTGGAGGCAATAGCCTCATTCAATATATGGATGGAGCCGTGGATAACTGTCGAACGACCGGGCGGCGTGGCGCGGTGCGGCATCGAACATGCCCTGCTCCACGCGCACGAGTACATAGCCATCTATGACCCTTCGCCGCTCGTCGTCGCCGGCATACACCGCCTGCTGACGGCCGTCCTACAGGCCGCATTGGACCCCCAGCGCAGGGCGGACTTGAGGAAGCTCCTGGCGGCGGGTTGCTTCCCGCCCACCCAAATCGCCGCATTCGGCAAGCAGTTCGCACGCCGATTTGACCTGTTCTCACCCGCCGAGCCGTTCATGCAGAGCGCCGACCTGTCACCGTATCCTGCTAAAGGGGACAAGGTGAAGACCGTCGCCTACCTTGCCCAGGACATCCCCTCCGGCACGGAGATTACCCACTACCGGCACGGCAGCGATGACGCCTGTGTCTTGTGCCCGGCTTGCGCGGCCGCCGGATTGGTGATGATCCCGGCGTTCGCGACCTCCGGCGGCGCCGGCATAAAGCCTTCCATCAATGGCGTGCCGCCCATATATGTTCTGCCGGGTGGCACATCGCTGTTCGAAAGCCTGGCGCTCTCCCTGTTGACCCCGGACTATCAGCCACGGGCCGCGTCGGACAAGCGCGATGACACGTGGTGGTTGCGTAAGCCGCTGGTACAAAAAGGTAAAGAGGTACGCGACGTCAGTTACCTGCACAGCCTCACATTCCCGGCCCGCCGCGTGCGCCTGCACCCCGAGCGCCTGACTGCGAACTGCTCGCGCTGCGGTCGGGCCACGGAGTGGGGCGTACGGACCATGGTCTTCGAGATGGGTGAGAGCCGGTCCAAGGACGCTGCCGTCTGGACGGATCCTTTCGCCGCGTACCGGATCACGGGGAACAAGCCGCCCACGCCCATTCGCCCCCAGGAAGGCAAGGCCACCTGGCGCGAATTCAGCGGCCTTTTCCTGCAGGATGCCCAGCCCGCTACTGCAGTGAGCAAAAAACAGGTGACCATGCAGCGACCAGGTGTGCTCAACCAGATGGCGGACTACGGCCTGGCGGGCGACGTGCGCGCCTTCCCCTTCCGCTGCGTCGGCCTGCGCACGGATATGAAGGCCAAGGTCTTCGAGTGGCTGGACGCCGGCTTTGATGTGCCGCCCAAGCTACTGGCCGATGTACCGAGTGGACTCGTGGTACGTAACGCCATCGCCTTCGCTACCACCTGCGCCGGCGCGATCGGTACCGTTTTCAGATCCGCCTTCGGTGGCAACGTGAAGAACCAGGAGCGTTTCGCGGTACTTAAGAGCCGCATGCAGGACGGCTACTGGTCGTCACTCGCCGAACCGTTCCGGCAGTTCGTCCTGGCGATCGGCGAGCCGGCCGATGCCGAAAGCACGCGGCGCGCCTGGATCGACACGGTCGTACAGCAGGCGCGTGCGGCGTTCCTGGAGACGTCGGAGGCGGTTGGCGACGACGCCGTTGCGCTGCGCGAACGCGTGCGCGCGGAGGTGCACTGTAACAACCTGCTCAACAAGTTGAAGCGCGTTGAACTTGGAGGTGAAACCAAATGACGCAAGACGATTACAGCCCGTTTACTCGTATGTTCATGGAGCGGCTCAGAACATTGGCTGCAGGCGGCAAGGCTCAGCTGAAGCGTAACGCCGGCAAACCATTGGCAGAGGCGCGCGACAGCCTGGCGCTGTTCTACCGACTTCTGCCGTCCGGCGTCCACCCCGCGCAGGAGGAGTGGTATTTTCTAGTTGCCACCCTATACCCCCTGGCGGATGAAGGGCAGGCGGGCAATCTAGGAGATTCCCTGCGCCGCGCCGCCGGTGACAATAACCGTAAGGGTGTGGACCGGCGCGTGGAGATCCTGCTGGACGCCGACGCCAGCCAGCTGCCTTTCCACCTGCGCCAATCCATTCGTTTCCTAAAGTCCAACGATGTGAGCGTGAATTGGCCGCGACTATTGGAGGACGTTTTGCAATGGAACCACCCCAGGCACTATGTACAGAAGCAGTGGGCGCGTTCGTATTTTGCTGATCCGGCGCAAGCCAATAAGGAAATGGCCGCAGAGGCCGCCGGACAGGCCCAGTGAACGACTTGGTATACAGATTTCCACACATAAACGGGAGTAAACATGTTAATCCAAATCCACATCCTGCAGAACTATGCACCGGCGAACCTGAACCGCGACGACAGCGGCTCGCCCAAAGACGCCGTCTTCGGCGGGACACCGCGCGGGCGGATCTCCAGTCAATGCCTGAAGCGAAGCATCCGCAACTCGGTCACGTTCAAGGATGCGTTCGACGCCGAGGGGTTGCTCGGCCTGCGCACCAAGAGCCTGCCGAACCTGATGAAGGTGGAGCTTGAGAGCCTGAATACCGACGCGACCGCCATCCAGGCCATCGTGAAGCGGGTGCCGGAGATCGGCAAGAAGGCCGAGAAGGAAAGGGCCGATGCTGAAGGCGATGACGAATCGGGCGTAACGGCGAAACAGGAGGATTCAGAAGAGAAGGCCGAGACGCGCCAGTTAATTTTCATTGGGCGCAACGAGATACGCCCCATGGCGGAAAAGTTGCTGGCGCTCTATAACGCCAGCGGGCCAAAGAAGTGGAGCGGGGTTGCCATCGATAAGCAGCTGGGCAAGAGCCTGCCGCTCTCGGTGGACATCGCCATGTTTGGGCGCATGACCACGGCCGAGACGTTCGAGGACGTACACGCCGCCGTGCAGGTGGCGCACGCCATCTCGACCAACGCCCTCACGCAGGAGTTCGACTACTACACCGCTGTGGACGACCTGTCGGGCGAGTCCGGAGCCGGCATGATCGGCGACGTCGAGTTCAACAGCTCCACTTACTACAAGTATTTGAACGTACACTGGGAGGAATTGGTGAAGAACCTGGGCGGCGACGCGCCCGCCAGGGAGATCGCCCGTCGCGCCGTGCTGGCCTTGCTGGAGGCGGCGGCGCTCGCCCAGCCCAGCGGCAAGCAGAACTCCTTCGCCGCACACAGTCTGCCCGATCTGATCCTGGTCGAGGTGTCCCAAAAGAACCTACCGGTCAGCTACGCTAACGCCTTCCTGAGGCCGGCGCGCGCCACGGGTGACCGCACCCTAATGGACGCCTCGGTGCAACAACTGGCGGATTATACGCAAAGTCTGCGCAAAACATACAACCTGACGGCCGCGTCGGCTTACATCGCAACACAGGCTTACGCGTTGACTGACGCGCAGGTGCAACCGAGCCTGGGCAACCTGCAGTCATGGTTGGAAGCCCAACTGCCGAGGTAGCCATGCCAAACACACTGTTCCTGCGCCTGGAAGGCCCCATGCAATCGTGGGGGGAGCGCGCCCGTTGGGGCGTGCGCGACACCGCGCCCGAGCCGACCAAGTCCGGTATCGTGGGCTTACTGGCGTGCGCGCTAGGCTTGAGTGAGGACGACGACCTGCGCGGTCTCACGGGGCATATCGATATCGGTGTTCGCTGCGACCGGCCCGGACGCCGGCTGGTGGACTACCACACCGTCTCCGGTGGGGTTATGTCGGCGGAGGGCAAGGTGAAGCGCAATGCCACGACGCACGAGCCTGAGACGGTGGTGTCATGGCGCTCCTACCTGCACGACGCCTCTTTCCTGGTGGTCGTGCAGGCCGGTGAGGGCTTGATCGAGCGCCTCGCCGAGGCCGTCCAGGCGCCACACTGGCCGATCTTCCTGGGGCGCGAGTCGTGCCCGCCCACCCTGCCTGTGTTTGCAGGCACCGGCGACTTCGCGTCCGTCGAAGCTGCGCTGGGTGCCATCCCGCTCAGGCAGATGCGTCGCGCGCTCACACCGATGGAACCTTCGATACCCAGCCAGCGCGTCCGTGCCGTCATCACTTGCCTATCGGATGGAGGCGTGCGAAGGCGCGATGAGATCGATTCACGCTCACACCGCACCTACCTGCCCCGGTACACGCGCGACATCTACCTGTCCGTCCCCGTCGAGTACATATAAGGAGGCGCCATGATGTATCTCTCTCTCCTGCAACTGAACCCTCGCTCCCGCCAGGTACAGAGCGAACTAGCCAACCCCTACGAGATGCACCGCACGGTGATGAGCGCCTTCCCCGACGGCCACCCGCGCGACGCGGCCGGCGTACTCTTCCGACTGGACTTCGACTCGCGAACGGGCCAGCCGGCACTACTGGTGCAGTCGCAGAGCGAGCCGAACTGGCACACGCTGAAGCCCGGCTACCTGCTGGCGGACGGCATGCCCAACCCCCAGACCAAGCCATTCCAGCCCCGTTTCCAGGCCGGGCAGCTCCTGGCCTTCCGCCTGCTCGCCAACCCTACGCGCCGGGTGGGCAACAAAGAGGACCCAAACTGCGGGGCGCGCGTCGCACTCTATAAAGAGGAAGAGCAGTACGAGTGGCTGTCACGCAAGGCAGCCCAACACGGTTTTCGCGTTTTGCAGGCGCAGGTGAGCCACACCGACACGCTGACCGGTAAACTGCGCCGCGAGCCACAGACGGAACACGCACTGACGCTGTTCGCGGTGCGCTTCGACGGCGTGCTGGAAGTGACCGACCCAGCCAAACTGCGCGAGGCTCTGGCCAGCGGCATCGGAAGCGGTAAAGCCTTCGGCTTCGGTTTACTGTCGCTCGCGCGCCCGCATTCAGGCTAAGGCGCACTGTCTCTTTGCGCTCTCGCCCGAGAGCGAGGGAGGTTCATATGGGGAACCGGGACATCCATATTAAGGATCTGCATATCTTGCCCAAGCTGCGCGACAGCTTGAGCTACCTGTACGTCGAGCACGCGCGTATCGAGCAGGCCAACGACGCCATTGATGTGTACGACAAGGAGGGCATCACTCACGTGCCGATCGCGGCGCTCACGGTGCTGATGCTCGGTCCGGGCACGAGCATCACCCACGCCGCCATCAAGGCGCTGGCCGACAATGGCTGCCTGGTGAACTGGGTGGGCGAAGACGGCGTGCGCTTCTACGCCCAGGGCACGGGTGAGACGCGCAAGGCCTATCACCTGCTGCGCCAGGCGGAACTGGCCTCCAACCCGACCAGCCGCATGGAGGTGATCCTGCGCATGTACCGCTACCGCTTCACCGACCAACTGCCGGTTGATCTAGGCCTGGAGCAGATCCGCGGCATGGAAGGGGTGCGCGTGCGGCGCGCGTACACAGAGGCCGGCCGGAAGTATGGCGTGCCGTGGGACGGGCGCAGGTATGATCGGCAGAATTGGGGCGCCGGCGACCCGGTGAACCGCTCCCTCTCCGCGGCGAATGCCTGCCTGAACAGCGTGTGCCATGCGGCCATCGTCTCGGGTGGCTACTCCCCAGCGCTGGGGTTCATACACAACGGCAAGCAGCTCTCTTTCGTCTACGACGTTGCTGACTTGTATAAGGTGGAAATTACTGTGCCCGTGGCGTTCAAAATGGTGGCGGAGTCAACTCTCAAGCTGGAGACGCGTACGCGGCAGGCATGCCGGCAGGCATTCAAGGAGACCAAACTGTTGGAGCGCATCCTTCCCGATGTCGATACGCTACTGGGGATCGCGCCCGAAGTCACCGAGGTTGACCACGCGGACGCTGCCGACGACCCCGCTCGACCGGAGGCCTTGTGGTCCGACGGCACGGCTGCCGAAGAAGAAGTAAATGACGAAGAGGAATGAGAGCGTATGGTAGTTATGGTGCTTGAGAATGTGCCTCCCTCCGTGCGCGGTGAACTCACGCGCTGGCTGGTGGAGGTGCGCGCAGGGGTGTTCATCGGGCATGTGTCTGCGCTCGTTCGCGAGCGATTGTGGATGAAGTGCCTGCAAGTGCGTGGCGTGGGCGGTGTGTTGCAGGCATGGTCTACGAACACGGAGCAGCACTTCCAAATGCGCGCTGCGGGCGACACCTCGCGGCAGGTTGTCGATTACGAGGGTTTACAGCTTGTACGCATACCGGCTAACGGCACTTAACGATAAATGCATTGTCCCCACATGCGTGGGGGTGAACCGCCATCCGACTCGGAGAGCCACCTCTCGCACAGATTGTCCCCACATGCGTGGGGGTGAACCGGCGATCGCGCCGCTGCGATCGCGCCGACGACGATTGTCCCCACATGCGTGGGGGTGAACCGATGTTGCGGTTGCTCACCTGCGCGGCGATGGCATTGTCCCCACATGCGTGGGGGTGAACCGCGATATTCCATCAGGGGCAGTGTCCAGGCATCATTGTCCCCACATGCGTGGGGGTGAACCGCACCTACGGGCAACGATGAGCTGGATCGCGCCATTGTCCCCACATGCGTGGGGGTGAACCGCAAAAATGGGTGTTTTTCGGTTATTTCCGTGTATTGTCCCCACATGCGTGGGGGTGAACCAGACCTTGCGACCGTGCGCGGCCAGGTCGTTATATTGTCCCCACATGCGTGGGGGTGAACCGTCGGACACCTGGTTGGACCAGTACTCGGCGAAATTGTCCCCACATGCGTGGGGGTGAACCAACAAGAAATATCCCATCGACACCGAAGACCACATTGTCCCCACATGCGTGGGGGTGAACCGGGTGGGCGAGGCAAGGCGCTGGGGCGAAACCCATTGTCCCCACATGCGTGGGGGTGAACCGGCAACCGCCCTGGTCGTGGCGACTGACCCCGGATTGTCCCCACATGCGTGGGGGTGAACCGTCTGGCCGGATAGATCCAAAGAAGGCGGCCCTATTGTCCCCACATGCGTGGGGGTGAACCCACCTCGCCGATCACCGTCAACGAGACACTGAATTGTCCCCACATGCGTGGGGGTGAACCGCGTCTTGAACGGGCGGGGGTCCTGGACGTCGGATTGTCCCCACATGCGTGGGGGTGAACCGGAGTAACACATGGGCTACGTCGCGTTAGAACAATTGTCCCCACATGCGTGGGGGTGAACCGGGAGGCGCCCACCTGTTGAGCCGTGAGCACGTATTGTCCCCACATGCGTGGGGGTGAACCGATGGGAAGGGCCATGCGAGTGAAAAACAACAAATTGTCCCCACATGCGTGGGGGTGAACCGGGATCTGCACTACAAGGGCCAGATCATCACGCATTGTCCCCACATGCGTGGGGGTGAACCGGGCATCGCTCCGGACGGTTCGAGCACACACGCATTGTCCCCACATGCGTGGGGGTGAACCGTAGTCATGCTAAATGGATCTATGTCTGCTTGAATTGTCCCCACATGCGTGGGGGTGAACCGCTGTCGCCATTCGTGGCACTGGCCACAAGGAGATTGTCCCCACATGCGTGGGGGTGAACCGTCGCCGCGCTGCCTGATCTGCGTCTCCACCGCATTGTCCCCACATGCGTGGGGGTGAACCGCTTGCGTGCGAGCGGCAGGATCCGCTCGCGGTATTGTCCCCACATGCGTGGGGGTGAACCGCACGCCGGGATGGACCGCGAGCGCCAGGAACCATTGTCCCCACATGCGTGGGGGTGAACCGGACATCGACGCTGCGAAGGCTTATGACCGGGCATTGTCCCCACATGCGTGGGGGTGAACCGGTCTACACCGGCGTCGCGTGGGAGACCATCACATTGTCCCCACATGCGTGGGGGTGAACCGATTGGTGGGCGCTGGACGGCTATTTGAGTACTATTGTCCCCACATGCGTGGGGGTGAACCGGAGTGCGCATGGCGACCTACTACCTGATTAAAATTGTCCCCACATGCGTGGGGGTGAACCGGCTATGCACAACTAATATGGAGTTATCGCGCAATTGTCCCCACATGCGTGGGGGTGAACCGGTTCATGTTTTTGTTACGGCAGAATAATCTCAATTGTCCCCACATGCGTGGGGGTGAACCGCATGGCTCATTAAAACAACTACTGTATTCGATATTGTCCCCACATGCGTGGGGGTGAACCGGTAATATCTCATGTTCCCACATTCCAATACCGATTGTCCCCACATGCGTGGGGGTGAACCGTGTATCACGCCGAAAAACGGGGGGGTCGATTGATTGTCCCCACATGCGTGGGGGTGAACCGCTCACGCTCAAGCAATTCGAGGAGGAGCAGGCATTGTCCCCACATGCGTGGGGGTGAACCGCCGGCGCTCCGAGCGCACCAATACGCGCTATCATTGTCCCCACATGCGTGGGGGTGAACCGGATCACGAAGTGCCACAGCGTAGGCGAGAGCAATTGTCCCCACATGCGTGGGGGTGAACCGGCAGGACGCAGCCCGGCGGAGCCCGAAGCCAAATTGTCCCCACATGCGTGGGGGTGAACCGATACGGGCGATAGCGCACACCACGGCGCATCCATTGTCCCCACATGCGTGGGGGTGAACCTGTTATGGTAGTATGTTCGGAGCATTCTACAGAATTGTCCCCACATGCGTGGGGGTGAACCGTTGTGTATTGAGTTGTAATATTATGGCGCTCCATTGTCCCCACATGCGTGGGGGTGAACCGTGGACGTGCCATTATTCATGTTCCTTAAACAGATTGTCCCCACATGCGTGGGG
>JAJYKL010000190.1 GCA_021788625.1 Chloroflexota bacterium
GCCTCGGATCATTTCCCTACTTCCTGTCGTCCGACCCGCGCTTCGTGGGGACGATCAATGTGCAGGCGCCTACCGTGGACTTCGCCCTCGACGTCCAGCCGCACTCCCAGGCGACCCCACGCGGCACTTCCATCCAGTACATGGCGACCGTCACTGGGCTACTCAGCTTCACGGCCCCGGTGATGCTGTCGCTGAGCAGCCTGCCTGCCGGCGTCGCAGTGGACATCGCGCCCAACCCGGTCGCCCCCACCGGGACGGCGGGCATCACGCTCACCCCCGCACTCACGACAGCCCTGGGCAGCTACGCGCTCACCCTCACCGGCATGGGCGGCGGGCTCAGTCACGCCGTGCCGTTCACCCTCACCGTGAACCAGCAGCCCGACTTCACTCTCAACGCCCAACCCGCAGTCCTGAATATCCGCCAGAGCCGCACCGGGACTGATCAGTGCGGGCAGCCTGGCCAGCTTCACGGAACCCGTCAGCCTGGCGCTTGTCGGGCTCCCGGCGGGCGTCACGGCGGCGTGACGCTCACGCCGACTGGGGGTATCGTACTCACGCTGACGGCCGCCCTCACCGTGCCACTCGGCACCTACACGGGCAGCGTCATCGGAACGGCGAGCAGCCTGTCTCACACGACTCCACTCACGCTATCCGTGCTGGCGGCGCCGGACTTCACACTGGCAGTGTCGCCCATGACGCAGACTGTGGTGCAGGGCAGGCCCGTCACCTACACGGCGCAGGTCACCGGCACCAACGGCTGGAATATGCCACTGACGCTCTCCCTCTCTGGCGCACCAGCGGATAGCTCGGTGACCTGGTCATCGGCGACGATCACGCCCGACGGCAGCGTGGCAGTGCGGCTGGACGTGACAGCGACCGCGCTGGCGGGTATCTACCCCCTGGCCGTCACCGCCGACGGCGGCCTGATCAGCCACACGGTCGGCGTGACCCTCAGCGTGGCGGAGGCATTCCCCGACCTGATCGTTGCGCAACTCGCCACCGACCCGCTCACGCCGACGCTCAACTACCCCTTCACGCTCACAGCCGTCGTGCTGAATGGAGGCGACAAAGATGCTGGGCTGTTCCGCGTGGACTGGTACGCCGACCCGGCGAGCGCCCCCCAAACCGGCACGGCCGGCACGGGCACGTGGGACGTGGCGGGCCTGGGCGTTGGCCAGGCGGTGACGTTGACGGCCACCTACACGTTCACGACCTTAGGGAGCCACACCCTGTGGGCGTTGGCCGACACGATGGGCGTCATCACCGAGGCGAACAAGGCGAACAATCTCATGGGGCCGGTCAGCGTGACGCGTGCGCACTGGCGAGGCTGGCAGATCGTGCTGTTCGTGGATAAAGCCTCCGCCCATACGGCTCCCGCGAGTCAAGCATTGGCCGCCACCCTGGGCATCGAACTGCGCTGGCTGCCCACGGCGTGCCCGGAGTTGAATGTGATGGATTGCCTCTGGCGCCACGTGCGCGACGAAGCCCTCGCCAATGAGCCGACGCCCGACCTGGATAGCACGGTCCAGGTGGCTATCGATTACCTCGATGCGTTGACCGATTTCGAGCGTCTGTCGAAGGCCGGAGTGTTCGCTGACCACTTCTGGCTGGCCGATGTGCGATATGCACTGTCAAATTAATTCTGCGGACCCACTTAGCCCCCCCGATGGTCTCGACTGTCTCGACTATCGACAAAGACGTGGTCATTGAGGGCTCCTTAGGTCGCGTATCCGCAACGCGCAAGAAACTACGTTTGTGCACGCGGCCAACTCTCGCATAACATTGAAACTGCCGTTCAACAAAATAATACACCTGATGTTGATTAAGTTCATCAATAGAGTAACAGCACTGGCCACCAGCTTATGAACCGGCATTGTTGCGTCCAGTTTTTTCACTAAGGACAGACATCGCCAGAAGCCGCGCGTGCTGTTGTAGGCGTGCGTATGTTCTCCGCCGTGCGGTCTATCAAACCAACCATGTTAATGAGTGGTGGATAACATTTGCGATAATTTCTCTTGGGTGGAAACTCCACCAATTCGTTTCCTCTCACCACCGTTCCTAAAGACGATAAACGTTGGAAAAGTCATAACTTGGTACTGCGCTGGCGTCTTGGGATTCTTGTCCGTATCTATCTTAGCAACGCGGCACGTCCTACAAATGTCTTTGCTAGATGGTCAACTATGGGAGTTGTTGTTGTACATGGCCTGCACCACGAAGCCCAAAAATACACAAGAACTGGACAAGAATGAGATGCTTCCAAGACTTGGATTTGAAATGAATCATCAGAAACATCGGTAGGGGCTGAGTTTTGAAACTCTGCCGTTGTCTACGAACCAACGATTACTCGACGTTGAAATCTATATTTGTACCACGATTCCCCGCGAGGTAGAGGTTCCCATCCATCTTCCACTAATTGGCTTACCAACACGTCGAGAGCGGCTCGGCTTTTTTTTGAAGGACCACCCGGGACATAATCCCACTGCCATCGCGGAGACTCTCCCGCTGTATACATTCCATGAGGTCCAACCGCTTCTGCGACGAATTGCCAGTCGGGTATAAGACTACCGATGGTGCGATACGTGATGTCACACGTTTCCCACTTGGGTTCTGGAACTTTGACAGTGGGTTTCTGTGGGTTGCCGCACTTCCAGCAGAAACTGGCTTCATCGGGTAGTTGCGTACCACAGTTCGAGCAGAACATGTCAACCTCCTTGTTGAATCTTGAAGCATGTCTCATCTTGCAAAAAGAGAAAGAGCCGGATCGCCTTTCTCGACACCGGAAGAGCCCGTTCCAATGCAGGTGCCGATTAGCGCGCGTCCACTATTCACAGTTCAGGCGCGTTCACAACAGTCCAGCCCCACTGCTTTGCGTATTGGTAAGCTTCCTGAGTGGTGTTGAAAACGAGTTCTCCCGTGTTGGTTTCCAATTCGGGATCGATGCCCAGCGTCAAGGATCCATCTGGTTTAATCCACCCATCGTTGGGTATGGAAGAACCGTAAGCGCCGCCCCAATAAGCACTACTGACGGTCCGCCCTATGCGGTAACCGCCTGCTTTACTGAGATTTCGCGCATCGATGAAAACATGTGTTATCGGTTGCCGTCTGCGGCTGGACAACTCGTCATACCCTTGGCGGTACTTTATAAACTCGTCACGCGCGTACTTGTCCCAAGCCTTGTTGACAAGTTCATCCAGAGCAGTAGCTGCTGCCGGAGTTGTCATCCGTAAGATATTACCCGCCTCTGCAATCGATTCCCACCCCTGTGCCAGCAAGATGTACATCGCCAGGGCGGTGGCGGCCTCCGGCGTATCTTCGATGGCAACGACACATGCACCGCGCTCGGCGATTTTGAACTCATACTCACTGTAGAAGCCGCTTGCGGCGCCGATCCGAACCAGGCACTCGTAGCCTTTCCTGGCACGACTGCCTGCAAATCCCCACGATGCCACCGCGCGGTAGAACTCCTGTATCAATGAGTTTGGTACTTTCATGGGTGTGCCTTATTCGATAACTTACTGTATGATATGTGTCGCTAAGCTGCGGAATCCCCGGATTCACTTTAGGATCGTCAGTGCAAACCATAGAAGGCAAATCACGGGAACAAGCACGGTCAGGATTATCAGCAGGTAGGAAACGCCCAGCGGATAATCAGCGTATTGGCTGGTCCACCCCCGGCGAACCAAATTGATATTGGCCCGGTAAGTGGGCCAACGGGTGGGGATTGTCAGTACCAAAGAGACGTCCAGCAGCATCGCCACAAAGGTGAGCCAAGTGGGCAAACCCAGGTTGGTGGCTAGGGTGGAGTTGAAAGCCACAGCCGCCAAGGCACCGATTCCCAGACTAAGAATTGACCACAGTGATTTCATCGCGGCCTCAATTGTGTTACATGAAACATACTGCAAATTGTGTGGCTTACCCCATTTGTCAGACACGATTTTAGCCGAAATAAAGTAGCACCTCGTGTCGTGTGACACTGATGAGTGCGGGCTCACCTTGGGTGGCCCAGCTCTCATCAGCTTGGCTGCTTGCGTCGCCGGTTTCATCCGGAGTACAGCTGTGCCGGCGTGCGGTAATCCAACGCTTGATGCAGACGCTCCTGGTTGTAGAACACCAGGTAACGCGCCAGGTTCTCCCGCGCTTGTCTGGGCGTGTCGTACTCGTGTAGGT
>JAJYKL010000191.1 GCA_021788625.1 Chloroflexota bacterium
ACACACCGACCGCATATTCACCGGCTGGGTCGCTGGAGGTGTAATTACATTCTTCTGGGATGCCTCCCAGGGCAACAATGGTATCGGTGGGTTTAACTTTCCCTATCCTTACGTGCATGTGGTTCGCATCGACGAAAGTACGTTCGCACTCATTAACGAACCCGTTCAATGGAGTTCCAGTTTTGCGATCCAATACGCCTCGGCTGCACTGGATGACCGCCTGCATGTGGCAGGCACTGTGATGTGGGGAGGTGGGTATTACTACGAGAATTGCGCCACCTGGATTGCGGACGATCAATCCCCCGGATACACAGGGATTGGCTTCTTCCCGAGCGGTATCTGGGAATGGTATAACGGACCCAATAGCAATATCGACCCCAACGACACTCTTTCCGGAGATTATCTATCCGCACGTCGCGATGATCTCAACCCCTACTCCTGGGGAGGATCCTGCTACACGTTGCAGAATAATGGGAGCGGAGGCGTCAGTGTGCATCCCTACTATTTGTGGTTCGGGCGTTCCCGCGACTTCTTGCCGATTCGGAGTGTATTCCTTCCCAACGTGATGAATTAATGCGCGGTCCGAACACAGAAACCGCCGGAGCCAGTGGCGCCCGGCGGTTTGTCATGCCGCGAGCGCTTGCAGTAGCCGCTCGGGTGTGATCGGCAACTCGTTCACCCACACACCAGTTGCGTCGTGAATGGCAGCCACGATGGCAGGAGCCACCACCAGGAATGGCATTTCGGCCATACCGCGCACACCCATCTCTCCGTTAGGGTCTGGATTCTCCACTAACACGGACTGCAGTTCGTCCGGCGTATCGAGCACAGTTGGCATCAGATAGGTGCTGAGGTTGGGTGTGAGCACTATGCCATGGCGTTGCACGAAGTTCTCCAACGTGACCCACCCCAGAGCCTGCACGGCGCCCCCCTCGATCTGGCCAATCACCTGCTGCGGGTTCACGGCATGGCCTACATCGTCGACACACACAAGCTTTCGCACCGTGACGAGCCCGGTTTCAGTGTCCACTTCCACTTCGACCGATTGGGCCACATATCCATAGGTGATATTCGGGTCTGCTTCACCGGTACGGGGGTCCATAGCCGTAGTGGACCGCGGGCGATAGACATACGTAGCGATCGCAGGGCGCGCCTCCATCTGCCACGTTCGCAAGGCTGCCAACGCAGCGCCTCTGATGGAATGGCTGGCCATGAACGTCATGCGTGAGGCCGATGCCGAACCGCTGTCACCGCTGCGGGCTGTGTCACTTACGACGAGGCGAATTTTCTCCACTGGTAAACCGAGTGCCTCTGCGGCGACCTGTGCGAACACAGTATGTGCGCCCTGGCCACAATCTGCCCCCGCATGGTAGACCACGGCATACTCGATCGCCGTGCCACCATGTAATTCAACCTTTGCCTCACAGCGCTCCGGTGCCCCAAAGCTGAAGCCTACATTCTTATGGCCACAGGCAAAACCTCGACCTTGCTTCGTGGAGAGTGCAGTGTTTCGATTCGGGATCATGTCGTGCACTTCGCTCGTGGCTCGCTTCTCCATTCCCCATCCGCTGGCACTCGCGCACTTCGTCACAACATCGGCGATGCTGCAACCGGATGGAACAGGCGTGTTATTGACTGTCAAACTCCCATCGTGCAAAACGTTCGTCAACCGCAACTCCACCGGGTCCATGCCCAGTCGCTCAGCCAATTTATTGATCTGCGTCTCCGCGACGAAAAGAGCTTGCGGAGCACCGAACCCACGGAAGGCTCCTGTGGGCAGGTTATTGGTCATCACGGCACGTGCGTCCACTGCGACGTGAGGCACCTCATAAGGTCCGACACACATGACTGTGCTGTTGCCCAAAACCTTGGTGCTGGTATAAGCATAGGGACCCGCATCGGCTGTGATGTCGATCTGTGCAGCCAGCAGCTGACCCGTACGCTTTGCACCCAGACGGGCATGCACTGACATGGGGTGGCGCTTGTGATGCCCGATGATGCTCTCTTCGCGCGTCCACACCATCTTGACCGGGCGATGCAAGCGGAAGGCAGCCAGTGCCAGCACGATTTGCACGCTCATGTCTTCCCGTCCACCAAATGCACCTCCGATGGCAGGATAGATGATCCGCACCTGTTCCTTGGGCACGTCCAGCGCGTGTGCCACCTGTTCCTGGTCTTTGTGGGCCCATTGGCCGGCCACCTGAACGGTCACCCGACCCGCTTCATCCAGGTATGCCAGTCCTGCCTCGGGTTGCAGATAAGCATGCTCCTGTGAATGAGTGTAGTACGTGCCTTCTACGATCTCGTCCGCCTGTGCGAACCCGGCTTCCACATTGCCTTTGCGAATACGGTAGTGCTGCAGAATATTGCCTGCATACTGCGGATGCACTTGTGGTGCGCCTTCTTGCAGCGCCTCGAACATTGAGTCAACAACCTGCAGATCCGAGTACGTAACGCGAATCAGATCACGAGCCCGCGCCGCCAGCTCCTCACTCTCAGCCACGATTAAAGCCACCCTTTCGCCAACGTGGCGCACTATACCGTCGAAGGGTAAGGCGTGGGGTACATGAGCCAGGCGATCGAGAGGTGTCACCAGCACTGGGGCATCGTAATGCGCCAGTCCATACTCATTCACAGGCACATCAGCACCGGTAAAAACAGCCACTACGCCTGGTACTGCCAGCGCCTCCGTAGCGTCCAGTGAAAGCACACGCGCATGCGGACGGCGCGCAAATAGCAGCTTGGCGTGCACCATGCCTGGCATCACCAGGTCCCCAGGGTAAAGCGCCTGCCCGGTCACTTTTGCGATGGCATCTATACGCGGCAGAGCCATGCCTACAGTCATAATCAATCAATTATAGGGTTAGCCTGCCCGGTGCGAAATGGTCGCTCTGTGCGCCAAGATTACAGAATGTATCACAGCTATCTGGTGAAGCCACCAACCCACGTAATAAGGTCGTACGGCAGACGTGTGCAGTGATCCAAGAAAGATTAATGACGGTTAACCCAGCGGCGTGCTGATGGAAGGTGGAAGCGCTGTGAGGGCTCCTGCAGCCAGCAGGATCAATACACCCATAACGGTCTCCAAAAGGATGCTGATTCGGAACCTCCTGACAGCCAGCTCTACACCAGCTCGATCCCGTAGCGCCCACGCTTGCAGTTGCGGTGAGATCACTTGCTGGTGAAACGCTCCAAAACCGATCAACACGATGAGTAGAGCCACCTTCATCAGAATAGTGCGTCCATACGTGGCAGTGAATAGCTCGCTGAGGCTGCCCACGAAACTGGCGCTTTGGATGATGCCTGTAAGGGTGACGGCAAATACACAGAACATGGCAAGTGGCGAGAAGTGGCTGATGACAATTCCCAGGTCTTTGGGTTCAGCATGTGGGGTCACAACAAACGAAAGCATCGCCACACCACCCAACCATAATGAGGCGAAAGTCAGGTGAATCCAATCGGCCAATACGGGTGCTAATGGCTGTGGTAGTTGAGCGCTGTGGCTCAATAGGCTTTGGGTAAATAACAGGGCGGCACCGGGCACTAGCACCCACACCGATACATCTGGTTCGGCCCACTGTACGAGTACAGCCAAGCCACCCAGCAGTGCCAGTCGCACCAATATTAGAGCGCTATATGCTCCCGGTAGAGGAGCCACTGTCGTGACCAGATGATAATAGGCTGCCAGAAGCGTCCCGATCACGGATCCCGCCAGGGCCAGATGCATAACACGCCGATATGGCATCATAATGTGCTGACGCAGTGGTTGCAGACCTTGACCACGTAAGGTAATCGGCATAAATGCCATCCCACCACTCACCAGCACCAGACCAAGTAATACCCACCAATGAAAAAGCGTCTTAACCAGCAGTGACCATGGCATGGGGTTTGTCCTCTTTTCCTCCAGCGACAGAGGTGAAGTGTATCGAATATGGCTATAAGCATCCACCCCGCTGTGCTACCCTTATGACCGCCGTATTGGATCAGGCAAAAAACTGCATGCCAGGCTGCATAATGTAAAGTCCGATTAATATCAGCAACGACGATGCACACACCAGGCTGCAACAGGTTGCAAACTACACCACGCGATTCGCCAGGCTCAGAGGTACCATTTCCTCTACGTAATCATAATAACCTGTCGGGGGATAAAAATAAAA
>JAJYKL010000071.1 GCA_021788625.1 Chloroflexota bacterium
GTGAAGGTGCTGCGGCCAGCTTCCGGCGAACGCACTCGCGCGTGACGTCCACGATGCGGTTGGCCGTCTCGAACGGGTCACGCTCGACCGGCAGGTAGCCGCCGGCAAGATCCATCGCTACCTTATCCATCACGAATGGCGCCAGCATCATGCCACGAAAATCGTCCAGCGCACCGAACAGGTTCGTGTAGTACGCCTCGACATCCAGCGGCGCCCCGTCCTGGATCTGCACCGTCACGAAGGGCACCACCTTCCGGGTGAGCCGGGCGAACGTCTGGAACCCGCCCAGCGGCGAGTTGTTCACCGCCGTGATGCGGCGGGTGGCCAGCAGGTTGTCCACGTGGTGCAGCCCGTTGCCGCAGAAGTGCACGCTGCCGCCACCGAAGGCCTCGAAGATGCGCGAGACGCACGGCACGACGAACTCCGAGTAGAGCGCGGGCCCCACCAGCACCATGTCGTCATCGGACTCCCACACGCCCGCCCCCGGCGAGTACACTCCCTGCAGCCCGTTCGAGCGCTCCGGCGGCTCGCCGATGTGCTGCTTTTGCAGCCGCACCCACTGGATGAACGCCTCCGTCACCAGGTCGAACAGCTCGTGCACCATGGCCGGCTCGTCGTACATCCACTGGTAGAGCTGTACCTGCCCGCACATCAGCCCCAGTGTGTCCAGCGGGCCCTGCATGTCCGTCAGGCCGACGGGCAGGTCGCCGTAGACCTTCGCGTAGTCGATCGCGTCCAGCACGCGCGGCATCCACCCTGTGCGGCCTGGTTCGGGCAACTTCAAGTGGGCCGCGTCCGCCGGCGTCCGCACGCAGGGCTCCGCAACGGCCGGATCGTCGTCCAGCACGTCGGGCACGCGGATCGCACATCCGAATGCCGACGCCAGCACCCCCGTGCCGAACCAGGGCATGAAGTAGGGCACGTAGTCGTCGCGGACGTATTTCAGGTGCTGCTCGTAGCCGCAGGCCTGGTAGTCCAGCATGCTGGCCGGGTTGGTGAAGTAGTCCGCGGGCTTGTCGCGGCTACCAAAGGCGAAGTAGCACGGCGTGTTCACCAGCACCGGCACGTCGTCGGCCGACGTCACGGCCTCGTGGGCGAAGGCGCGCTCGATCTTGCGCACGCGGGGCGACAGGTCATACCCGCGCCAGGTGAAGTGTTCCACTGTCATATCCTACTAGCCACCTACCTAATGCCAAGATGATGGACATCTCAATACGAAGCCGTCGGCTTTTATCACGTCAGATGGTAATAGACTCCTCTCCAATGCTCCTCGGCCAATTGTGAAGTGAGCTGTCGACACTTTTACTAATTCTTTCGAGGAGCGTTCGAGAGGGAACGCACAGACAATCCGCTTTGCGGGAAATAGGCGCAGTACTGATTTCACAGGAGCCATTAGGTCACTGTCGGCAGAAATAAATAATGCGGTATCGAAGTGATCTTGGAATGCATCGACTAACAGCTCGACAGCGATGTTCACATCAGTCATCTTCTCATTAGGGACATTGTCAACATAACCGCAGTTACGGCACTGGCGCGGATTGAGTTGATACTTGCCGAAGTAAATCTGTAGTGCGGGTAGTGTTTGCAGTGCCTCAATGTAGGTTGATTGGCGTTTGTGCTTATCTGGTGGTTGTGATACCCTTGCCGTGAAGTATTTGGTGAGAACGAGTTGTTGATCGGGTTTCAACAGGTTCTCGCACATCGCGCGCAGGTTAAACCAGTAATACCTTTTCCAGCCCTTTGCCCGCAGACCATAATAGAGGTTGAAGCCATCAATGTATGCGATTATGCGTTCCATGTGTTTCCGTTGTTTGGTAATCCTCGTCAATGGTGAATATAACGGGGCAGATAGTGTATAATCATCCGTAACAGCCCCAACGATAGCATCGTTGGCCAGACGCCTCCTCCAGTACTGGTGGAGGCGTTTCCTTTTATTCCAGTAAACGCATCCAGAACGTCAGGTACGGCGGTGCGATGGCGATGAAGTGATTCCAGGAGCCTGGCGCCGCATTGGGATCGCCACGCGGCCCTTCCCACAACCCGAGGATGATGAAGTCGTGCCGCACCATCCCGTTGATCAGCGTGCTGAGTGTGTGGCGGAACTCGTGCGGCCCGCGCACGCGTTCGACGGTTCCGTCAAGCTGCCAGACGTCCCAGTCAGGGTCGCCGGTCACTTTACCGTCGGTATAAGGTTGCGAGAGCGGGTAGCCCTGGCCATCCCAACAGCGCTCGTCCAGTCCATGCACAAACGGATTACTACAGCTCATGCGGTACAGCCCACTGTGCTTCAACACGCGCGCCACCTCGGCAAACACCGGCTCCACATTGGGGATAAAGTTGATCGAGTGCGCGTGGTAGACGATGTCAAAACTTGCGTCCGCGAAAGGTGAGAGATCGCGCATGTCGCCCTGCCGCGTCTCGACCGTAAAGCCATAGTGTGCCGCCGCTTCGCGGTCGCGCGCCAGTTGCGTCTCCGACAGATCCAGCACCGTCACCTGCGCGCCTAGCAAGCCGAAGGCCGCGGACTGCTGCCCGCCGCCGGAGGCCAGGCACAGCACGCGCTCGCCCTCCACCGGTCCCATGATGCCGTAGGGATCGAGTTCGGCACGCGCCGTTTGCGGGGTGAGGTTGAGGTAGGGGCGGGAATACTCGATGTTCGCCCCGGCCAGCGCCTCCCAACGTTCCTTGTTGTAGCGGGCGATTTCATCCATAATCATTTCCGTTTTGTGGCAGCAGTGTCATTATCGTACGCCCCATGCACCGCGGCCTCAACCTTGACCCGGACTCCCGACCGTTGACACTACCGCCTGCGTGCAACCATATTTGTCATTACGGTGCCTGCAAAGTTCCTTGACAGCACAAGCAAAAAAGCCTCGGGCGTAATAGGCTTGAGGTATGAACAAATAAACCGAACCGACTGAAGCTAGCGCGAAGCATAGCACGGAAACCCGCCCGGTGACGTACAGGGACGAGTTACTTCTGTTCGAGGTGGGAAATCTGGCGGCGCACTTCAACCGCCTGAAGAATAGGCGGCACGCACGGCGCCGGCGGTATAGCCTGGTGCTGCGGTTACTGCTACTGAGCTTGGGGATGTTGGCCGGTCACGACAAGCCGGAGGCGATCGCGGACTGGGCGCGGCTGCACGCGACAGGACGGGTGGAGCTGCTGAAGCTGAAGCGGGGCGGCATCCGCATGTGCGCTGCGCCTTTGTTGGGAGGGTTAACCGACTTTGCATGAGCCGTATATTGGTCATACAATCTATCGCGAACGACGGTAGCAATGGACTCAATATATTCCATCCATCAGGGGATGGAGGACCTCTATGGGCAACATAGAGCAGGAGGGGAAAATGGCATCAGGACTCTCAGTACCGGCCATGCCAGCTCCAAGAAAGAAAGCACATGCATGGTTGCAAGTGTTGCTGACAGGGGCGCTCCTGTATGCGCTGGCCTTTGTGTTCTTCGTATTGTCCGGTAATCCGAACCTGTTCCCAACAGTGATGATGATCGGCAGCTTCCTGGTGCCCATCACGTACGTCACCTTTATCTACGAACGCAGCCACCTCACCGATATCACCCCGTTCACGGCGACCATATCGTTCGTGTACGGGGGCATCCTGGGCGTCCTGGCTGCATCTCTGCTGGAGCCAATCTTCATCCGGCATATGGATCCCGTCAGCACGCTAGAGATCGGCCTGATCGAAGAGTTCGCCAAGATTATGGGCGTGCTCCTGATTGCCCGCAACCGAAAACATGATGAGGAAATCGACGGGCTAATTCTGGGAGCGGCGGCCGGAATGGGCTTCGCTGCACTTGAGAGCAGTGGCTACACATTCACGGCCTTCCTGTCCAGTCAGGGCAGCCTGTCGCTCCTGGTGGGCGTGACCCTCATGCGTGGAGTGCTTTCTCCGCTGGGACACGGCACCTGGACGGCCATTCTGGCGAGTGTACTGTTCCGCGAAGCAAAGAACGGTCACTTCCGCTTCACGCTCAAGGTCATCGGGGCCTACCTGCTGGTCGCCGTTCTGCACGCGATGTGGGACGGCCTGCCCACGGTCATCGGGACGTATTTGGGCACGGGACTGGATATCTTCATAGGGCAAGTGACCATCGGCATCGTCGGACTGGTCATACTCTGGACGCGCTGGCGAGACGCCGTCAAACAGCAACAGGCGCAGGCGAACCTTGCTCCAGCACCAGCCGGAGCGATGGCCTTGACGACCACCGCGCCGGTTCCACCGGTGCCAACAACCCCTGCCGATGCAGCAGACCTGGCAGCCACGGAAGCCCCCCTGCCCGGCCCAACGGATAAAACACCATGAAGGCCATTGTCGTATACGAATCGCACTGGGGCAATACGGCCGCCATCGCGCGTGCCATCGCTGAAGGTATCGGGCCGCAGGCAAAGGCGCTATCAACCGCTGAGGCAACGACTGCAGCAGTCGCGAACGCCGACCTGCTCGTGGCTGGTGCGCCAGTGCTCGGGTTCAGGCTGCCCGATGAAAAGGCGCTGGCCAACCTTGGCGCACATCCGAGCCGTGCACCCGCACCTCCCGATCTCTCGCACCCGTGCATGCGCTCATGGCTGGCTGCGCTGCCTGGTGGGCACGCACAGCGAGCCCCAAAACAGGCCGCCGCGTTCGAGACACGTATCTGGTGGTCATTGGGTGGAGCGACCGGAGCCATCGAGCGCGCCCTGGGCGCAGCCGGGTATACCTCCGCTGCAAAGGCACATCGCTTCATCGTGAAGGGCGCCTACGGGCCACTGCGCGACGGCGAACTGGAACGCGCCCGCCAGTGGGGTGCGGAGCTGGCTGAAACCATGCGCTGACCGGCGGGTCAGTCACTGCCTCGGGGCACAAACGTCACCTCAAAGAGCTTCGGCCATCGTTTGCCGGTGACGAAAAAGGTGTCTGTCGCCGGGTCGTAGGCGATACCGTTCAGCACGCCATCCGAGCCCGCAGCTGCGCGCTCTGCTTGCGTAAGCAGGCCGGAGGCATCGATCACGGCGGTGACTCGGCCGCTGGCCGCGTCGATGCGTACGATGTGATCGGTCAGCCATACGTTGGCATACACCGAGCCGCCCACACATTCCAATTCGTTCAGCATGTTGACGGGCGCGCCGTTCAACATGACGTGCACGCTGTTCAGAACCGCGAAGGTCTTCGCGTCGCGAATGGAGAGGAATGCACTGCCATTGGACATGATGAAGTGATGGCCGTCAAAGCACAGGCCCCAGCCTTCGCCTTTATAGGAGAATGAGCCCGTCTGGCTCAGCGTATCGAGGTCGTAGATGAAGCCGATCTGCTCCTTCCAGGTCAACTGGTACAGGCGCTTCCCGTCCAGGGCCAGCCCCTCCCCGAAGACCTGCGGCGGGTCTTTGGTGAGGGACAGCACCCGGCCTGTCTGGGGATCCACCTTTCTGACACTCGAGACACCATAGAGCCCAGAGCTTTCGTAAAGCAGGCCATCAGTCCATACCAGTCCCTCGGTATAGGAGCTCGTGTCATGTGGCCTGACCGATAGTATCCTGGGAACCAGTTGCGCGGCTGGACCGGGCGTGTGGGTGGCCGTGGGAGCAGGAGCTGAGGTGGGCGTAGCGATGGGAGTAGAGGTCAGGACAGGCGTCGGAGCCACGGACAGGTTACTGCAACCGGCAGCCAACAGGACGATCAACAGCGCCCGTGACAGCGGAGCAGCCATCCAGTGCATGCGGAGTGTGGCTCGCGTGTATAACCCCGGTCTGTCATGAGGGGGCATGCTCACTCTTTGCTGCCGATCCCCCACCCGATTACCCCACCTCTCCACGCACCATCTCCAGCGACCGGCTCACCACACGCTCGCCATCCGCACGCAGCCCATTATGATCGTACTCGCTGGTCACCCACACCTTCAGACCTTTGATCGTGCGAGCCGTCTCCTCCGAGTATGTGCGCTCGACGTACATATCGTCATAGTACACGACGGCCGCGCAGGGCACCGTGTTTTTCTTCAGCATGGGCAGGTCGTACAAGCGCGGCCAGCGGTCGTAAGCTGCCAGGAGTTCCGCTGCACCTTTCAAAGGGCGCAGGGTCTCGTAGTCGTCGAACATCCACGAGTAGATCATCTCGCCCGTGAACGATACGGGTTGTCCAGCCGTTATTGCGAACTCCGGGAAGCCGGTCCGCACGCGCTCGGCCGACCAGTTCGATGCTTCCTGCTGGCAATACTCTGCCTCGTGCAGCAAGGCGTAAATGGGGTTAGTCTCAAAGCGCTGGAAGTTTTCAACCCCGCGCAGGAAGGTGTAGCTGATCTCGCGCCCGCTCGAGCCTTCGACGAACGCCTCTTCCAACAGGTAGTGCACATCTTCGAAACCGGTGCTCATGCCGAAGGCGCTGCCGAGCTGCTGGAAGCGCCTGGGCGTAAGCCTGCCGCCGCCTGGCAGGCGCACCTCACGGCTGGCCAGGTGCTTCACAATCTCTTGCACGAGTGGACCATCATCATGATAGCGCTCGTAGTAGCGCCGGTTCCGGTCCAGCACACGCCGGTAGGTAGCCTTATAGATATCGTCCACCGGACGGTCCAGCGGAGGCAGCCCGCCGGTGAGCAGGGCCTCCTTCAGATGATCAGGTGCAGATGACAGGTAGTGCACCACGCAAAAGCCACCGAAGGACTGTCCCAGCACGCTCCAGCAGCCCTCCTCACCGATTAGCTCACGGCGGATCCACTCAGCGTCGCCGATAATCGCATCAGCCCGGAAGTGCTTCAGGTAGTCGGCTTGAGCTTCTGGCGAACCCTGCTGCGCCAATGTCTGGTAAGTAAGCGGTGTGCTGCGCCCCGTGCCGCGGTCGTCCAATAGCAGCACGCGGTAGTCTTGCAACGCGCGCTTGAGCCAGCCATCGTTGCCGGTCGGGCGCGGCGAGGGGTACCCCGGGCCGCCCTGGAAGAACACCAGCCAGGGCAGGTTAGCCTGCTCTTTCTCGCGTGATACGACCGCACGAGCGAAGACGGTGATTTGTCCCGCGCGCTCCGCCTCCGGCTGGTTGTAGTCCAGCGGCACCTGGAACTCCAGATCTGTTAACACCAAACCCGGCAAGCGATGAATGTTTATTGTCTTCATGCTGTTCATTATTCTCTGGCTCAGCAAAATATCGCGTCGTGATGACGGATTTCACAGAGCACATCAATTATGGTCCATAGAACCATTCATCCATGCCTTACACGGCTCAACTTCAATAGCCCCACTTCCTGGCACCGTCCTGCTGGCGCAACCGCCGCGCCACAGCAGATCACTGACGGTAAAGGAAGTGATTCAGGTCAGGGCTTCTGGATACGCATACACAGGAAATCCCGTACGCCCACCAGCCGCAACATCGGCCTGAAGGGCAGTGGGAACACGAACAACGCTGCTTGCCGCCCGAGAGGTTCTGGCTTCTCCAGCACGTATTCCTCCCCGTGCCAACGCAAGCCGCACTGCCCGGCTGATAGCACGTTGCGGTACCAATCCACACCAGTGCCGTAGGTCAAGGCGAACATGAAACCGCCCGTCACAGGCTCCGCCATGACGGGTGTCGCATACGCCTTACCACTACGCCGGCCCGTGTGCCGGAGAATGGCGATCGGGCTGTGCGGAGCCCCCGCTATTCTGAGCATCACGGAATTGGTTACGTGCTTATTGAATAAGCGAACCCCATTAGGAAGCGACATGCATTATGTCCTTATCGGCATCAGGCGGTGTTCACCTGTGGTCGATGAATCCATTCCTGCCCGCTTACGCCGCAGCGCGCTCTCAAGGTACGGATAACGAAACTGGTAGCCCATGGCTGGCTTCAACATGGGGCCAGCGTCCCGGCCAGCAGGCGGTTCTCGCGGATGTGGCGCCTGAGCCCGGTATTCCAGCGTCCGCCCCGTGGCGCGTTCGCCAGGTGCAACATGCCGTCAAAGCCTTCCAGCCCCACCGTGTCGAGTGCGCCCGCATCGAGGTCCCAGCGCGCTTCGCCAGAGCCAGGCGCTCGCGACACCCGGCAAACGACTGCGTGACCTTGTGCTGCCTGGTACAGCACCATCGCAGAACCGATCATCCCAGTCGCGCCACTGATCAGGATTTTAATTCATCCCAGCATCATGAGCGCCGGCGCCACGAATTTATTCGACATTCATCTATTTATAATTATCAGCATCAATATGCCTTCACCGGGGCTAATCGCTCGAGCTCAAAACAACATGGCGTTATCCAGTTGTCTCACCTCCTGCCGCACAAGGGCTGAGCTGTGACCTTGGCGCGGTGGAGTCGCTCATCTGGCCTCGGGCATACTTGCGGTAAGTGCTGGTGCAGAATTAGTCAGACTGGGCGCCAGATGTCAGGTTTTAGCCTGCACTGGATGGAGTGCTGCCTCGTGGCCATGCTCACGGCTTTACCCGCCTTTCATGCCCCTTTGACTGACCTTGCGGGGTCGCGACCAGCTCCGGCACCGCGCTGAAAAGGAAGGGCATCAGGCGATCAACCTCATCAACCCAGGGGCCGCGCCTCTCCTTTTCGCAGGAAGCGCATGCTCATTCTCCGCGGCGGTGACTCCTTGCATTTGCCCGGTATGATTGGAGGAACTGACCAATGTAACGCAGAAGATGGAGGGTCTATGCAACCGGTGGAGCCCATCCTGGTGGGCGATCTCTTTCTGGAGTTGCACAGCGAGCTACTGGCACTCCTGCACGCCCTGCCCGCGGCGGACTGGGATAAGCCGACTGCGGCGGCGCCGTGGACGGTGCGCGACATGGTCGCGCACCTCCTGGACACCGACATGCGGCTCCTGTCGTTCCGCCGTGACGGGCTGCCGCCGCCCGACCCTGATAAACCCATCGGCAGCTATGCCGAACTCGTGGCCCATGTCGACCAGGTCAACGCCGAATGGGTGACGGCAGCCCGGCGCATCAGCCCGCGCCTGATGATTGACCTGCACGCGCTGGTTGGCCCGCAGGTACACGCCTTTCTCAGGCACCTGGATCCATATGCCTCCTCGCGAGGTCCGGTCAGTTGGGCAGGTGAAGAACTCGCTCCGAACTGGTTCGACCTGGCCCGCGAGTATACCGAGAAATGGCATCACCAGATGCATATCCGCGAAGCCGTCGGCGCGCCCGGCCTGACGAGCCGTCACTTCCTGCACCCGGTGCTGAACACGTTCGTGCGCGCCCTGCCACATGTCTATCGCAAAGTGCCGGCATCCGAAGGCACGCAAGTTCAGCTGGAGATTACCGGTGAAGCCGGTGACACCTGGACACTGTTGCGGGAAGGCAGCCAGTGGCACTTATATCTGGGCGCTGGCACCGTCCTGTCCGCGCGGGTGCGGGTGGACCAGGACATCGCGTGGCACCTGTTCACGAAAGGCATCTCGCCCGAGACGGCGCGCAGGCAAGCGCAAATCGATGGTGATGAATCACTTGGCGAGCCCATGCTGCATACGGTTTCGATCATTGCCTGAAAGACACCATGCACACACTACACCTCATCTCTCACACTCACTGGGACCGCGAATGGCACCAGACCTTCCAACAATTCCGCCTGCGCCTGGTCCACCTGATCGATGGCCTGCTGGACCTCCTCGATGCCGACAGTGCCTACCGCCACTACATGTTGGATGGCCAGACCATCGTCCTGGACGACTACCTGCAAATCCGCACCGGACGCGAAGCGGACCTGCGCCGCTACGTGCGCGAAGGCCGCATCCTGATCGGTCCCTGGTACATCCTGCCCGACGAATTCCTCGTCAGCCCGGAGGCACTGGTCCGCAATTTGCTGGAAGGGGACGCCATTGCCCGGCGCTTCGGCCCCAAGATGATGGTGGGCTACATTCCCGACCCGTTCGGTCACATCGGGCAGATGCCGCAAATCCTGCACGGCTTCGGTATCCGGACGGCGTGCCTGTGGCGCGGTGTGGACGAGGCACCCAACGAGTTCTGGTGGCAGGCACCTGATGGCTCGCGGGTGTTGATGGGCTACCTGCGCCAGGGCTACGGCAACGCCGCAGGCATCCTGGGCAATGGCCCGCAGAGCTTTGTAGCTGCAGCGCGTGACCTGCGCGACCAACTGGCTTTGCACACGGATGGCGCTCACTTGCTGCTGATGCACGGCACGGATCACCAGGAGGCACAACCCGGCACATCCGCGGCGGTTGCCTTCGCCGCCGGTAAGCTGGATGGCGACGTGCTGATCCACTCCACCCTGCCGGACTACTTCGTCGGTATTCAGGCCAGCCTGAACCTGGACAGGCTGCCGGTCGTATACGGCGAGCTGCGTTCATCGCGACACGCGCCGATGCTGCCAGGAGTACTCTCCGCACGCATGTGGATTAAGCAGCGCAACCGCGCCTGCGAGACGCTGCTGGAGAAGTGGGCGGAGCCATTCAGCACGTGGGCCATCCCGTATGGACCTGCAACGGAATCCATACGCCAGCCGCAGGACGTCCTACGTGAAGCCTGGCGCCTGCTGATGCAGTGCCACCCGCACGACTCGATCTGCGGCTGCTCGATCGACCAGGTGCACGACGAGATGCGCCCGCGCTTCGACCAGGTCGAGCAGATGGGCGAGGAGATCACACGCCAGAGCCTTGCCGTGCTGGCAGAGGCTGTCACGACGCAGCCAGCCGCTCCGCATGGCCATACTCCAGCCTCTTCGGCCGTGGTGGTGTTCAACCCCACATCGTGCCAGCGTACCGATACAGTCAGCACCGTCGTGGACGCCCCATCCGAGAGCGGCGAGTTCGATCTGCTGGACGGGAGCGGAACGCCCATATCCTTCCAGGTGCTCGGCCAGGGCCGCGGTGAGTTATTCAACGTGACGATGGACCGCAAGGAGTTACAGAGCACCGTGAGCATGATTGCAGCCGGATCGGACGTGGCGGGCGTCAGGCTCCTGGCGATGCGCCTGCAACGTGAAGGGGATGAAGTATCGATAGAGGTACAGGCCGGCCAGACGGGCCAGCCGGACCCGGAGGAATGGGAACGCGCACGCAAGGAAATCATGGCGCTGCTTGAAGATCCAGCTATCCATACCTACCACGTGCGCGTCCATTCGACCGGGTCCAGCCAAGTGCTCTTCACCGCACGGGATGTGCCAGGCTTCGGTTATCGCACGTACTGGGTACGCTATAAGCATGGCGTTCAGAAAGAGCCACTCCGGCTCAGCCCACTGGTACGCTCTCTGATGCCGCTTGGCGCCCGACTGGCGGCAAACCCAACAGCCCGCGCTTTCATGCAACGCCTGGCTCCTGACCCAACCGCCAGACCACCTTATCGCATTGATAATGAGTTCTTCGCTGTGACGGCTCAACCGGACGGCACCCTCGACGTGCTCGACAAGCGCAGCGGCGTGCTCTACCACGGGCAAAACCGGTTCGTGGACGGCGGCGACCGGGGCGATGAATACAACTACTCCCCGCCTGAAGTTGATCACATGCCGCCCCTACATCTTAGGAGCGTGCACGTCAAACGGGGCGAGGTGCAGCACATGCTGGAGCTTACCCTGGAGATGGAGACGCCCGAGGGGCTGGAGGCGGACCACAAGTCACGCAGCCGCAAGACTGTACCGCTCACGCTGTCCAGCCGGGTCACCCTCATCGCCGGTGTGGAGCGCGTGGACATCCACACCGAACTGGACAACCTCGCACGCGACCATCGCCTGCGCGTCCACTTCGCGGCTCCGTTTGCAGTGAGTGAGGCCGACTATGATGGCCACTTCGAGGTGATCCGGCGGCCCCTCGGCGTGCCGGCGTTCGACGCCTCGTGGGCGGAGCAACCCCGGCCGGAGGTGCCACAGCGCGCCTTCTGCGCCGTCTCGGATGGGACGCGCGGACTGCTGATCGCCAACCGCGGTCTACCCGAGGTGGAGGTGACTCAGCGCGACGGCCATGCGGAGATCGCACTCACCCTGCTGCGTTGCGTGGGCTGGCTCTCGCGCGATGACTTCCCCGAGCGCAGAGGTCCCGCCGGTCCCGTGATGCCTACGCCCGGCGCGCAGATGCCCGGCCACTGGGCTTTCGACTATGCGATCATCCCCTTCGCTGAGGTGGACCGCCTAACCGCCTATCACCAGGCGTACGCCTTCCAGGCGCCTCTGCGCGCGGCAAGCACTGCGCTGCATGAAGGGATGCTATCGTCGCAAGACGCACTACTGCACGTGTCACCACAGGATTTCATCATCAGCGCTATCAAGACAGCCAGAGACGGGAGCGGCTGGCTGGTGCGCGGCTACAACATTAGTGACCAGCCTCTGACCGTCGCGCTCAGGACCCTGATTCCCTTCATATCCGCCGAGCGGGCGAACCTGGCCGAGGAGCAACTGACGACTTTATCTCCCGGCGTCGGTCACGAGATCAGCTTTGACGTGAAAGCCCACGAGGTCGCGACGGTGCTGTTCACCACGCCCATGACCGAAGCCACGCCTCGAACCTCATCCTGAACATGCATCCTAAGCCGACTTAGCGGGCACCCAACACCATGATGAGGTGCGCGTATGTCAAGGTGGACTTATCGCTACACCTCTGGCATGCTGCCACAAAGGAAATATCCAGACAGTCTGGACAGATGGGGTGGATTAGTTAATGGGAAGCGTTTGGAAACTGCAGGAAGCGAAGAATAAGCTCAGTTCAGGGACACCGGTGTGTCCCTCGTGAACCTCTGGGAATCAACCACCAGAGCCGATCAGGCAGAGTCATTGCATGCACGACCACGTCATGGGATACCGCATCTGTTAAGCAATACTGCTGTACGCGCAACACACAAGTGCCCACGCCACCGGACACGCACGTGCGGAGTCGAGCCTGCTGGCGGTTACGCGCGTGAGCGCGCCAAGGGAGGGTGACCGAGACCTCCGCATGCCCGCGCAACCGGTTGTAGCCTCGAGTCCGGTTCGACCCGTTGTACGCCCAATCGGATCGGTCTACAATATGCGTGGGGATGACGTCTGGCCGGTCCGGCTTGACTATCCGTTAGCGTCAATGCGTCATCCAGGCTCCCCACATCGCAACCCTCAAGCGTTGGCCGGTGACATCGATCTGCCTACAACACTCGTGAGATCCGACTTGAAATTGTACAAACCTTTATATGCCGGGCATTCTCCCGGCATCGCTGTTCGTCTGTAGGCCCGTCGACAGTGACTTGCCAGGAGGTACGTCAGCGTGGAGCGCATCGAAAGTCAAATGCTTGCGATCGACTCCGCAATATTAAGCCCCATCATCCGCAAGGCTACAGGGCGGGAAGACCTGCGCGGGGAGAGGTGGCAGACCCAGATGGTGACCGGCGAGGGCGCCTCGGCCGGCGAAAGGGTGCCCTGGACGGTAATCATGAAGGTCATCCGGCCCAGCCCCAACATTACCTCCGGTGCACAAGTCTCGCATATCCGGCGGCGCGAGCCGCTCTACTACCAGACCGGCATCCTGGCGAACCTTCCCGCTGAGCTAAGGGCATCACGCTGCTTTGGTGTCTTCGAGCGGCCGGACGGCGCGGTCGAGTTACTGCGTAAGGCGTGGAGCGCGCTAGATCGGCTACCGCAGGCATCCTGCTGTCAGGACGCCTTCTGCCGCAACCTGTTCGCCGAGTGCGCACCCGCCAGCCGGGACCAACTGATCGCCGTGGCCTGGTCCTACATCAGGCCAGCCCAGGCTGTGGGCCGACGCCATCGCGCTCGCGCTGGTGTCACCGAGCGTGTCGACCGCCCAGGCGAAGTGGAAAGCAGTCACCCTGCCGCAGGTGTGACACGGCAATCATGTTTACCAATCCACACGGATTCTCTCAGGAGGACATTCAAATGATCAGGGCAACTACGACACAGACTGAAGCTACTCTCGCGCATCACATGCAGGCCCTTGGCGCGGGCCAGCTCGACGAACTCCTCAGCGACTACACCGAAGGCTCCGTTCTATTCTCCACGTTTGGCCGGTCACACGGGCTCGCTGAGATACGGGCGTTCTTTGAGACGACGCTCAAAACCATGCCGGGCATGGTGGCAGCCTTCCAGATGGTCAGGCAGGATGTTGAAGGCGAGACGGCCTACATCGTCTGGAAGGCTGAACCCTATGTCCTGATGGGCTCCGATACATTTGTGGTGCGGGATGGCAAGATCATGGTTCAGACCGTCGCCACCTATATGCCGTCGTAGCCCGCAGTGAGAACCGGGAACGAATTCCCAGTCCAGCCACACCAAACACGCCACAGGCGCATTCACGCGGGCAGCACAGAGTAACGGTTCGCTGAGGTCGACGGGTATCGCGGGATACACCGGCGGGGACTCGCGTCGGGCGCGGAGGTGAAATCAGCGCAGGCCGATTTCGTCGGGCCGCGGTAGAGGACAAGGTTCGGGGCGGCCGGCCATCCGTCATCCGCCCGCCGTGATACACTACTCGTCGTAAATCCAGAATCAAATGGGAGGCGCATACATGTCAACGACTATTAACCTGTCACGGGCCCAGCTCAGCTTGCGTGCGCCTCTAGTCTGACTCGCCAGCCCCCTTCCCTTCGCCTTTAGCGACGAACGCGCCGGCGTAAGTCTCATCGGTGTTGATGCGTGGCCACTGGCGCGCAACGTGAGTTTACGCTCACGCCCGTAACTTTGGTTTTCCCTGATGCGCTCGTTCCAGCATCTCGCCGTGCCTGCAAGCCGGCCGGGTTCTCTGGATGGAATTCACGTTTCTCGCCAAGAGAAGTGTAGCAACCGAGTTATTGCGAAGGACTTATGTCAGAGGTCAGGATGCGCAGTCGCGACTTGTTATCCACCTACCTGAAGCCGCAGTGGCGCTGGCTGACGCTGTTCGCGGCATTGCTCGTCTGCGGCGTCGGGCTGACGATTGTGAACCCGCAGATCGTGCGCGCCTTCATTGACAGCGCCATCGCCGGCACGAGTGCCACCGGCGCTCTGGCCGGTTTGGCACTACTGTTCCTGCTCACGGCCGCCGCACGGCAGGGCGTGATGCTGGCGACAGACTACGTGGGCGAACGTATCGCCTGGAGGTCTACCAACGCCCTGCGTGCTGACCTGGCGCTGCACTGCCTGAGGCTGGACCTGCCCTTCCATAAGGCGCACGCGCCGGGCGAGCTAATCGAGCGCATCGACGGCGACGTCTCGGCGCTGGCCAACTACCTGTCGCGCTTCAGCCTGCAGGTGGTGGGCAACGGCTTGCTGGTGCTGGGCATCCTGGCCGTGCTGCTGGCCGAGGACTGGCGCGTGGGGACCGGCATCACCCTCTACGCGGTCGTGTCGCTCGTGCTGCTGTGGCGATTGCAGCTCCTGGGTGTCAGGCGCTGGGCCGCAGAGCGCCAGGCCGAGGCCGAGTACTCCGGCTTCCTCGAGGAGCGCCTGCAGGGCCTCGAGGACATCCGCTCGTCGGGCGCTGAAGCGTACGTGCTGGAGCGTCTGCGCCGGCTGACACACGCGATGTTGACCAAGTTCCGTGCGGCGCGGCTGACCAGCAACATCACGTTCATGGTGGTGCAGGGACTGCACACCTTCGCCTACGCACTTGGCCTGGGCGCCGGGGCGTGGCTCTACCTGCAGGGCCGTGCCAGCATCGGCACGGTCTACCTGATCGTCTACTACGTCGCGCTCCTGGCGACGCCGATTGACGAGATCCGCTTTCAGGTGCAGGACCTGCAAAGCGCCAGCGCCAGCATCGGTCGCGTGGCCGATCTCTTCATCCAGCAGCCCACCGTGCGCGATGCGCCTCGGCTCAGGCTGCCCGCCGGGCCACTGGCCGTGACATTCGACGGGGTGTCGTTCAGCTACGACGAGGCGGTCCCGGCGCTGCAGGACGTGTCTCTGCACGTCGAACCCGGCGAGGTGCTGGGCGTGCTGGGCCGCACCGGCAGCGGCAAGAGCACACTGGCGCGCCTGCTCTTCCGTCTATATGACCCGCTGACGGGCAATATCCGCCTGGCCGGTATTGATGGAGCCGGCCTCGGTGGAACCGGCGTTGACATCCGCGACGTGGCCTTGTCGGACCTGCGCGACCGCATCGCGCTGGTCACCCAGGACGTGCAACTGTTCGAGGGTACCGTGCGCGACAACCTGACGCTGTTCAACCAGCACATCGGTGACGCACAGATCGAGGCGGCGTTACGGGCGTTGGGCCTGTGGGAGTGGGTACAGTCGCGGCGTGGGGCACTCCCCAACAGGCTGGACATCCCGCTCGCCCCCGGCGGGCAAGGCCTTTCAGCCGGCGAAGCCCAGTTGCTTGCCTTCACACGCGCCTTCCTGAAGGACCCTGGCCTGGTGGTGCTGGACGAGGCGTCGTCACGGCTGGACCCGGGCTCGGAGCGCCTGCTGGAGCAAGCCGTGAATCAGTTGTTGCAGGGTCGCACCGGCATCGTTATCGCGCACCGCCTGCGCACCGTGCAACGCGCCGACCGGATCGCCATCTTCGAGCAGGGGCGCCTGGTTGAGCACGGCCGGCGCGCCGACCTGTCGCGCGACACGAACTCACGTTTCCATAAGCTGCTGCAAGCCGGCCTGGAGCAGGCGCTGGCGTCCGAACAGGAGCATGGCGCCACGAGCACCGATGTGGAAGAGGCAAGTGCCGCGACCGTATTTACCGGGGGCGCAAATGCCGAACGGGGGGTGGCGGATGAACACGTGGCGCTTTAACGCATCCCTCATCGGCTACTACCCAGGCGCCTTCGCGGTGAACTGCTTGTGTCACGTCTTGCTGCTGGTCGGGCTCATCGTGCCTGGCCTGATCGAGAAGTCCGTCTTCGACACGCTCACCGGCGCGGCCTCGGCCGCCTTCGGGGTGTGGACGCTGATCGCGCTGTTGGTCTCCGTCGAGCTGGCGCGCAAGGCCGCCTCGTTCGGCGACGCGTGGGGCGACGCCACCTTCCGCTACCAGGCCATGTCGCTGCTGCGCGGGAACATCATGGCCGCCCTGCTGCGGCGGCCGGGGGCGCTCGGCCTGCCGGTCTCATCAGGCGAGGCGATCAACCGCTTCGACGACGATGTCGGCGAGACGTGCGACTACCCGCTCTGGCTGCCCGAGGTGGTGGGGCAAGTGCTGTTCGCACTGATCGCAGTGGCTATCATGGCCAGCATCAACCTGACGATCACGCTGTTCGTGCTGTTGCCGCTGGCCGGTGTGGTGGTGCTGACCCGCCTGGTGTGGGGTCGCATCATGAAGTACTGGCTGGAGATGCGTGCGAGCACGGGGCGTGTCACTGGCTTCCTGGGCGAGATGTTCGGCGCCGTGCAGGCGGTGAAGGCGTCCAACGCCGAGGTATCGGTGGTAGCGCACCTGGGCGAGTTGAGCGACGCGCGCCAGAAGGCAGCATTGCAGCAGAACGTGCTGCGCCGCGGCATCGACGCGCTGAACGCCAACCTGGTGAGTCTGGGCATCGGCATCATCCTGTTGCTGGCGGGGCGGGCATTTGCCACAGGGTCGTTCACCGTGGGCGACTTCGCGTTGTTTGTGAACTACCTGTGGTCGGCCACGTGGGCACCCACCGTACTGGGCACCTTCTTCGGCGACTACAAGCAGCAGGAGGTTTCGCTCAGGCGCATGTCCGAGTTGATCCACCCCGAGTCGCCCGATTCCCTGATCGTCCCGCCATCCCCGGGAACACCTGGGAGCGCCGCCATCCTGGCGGCCAAGGACGCCACACCTCTGCGCGATCTGCAGGTGACCGGGTTGACTTACCACTACCCGGCCCCGTACTCGGACCCGCAGCGGGGCATCACCGGCGTCAACCTGTCGCTCACGCGCGGGACGTTGACGGTCATCACAGGGCGCGTCGGCTCCGGAAAGACGACACTGTTGCGCGTGCTGCTGGGTCTGCTCCCGCGCGACACGGGTGAGGTGCGCTGGAACGGTGAGCTGGTGACTGACCCGGCCGCCTTCTTCACTCCGCCGCGCTGCGCCTACACAGGCCAGGTGCCGCGTCTGTTCAGCGACACGCTGCGCGACAACATTCTGCTCGGCCAGGAGCGGACCGACGCCGACGTGCAACGAGCGCTGCACCGCGCGGTGATGGAGGCAGACCTGGCCGGCATGCCCAACGGCCTGGACACGGTGGTCGGCCCGCGCGGCATGCGCCTGTCGGGTGGGCAGGTGCAGCGCGCGGCAGCCGCGCGTATGGCCGTGCGCGAGCCCGACCTGCTCGTGCTGGACGATGTCTCCAGCGCGCTGGATGTGGAGACCGAGCAGGCGCTGTGGGAGAGGTTGCTGGGTGGGTCTGTCACCTGCCTGGCCGTCTCGCACCGCCGTCCGGCGTTGGAGCGGGCCGACCGCATCGTCGTGTTGAAGGAAGGCCGCGTGGAGTCCGAGGGCACGTTGGAGGAACTGCTGCGTACGTCGGACGAGATGCGGTACGTGTGGGCGCTCACGGAGAAGTAGGCAGCGCGGGGAGATGTCAAACTTCTTCCGAGAAGTTTGACATCTCCCCGCGTCGAGGCTTACAGGCAGTAGATCAAAATCCGGTGCGTCCGGTTGGCCATCGGGAACTGCCCGGCCAGCCACGAGGCGAAGCGATAAATGGCTGCGAGCCGGTCGATCTCCGGCGCCTGCCTGAAGAACCACTCCTCCTGTAGCCGAATCCCGGGCGCCCACTGCTCGATTTGCTTCGGGTCGTCGATGCCCCAGCGCACCACGGCGCCGGTCTGCCGCAGCGACGGGTGATTGGCCACGCGCCGGGCCGCGAGGGTGTTGAACGCGTCGAAGGCCAGCTCGCAGCCGGGGAAGGCCTCCTTCAGCCTGAGCACGAGCGCCTTCACATGCGCCTCATCCAGGTACATCAACAGCCCCTCGGCGATCACCAACACCGCCCGGTCGGGCCCGTCGCGCGGGATGAGGTCCGTCCAACTCAACTCCATGACGGAAGAGGAGATCATGTGGCAGGTGGGCGTCTCGTCATAGAACTGACGCCGCAGATCGATCACGTCGGGCAGGTCCAGGTCGTACCACTGCGCGCCGGCGTGCCCGACGCGCAGGCAGCGGCTGTCCAGCCCACACCCCAGGTGCACGACCGTTCCCAGCGGGTGTGCGGACAGAAACTCCCGCGCGACGGCGTCCAGCTTGTTGGCGCGGAAGCACAGGGTCATGGTCGTCTCGCGCGGCACGCGCAGGCAGGCGAAGTCATAGTCCACGCGCGCGAGGATGTCGATCGCCTTCGGGTCGTCGAAGATGGGGTTGCGCCGCTTCGGCGAAGCCACGCTCTCACTCGCCTTCGAGTACAGTGGGATGAGCAGGGTTTCCTGCACTGGGGTGAGGGTGATCTTTTCTTTTTGCATGGTCATTGGGCACGCTCCTGCTGGCGCTTGTCTTCAGTGTAGCGCCGCCCTGCCCGCACGCATCGGCCGTTCTACCGAGATTGCACAATTCCACGTCTGATGCACAATCCATATGCCGCAGACCTCACGGGTTTCTGAAACCCATGAAGTCTCAGGTTAAGGAGATGAATTCGATGGACTCAACGACTATCTCGGCGAGCGTCAGCTCTCAATACCTGGCTTCCCTCGAGATGCTCAAGCAGACCGTCAGCCAGTGCCCCGAAACAATCTGGAACAGTCCCGACGACAAGGTCCAGTTCTGGCACATTGCCTATCACACCCTCTTCTTCACTCATCTTTACCTGCAAGATACCTTACAGGCGTTCAAGCCGTGGCCGCAGCACCGAAAAGACATGGAGAATCTTGACTCGCACCCCTCAGCTTCATCGCCTGATGGCGGGCCAAATATGGAGCAGCCGTACAACAAGGAATCCATTCTGGAATACCTCGCTTTCTGCCAGCAACAGGTTGCCGAAAAGGTGCCTGGCCTGAACTTCGAGGCTGAGTCGGGTTTCCAATGGCTGCCCTTCAACAAATTGGAATTGCAGATATACAACATCCGGCACCTGCAGCAGCACACCGGCGAGCTGATGGAACGGCTCGGAACGCGGACAGGCCTGGAGCTTGACTGGGTCGGGAAGAAGCCCGCTTGATGCACGGCAGATCGGGTAACGAAGCGGCTGGACCGACACGGTTTGGTACGATTCATCGTCGGGCGAACACATACCCATGGCGGTGAATTCTGGCGAACAGCCTCAAGGTCGAGTTAGCGCCGGCCGGGCTCATGCCGCGCGGAAGGCACCGCTCGCCAATCTGCTGGTCGAGCGGGGGCATTTTGAGAGCGTCGAGGAAGCGCGGCGATGGGTGATGGCTGGCCAGGTGCTGGTGAACGGTTCCCCGCTGGACAAGCCGGGCATGCCAGTCCCGTGTGACGCGACCCTGCGCGTGCGTGGGAGGACACGTTTCGCAAGCCGCGGGGGCTACAAGCTGCAGGCGGCACTGGACCACTTCGCCGTGCCGGTCGCAGGGCAGGTCGCCCTGGATTGCGGTGCATCGACAGGCGGATTCACCGATTGCCTCCTCCAGCACGGAGCGGCTCTGGTCTATGCCGTGGACGTTGGGTTCGGGCAACTGGTCGGCAGGCTCCAGGCCGACCCCCGTGTGCGCAACCTGGAACGCACCAACCTGGGAGACCTATCGC
>JAJYKL010000072.1 GCA_021788625.1 Chloroflexota bacterium
AAAACGGGAGCTATCACCCACCAGCAGCCATTCATTGTCACATCGCCCGATATTGGCGGACCTGATGGTATGACAGTGGACGCACAAGGATACATCTGGTCGGCGCATTGGGATGGAGGCATGTTAGTGCGATTCTCGCCTGAAGGGAAGGAAGAGCGGCGTATTCCATTTCCAGCGAAAAAAGTATCTAGTGTGATTTTCGGCGGCGAAGATTACACCGACATGTACGTTACCACGGCTGGTGGCAATCAGAAAGAAAGCGATGGCGCTCTCGCTGGCAGCCTGTTCCGGCTGCGTCTCGGCATCCATGGCGTGCCCGAGAACTTCTCAAGAATCGGGATAAAGTGATCATGGTGGCTACAACTCAGAAACTAATTGGCAGGAAGGCTTTCATCACAGGTGCAGGCACTGGCATAGGTCGGGAAGTGGCATTGGAGTTTGCGCGTCAGGGTGCCGACGTGGTATTGCACTATTCATCCAGTAAAAAGGGCGCTGAGAGTGCCGTCGACGAGATTAGAGCGGCGGGAAGCAAAGCCCTGTGCATTCAGGCTGACCTGGGGCAGGTATCAGAATGCTTCCGGGCAGTTGATGCCGCAGCCGATTATCTGGGTGGGCTGGATATTCTGATAAACAACGCGGGGATTACCGAAGTATGGGACTTCATGGCTGTAACACCTGAGCAGTTCGACATGCTGTATCACGTCAACATACGCGGAGAGTTTTTCTGCGCTCAGCAAGCTGTACGACACATGCTTAAAACCGGTAAAGGGTCCATCGTCAATATGACATCAGTACACGGCTTCGCCGGTATGCTGGGTCACTCGGTTTACGCCGGTACGAAAGGTGCCATCATCGCCTGGACACGTGAGGCAGCGTGCGAGCTGGCTGGCAAGAACATACGCATGAACGCAGTCGCGCCTGGCTGGATTGAGGTGGAGAGCCACTACACCAAGTATGAAGGTTATGACACCAAATCAGGCGGTCAGCGCATTCCGCGTAGGCGAGTCGGTCAGCCAATCGATATCGCCAAGGCATGTGTCTACCTGGCTTCTGAAGACGCAGATTTTGTGATCGGCCAGACGCTCATCGTGGATGGCGGCACGCTTGCACTTATGACGCTCTCGGACATTTAGTCACTATGTACACCTTCCCCAACCTGCGTCGTTGATCACTAACCTGTATACAGAACACCATTATGAGCATATACAAGGCCTGCGATATTCGGGGCCGCTATGGAGAAGAGTTGCGTGACCAGACTGCCATACGCCTCGGATATGCCATTGCTCATTACTGCGGAGAGATCGATATTCTGGTTGGTGGTGATGGGCGCCTGTCCACTCCAGTACTAAAAGATCACCTGGTGATGGCACTGAGTACAGCAGGCTGCCGAGTGACAGACGTGGGCACAGTGCCCACCCCGGCTCTGTACTTTGCAAGGCGGCATACTGGTATTGATGCCGCCGTTATGGTTACGGCATCGCATAATCCGCCATCGGATAATGGCTTTAAGCTGACTCTTGGTCCGGAACCAATCAAGCCCGAACACATCGAAGCGCTTGCTGGCCTCATGGAGGGTAATTCCCAACCAATAACGCACTCGCCACAGCCCGTGCATCACATCGATATTCTGCCCGACTATGCTACATTCGCTCAGAGCCAGACGTCTGATTTGAGCGGCATGAAGGTCATCGTAGATTGTGCCAACGGTGTTGGTGGACTTGCCGGACACCAGATCTGGCAGGCTACTGGCGCGCAGGTGTCATACCTGTTTGATACCCCGGACGGTCGTTTCCCAAACCATGCACCTGACCCAAGTGATGTGCGGAATCTACAGGCACTCTGTAAGGCTGTAGAGGATCATGGCGCCGATCTGGGTGTGGCTTATGATGGCGACGCTGACCGAGTCGTTTTCGTTGACTCGCATGGACGACCTCTCTCTGGTGATCGTGCGATTGTCATCTTTCTTCGACATGCGTTACGCGCAGGACCGGCACCGATCGTCTATGACCAGAAATGCTCGCTCATCGTGCCCGATGCCATCCGGAAGATGGGCGGACAGCCGGTCGTGGAACGCTCAGGTCATACTTTTATTAAAAGCACTTTTCTTCGATTGAATGCGCCATATGCTGGTGAAATCAGCGGGCATCATTTCTTCGGCCTGCTGGGAGGTGATGACGGCATCATCGCATCGCTTTATATGGCTAATCTGGTGCGCTCATCAGGAGAAACTCTTGCCAGCATCGCTGACTCCATTCACACCAACCCCATCACTCCCGACATTCGCTTGCAGATGGATGAGGGCACATCCCGCCGAGTGTTGGGACAATTGACCGAAGCTTTAGCTGGAGAAGCCACCCTAACAACCCTTGATGGTCTACGCGCTGACTTTACTGACGGTTGGGGTATGGCACGCCAGTCGGTAACACAGGCTGCACTCACTTTACGTTTCGAAGGTACGGATCAGCAAAGTCTGGACCGCATCATGCGGCGCTTCGAGCACGCAGCACCTGAGTTGACTGGCAAGTTGACCATACCTGCAACCGATCATGAAACCGATTTAGCGTTGTGAGTACGTACCTCACGCTCATGTATCGACACTCGTGGGGACGGACAAAGTCAACTGCGCGTGAGCTTGCGGTGTACCAGTCGATGTGGCGTATCGGCACCCGTGCCCATACGTTTGTGCCGTTCGGCTTCGTAGTCGCTTATAGTACCAGTGAACCATGCGACATGGCCATCGTCCTCAAAAGCTAGAATATGTGTGCAGATGCGATCCAGGAACCAGCGGTCGTGGCTGACTATGAGTGCACTACCTGCATAGTCATCCAATGCTTCTTCCAACGCACGGAGCGTATTTACGTCCAGATCGTTGGTCGGCTCGTCGAGCAGTAACACATTCGCGCCGGTCTTGAGCATTTTAGCCAGGTGTACGCGATTGCGTTCCCCGCCTGATAATGCTTTCACCTTCTTTTGCTGATCGGCGCCCAGGAAATTAAACCCAGCCACATAGGCGCGCGAATTCACTTTCCGAGCCCCCAATGTAATGACCTCTTCGCCGCCAGAGATCTCCTCCCATACATTGTTTTCGCCATTGAGCGAATCGCGAGACTGGTCGATGTACCCCAGCTTAACCGTCTCACCGATGCGAATCGTCCCCGCATCTGGTTTTTCCGCACCTGTGATCATCTTCAACAGGGTTGTCTTGCCGGCACCGTTTGGGCCAATGATGCCGACCATGGCTCCGGGCGGGATGGAAAGAGACAGGTGCTCATAAAGTAGACGATCGTCAAAGCCCTTGGTGATCTCATTGCATTCGATCACAATGTCGCCCAGGCGCGGACCTGGAGGGATGTAGATCTGCATATCGACGCGGCGCTTCTCAGTCTCCTGGCTGAGCAGTTGTTCATACGCACTCACACGCGCTTTACCTTTTGCCTGACGTGCGCGGGGTGACATGTGAATCCATTCCAGTTCTCGCTGCAGGGTGTGGATGCGCTTTACGTCCGCTTTCTGTTCAAGGCGGAGACGCTCCTGTTTCTGCTCCAGCCACGAGGAGTAGTTTCCTTTCCAGGGAATGCCGAAACCGCGATCCAGTTCCAGGATCCAGCCAGCGACATTGTCGAGGAAATAGCGATCGTGCGTAACAGCTATCACTGTGCCTGGGTACGCTCTCAGGTGCCGCTCCAGCCAGGATACGGATTCAGCATCCAGGTGGTTGGTAGGCTCGTCAAGCAAAAGGATGTCAGGCTCGGTTAGCAGTAACCGGCACAATGCCACGCGGCGGCGCTCTCCGCCCGAAAGTACTGCGACGGGAGTGTCTGGTGGCGGGCAGCGCAGGGCATCCATGGCAAGCTCAAGCGTGTTGTCGAGGGTCCATGCATTGTGCTTATCCAATTCCTCCTGCAACCGGCCCTGCTCCTCAATCAGTTTATCGTAATCCGCGTCGGGTTCACTGAATTGGTTGCTAATATCCTCGAATCGCTTCAGCATCTCCACGACAGGTTGCACAGCCTCTTCGACCACCTGCCTGACTGTTTTGCTCGCATCCAGGTGGGGTTCCTGCTCCAATATGCCCCGCGTATATCCTTTGCTCAACATGGTCTCGCCAATGTAGTCGTTATCTGCTCCAGCCATAATGTGCAGGAGCGTGCTCTTGCCAGCACCGTTCAGCCCCAGCACACCTATTTTGGCTCCGTAGTAAAAACCTAGCGAGATATCACGCAGCACCTGCCGGCTTGGCGGGTAGATGCGTCCCACGCCTACCATCGAGTAGATGACCTGTTGGGTTTCTGTCATAGAGCCGCCTCCAGCATTCTTGCTACGATCCCGCCTGGCTGGCAGGGACCGGACAGAGGTACTCCGCCAAGTGCTGCTGGAACAGCCCACAGCATCATATCCTGGTAGTAATCGGCTCCGAAGGCGCGCTGGCCAGTGTCCATGTCGCCACGGATAATGTTTGTGCCATCCCAGACGTAACCCCAGCGCATCAGGTTACTCAAACATTTATGCAGCAGGTGCAACCCAAATTCCTTATCACCAGCATACATGTACGTCATCGCCAGCATGAAAAGCTCTGGCGGGGAATACGAGTAGGTGCCATACCCACCCACCTTGGCCGGTGCACCATCGGCACTGGCATAGTTCACAGCGCCAGACTGGCTGATCGCGCAGTTCGCACGACGGAGTGTTTCCAGCGTTGTTCGCACTCGCGCATCAGGGAATACACCCGGCACACCATGTCCGTTGGCAATCCACTGCCCGTCAAGCTGGTAACCAAACACCAGATCAGATTGCGTCCCTGTTTCTGGCTCATGGAAGTTTAGATAATATGAACCCGACCACAGGTATTTATCCAATGCCTCTGCTCCGGCTCGCAACCATTCGTCGCAACGCAATACATACTGAGCATCACCAACTTTCTCAGCCATGCGACGCATGATCGCTACCTGTGCCATTCGAACACCACCCGCATGAGTTACATAACCTTTCCAGCCTGGTTCTGGCGCTTCGAACCACTCGGTATCACCCAGCGAGTTGCTGTCCGTGCCGGGTGTCGGCATGGCCACTACTTGCGAGAGTCCATATGCTGGTCGCAGGTTCATTGAAAAATCGTTACAGCGTTTCAAAGAAACATAAAACTCAAGAAGAAATGTGTCATCGTGAGTAACCTGCCAGTAACGATCGGCCATCACTATGTAGCACGCACCATTTAGCACGGTTTGATAACCCTTATCTGGAAGTGCCAGCTCATACGGCGGACGGTTTCCCGGTATGGTTGCTGTGCATCCACCGAAGATCCAGGGTGGCCGTCCATCTTCGAATTGATATGCCTTGTAACCGCGTAAAGTTGATAGGGCTGCATGTGGGAAAAAATAAACCAGGGGCAGATTCCCATAAAAGCTACACGGTATACATTCGATTTGTGGGCAGCCGCGCGGGCACTCGCACATGCCAAATAACCCATCATCATGTCTGCACCACTCACCGAGTGGTTCCGCGGCCTGGCCCCATACACTATCTTCGGTAATCAGATGCAGTATATTGACGAGCGAATCAGCAAGCCAACCGGGGATGTTCTCCGTTGTGTAGACGCTATCCTGCCAGGCTACAATACGGCTGAAGAGGTCGGTGTGGTGACTTGCCATATAACGCGCGGCCGCAAGTGCATCGGTGTAATGCGCGGCGTACATGTGCGTGAATTGGTGTGTATCAGAATGAGACGGGGTGCCCCCTGCACGCCAGTGAGGTGCATACCATGCCAGGATGAAGCTTTCGGTCTTGCCCTCGCCTGCAGCCAGATCAAAGTCAATGGCCATGCTCGTACCAGTCTCGCCCTCGGTGCTATGCGGTAAGCTGCGGCTGATATTCTTCCAGGCCTCTCCGTTTGTATTGAGTGGGCCACCAACTCGAGTGGGTAATCTGCCATGGATTGCCAGGCAGTAACTCATTTGCCAGGCGTTACCTCTCTGTCCGCTATCCACCAGCAGGCCATGCAAGCCATCCTCGTTTATAGGCGACCTGCTCACAGCCACGCGCGCCTGTTCACCGGGCGCCACCTCAAAACCAGGGAAACTAAAGGCAAGTGTCCCGCTTTGTGGAGAATGACCTGGATTTCGCAGGGTCACCTCGAACATTGCCACCGGAGCCATCGATGTAACTTCGTCACCAGGCATGAAAGGTGACCAGGCGCGCAATCCTACCTCGACTGGAGCCTCACCATTGAACTCCATGTCCACCACAGGATAGTGACCCCAATAGTCGATTGAATCGGGCAGGCGGACCTCCTTCAGACCGATATCCTTATAACGGGGTGTGTAATCAGTATGCGGGAATGCCAATGCGGCGTCATGGACAGGCGCATCAAGCTTGGCATTCGTGTCCGACACGAGTACCCAAGCCTGACCGGCGCAATACAATCCCAAAAAAGGCACGTTCAACAGCAGACGCGGGTTGACCAAATGGTTAAAGAGGGTGCTGTAGCCCAGCATTCCATCAGGCTCCAGGTCTATGCAACCAGTGTCCAACCCGCCCAGTGGTACACCACAAGTGGGACGTGGCTCTCCTCGATAAATGACTCCGCTGACTGGATGAGGGTAAGCCTGAGCCTGGAACGTCTGCCATGTGGCATGCAGTAAATGTGGAGGAAACAAGCGCACTGATTGATTATCGACTGGTTTAGTCATGGTATGCTGCCTTGACAAATCGCCATCATGCTGGCGCCTCACCTGCAAGATGCCTGGCAAAGATGACTTGTTCACTCAGTACGGGCCTAAAGTCCAACGCTTTATAACGAGCTACCGATGCTCGCAAGTGCTCACTGCTCCCAAGCAACAAGTCGATCTGTGGGGGCAGCTCGTCCAATGTGCTGAGGACTGCCCGCAGGCAAGCCATCTCATCAGCCGAATTCCAGATGGTGTTATCCAACCACAGTGTGATAATCTGATGATCTTCGTTTGCGCTTAAATGCGCGCATCCCAACTCCCGCTCGCCATTCATACAAGCCCAGGTCTGGCCTTCCGTAGGGAGCAGAATTGGCATCAACTCAGCACTCACAAGCGGCTCGATCCATGGATCACCTTCGTTTAGCTCATTACTGAACCAGTGCATGATGGACTGGCTTGCCTGAAGACCTGATAGCATTTTTAGATAAATCGATCGAGACTCTATGGCCAGGCTACGTCCGATCGAGCGGCGCAGAAATTGTGGGCGATAACGGCGGAACCCGCATGTCAGAGCACACCGAGTGCCCGCGTCATTCGCCGAGGGTACCTGCATCCACATCCACTCCAAACCATGTTCGCGCACACGTTCTGCTGCATCCATCAATAATGTGCGAGCAAGTCCTTTGCGCCGCTGGTCAGGACAGGTTGCCAAGGCACGGATTCGCACTGCAAACGGGCTGCGGTGCATGGCAATCATCGCCGATGGCTCCAGGTTGAACAAGCACACATACACCGTGTTAGACATCGGCAAGCGAGATGCAAGCAGTTCACGACCCAATGGCCGGTCCAACGTTACACCCAACCCAGCATCCAGTTGTGAGATGTCATCCGTGGTCAGGTCCAATAACACGCGCCGTAGCTCATTGGGACGCGCCGGCACGATCTGTGATCCCACAGTACGCTTTGCCATGTTCGCCACGATTGTACTGTGCCCCTACATGCGTTATAAATGAGGGAGTCCGCACGCTCTTAATTGTCAGCTTATACACATACTGATAAGGAGTGAAAAAGAATGGCTAGACCTGTGACGCTTTTCACTGGACAATGGGCAGACCTTACTCTTGATTCCGTTGCCCAGAAAGCCAAATCATTCGGTTACGACGGCCTCGAACTGGCGTGCTGGGGTGACCATTTCGAGGTAGACCGTGCACTCAGCGAAGATGGCTACTGCCAGTCACGTTGGGACATCCTGAACAAGTATGGACTGAAGTGCATGGCCATCAGCAATCACCTGGTAGGTCAGGCAGTATGCGACGACCCCATCGATGAACGGCACCAGGGCATCCTGCCAGGACGGATCTGGGGCGACGGTAAGTCCGAAGGTGTGCGCGAGCGCGCGGCAGAGGAGCTTAAGAACACCGCTCGAGCTGCTGCCAAGTTTGGCGTCAAGGTGGTGAATGGGTTCAGTGGGTCCAAAATCTGGCATGTCCTGGCTCTTTTCCCACCGGTCCCGCCCAAAATGATCGAAGAGGGATATAAAGACTTTGCTACACGATTCAACCCTATTCTGGATGTATTCGACCAGGTTGGGGTAAAGTTCGCATTGGAAGTGCACCCCTCTGAAATTGCATTTGATTTCTGGAGCACCAAGCGTGCTCTCGAAGCCGTAAATAACCGGCCTGCTTTTGGGATCAACTTCGATCCCAGCCATCTCTACTGGCAGATGGTCGACCCCGTCGAGTTCGTATATGAGTATGCTGATCGCATCTACCATATGCATGTAAAAGAGTCCGTACGTGTGCTCGACGGTCGCAATGGCATTTTGGGCTCTCTGTTGCCGTTTGGTGATCCACACCGCGGCTGGGACTTCGTGTCGCCCGGGCGCGGAGGCGTCCCATTTGAGCGTGTTTTCCGCGCTCTTAATGCAGTCGGATACCAGGGTCCGCTGTCTGTGGAGTGGGAAGACAACGGCATGAATCGCGAGCAAGGCGCTCCCGAAGCAGCAGCACTCGTACGACGGTTGGATTTGACCCCCTCAGGACAGGCATTCGAAGCAGCATTTACTTCGAAAAAATAAAAGGCGTTTTCAGGAGGTAACCAAATGAGCGATCCACAGGTGGGCTTTGTGACGATGGCCGGTCCTCGAGCCACGGGGCAGGCGCCAGACATTGGAATTGGCATGCTGGGTTATGCATTCATGGGCAAAGCGCATGTGAACGCACTCAAAAAAATACCCTACATGATGTATCCCCCTGTTGCCATCCCCAGGCTTGTGGCCATCGCCGGGCGTAAGGAAGACGCGGTCAAAGAAGCCGCTCGCCGTTATGGCTTTGACAAGTCCTATACCGATTGGCACCAATTGATTAACGATCCTGGCGTGCAGGTTTTCGACAATTGCGCACCAAACAATGTGCACCTCGAACCAAATATCGCTGCAGCTCAGGCCGGCAAGCAAATCATCTCCGAGAAACCGCTTGGACGTAACGCCGAAGAATGCAAGCAGATGTGGGATGCAGTGAAGAAAGCTGGCGTCAAGCATCAGGTGGCTTTCAACTATCGCTTCGTACCTGCCGTGCGTCTGGTGAAGGAGCTCATCCGCCAGGGTAAGCTGGGACGCATCTACCACTTCCGAGCCACATACCTGCAAGAGTGGATCGCTGATCCAGACTTTGGAATGGTCTGGCGCCTGGATGCCTCCGTGGCTGGCAGTGGCACCATTGGCGACCTGGGTTCTCATATCATCGACCTGGCACGTTACCTGATTGGTGAGCCCAAGAGTGTTATCGCTCGCACTGAAACATTCATCCCCGAGCGTAAGGGTGAAACGGGGAAGATGGAGAAAGTAACGGTAGACGACGCCTTCCAGGCTATCGTTGAATACGAAAACGGTGCCGTCGGCACCCTGGAAGCCTCGCGTTTCTGTCCGGGGCGCAAGAACTACAACACATTCGAAATCAACGCCGAACACGGCAGCATTCGCTTTAACCTGGAAGCGCTGAACGAGCTGGAGGTGTTCTGGAAGCATGGTGCCGTGGACAAGGACACCATGGGTTTCACCAAGGTGTTAGTCTCCGAATCGTATCACCCATTCTGGAGCAACTGGTGGCCGCAGGGTCACTTCATCGGCTGGGAGCACACCTTTGTGCATGAGCTAAACCACTTCCTGGATGCGGTCGTTAACAACAAACCCGTGACACCTGATGGACCGGACTTTGAAGATGGCTACAAGAACGCAGTGATCTGTGACGCAATCCTGGCATCGGCTCGAGATCGCAAGCAGGTTGACATCAATTACTAGCGATAAAATAACCGCTGTATGGATGTAAAACAGATCCAACTGGTCCAGCGCACGTTTGAGCAGCAGGTGCGTCCCGTCTCGCAAGAAGCCGGTGAGATGCTATATCTGCGACTCTTTGAAATGGAGCCCTCGCTTAAGCCGTTATTTAGGGGGGACATGAAACGCCAAGCCGAAATGGTCATGACGGCAATCGGTTTGGCGATCCAAAGCCTGGATCAACCCGAGCGGGTAAAAGCGGCTACGAAAGAATTAGGTATTCGACACTATACCTACGGGGTACAGCCAGCCTACTACAACATCTTTGGGGCGGCTCTGATATGGGCTTTGGAACAGGTAATGGGTCCTGACTTTACACCAGAGATAAAAGAAGCCTGGACTGAGGCATACGCTGTCCTTTCTCAAGCCATGCGCGATGCGACACACGGCACGACGGCGACCGGGCAAGGCACATGACCATTATGCCTCCACCCAACATTGTCTAGCCCATTAACCATAAGTGTGTCGGTTTTGAAATAAGAAGGCGTTGAAGCACCTGTTTCAACGCCTTCTGCGTTCCAGATCGAAAGCGGCATACAAGGTAATGGGTTTTTCAGTCAGCGATGCCGGGCGTGCCGCATGAGGAAATCGGTCAACGAGCGTAACGAAGGCGTCAACTCAGTTTCACAGACGGTGACGCTGTATACACGCCCGCCATCTTCGACGGTGACACGATACTGAAATCGATCAGGCTGAGCTTTGGCTGGCATGATGGATGCCGGAAGGTTAAAGAATTTAGCATTGGCGATCAGTTGGCGCAACTTTTGTGCATCGCCACTTTCCAACTGCTCCGTATCACACGCCGACGTCAGTTTTCCTCCAGCAAATCCGCCTGTCCGTTCGATTTTCGCCTTCATCGTCACACCTCGCGGCCCGATCAGGAATTCACCATTGACGAAGTTTTACTGGACCGGGTTGATCACGATAAGTTTGGATATCAGCTCACTCATAAAGTGACGCGCGCCATGCTTCCGTCTGACGTCTTGGTCACCTCAATCTGCGCAGGGAAGGATGCTTTTAGTTCCTCAATATGTGTAATCGCTACGATCAAATCAAACTCGTCCTGGATGGACTGGATAGACTCGATGAGCCGCTCACGCCCCTGTGCATCCTGAGTTCCGAAGCCTTCGTCTATAAACAAAGTCTGTAGCTTGGCACCCGCGCGATTTGCCAGCAGCTTGCTAAGGGCAATGCGAACAGCAAAGTTGATGCGAAAAGCCTCGCCACCACTGTACATCTCGTAGGGTCGCTCGCCCAACTCGTCGCTGATCCGCAGCTCCAAGGTCTCATTCAGTTCACCCCTTAAACTGAGCTTTTGCGTCTCGAAACGCACACTCATCCGGTCGTTGGTCATCCGGCTCAGAACCTGTCTGGCAGAATCTTCCAGTTCAGGCAGGATCGCCTCGATGATCATCGCCGGTACACCGTTGCGACCAAAGGCCGTCCGCAGTTCCAGGAGGTGTGATTGCTGCTTAGCTAGGGTTTCCAGATCGTTCTGTAGTCGAACGCGCTTGCTTTCCAGTGCGCGGCACGACTGCACACGTTGATTTGCTTCCACTTCTTTACGCTGTGCTGCGAAAAAATCCAGGCGGGCTCGTTGTGCAGCGACTTCGACCTGTCCAGCTCGCTGCAGTGCCACTTCACATTCCGCCAGCTCACCTCGCAGCGATGCTACTTCTTCCTCGCCTTTACGTTGTTGCTCGGAAAGAGCTGCTTCACGCAGGTTGAGGTTTTCCAGCATGAGCTGTTCTGACTCGATGCCTTGCGCGGATCGGTCGAGCTGCTCTTTACGCTCAACATAGACTCGTAGTCGTGGAAGGATCTCGTCACGTAACTGCCTGTGAAGTGCGGCATCATAACCCAGCTCCGTCAGTTCACTCAGCACCTCCGCCAACAATGCGCGCGCCTCATGAGCATAGTCATTACGATTCAGTCGTCCGTTGGCCTGCTCCAGAGTAGCCCGCACCTGTGGAAGCTGCGCTGCTGCATCGCTTGCGCGCAGTAGTCGATCTTCCAGGGCGTGCACGTCACGCTGGACAGCCGGTAGACGCGCCAAAGTGTGGTCTGCCTCAGCAATCTGTTGCTCCAACCTGGATTGCGAGGATGCCTCGCTACGTATCGCCTCCTCTGCAGCACGGAAGGTATCCCCCAACTGGTGTCCCTGCTCCTGCCATTCGGCCAGAAGACGTTGTCGCTCGTTCTCCCCCAGATCGCGACCACACGTCGGACAGACAGCCGCTATAGATGAGATGGCCTGGATGCGCTTTTTCAAGTCATTCATCTGGGTGCGTAACTCGGTATTGTGTGTACGTAGCTCGGTTTGCTTGACTCGTGACTCGGCATGTTCACGCTGCCAGAGCTCTCGCGCGTTCTGCTGCAATATCAGGCCATTCAGCTGTTCGTTCGTTTGATGCAATTGCTCATTGAGGGTTCGTGTATCGGCATTACCCTCCAGCATCTGCACCGTCTGTTGAGAAAGGTCGCGTTCGTTTTCGAGGTTGTGGCGCTCATCAACGATCTTGCTTTCTGCTGCAGTCTTGCGCGCGTTCAATTCCACCAGACTCGCCAGCTTCAGGTTGAACTCTTCGCTTTTTTTGTTGGCCAGCTCGAATTCAGCGAAACCATGTTCCACCTCCTCGTGCTGGGCAATGACTTGCTGGTATCTATCCAGTAACTGGCTGTGTTTTTGGCGCTCGGCGGTGATCTGCTGATGCTGGGAGATCAATGCCCCCAGGCTCTCAGTGGCGCGCGTTGCCTGTGTACGCAGCCCCTTCGCTCTCTCGCGCTGGCGCTCGATTTCTGTCATGGCAGAGTCGGCTAGTTCGAGCAAGTGCGAGGCTGCCTCGCGCGCTTGATGCGCTGTGCTTAAATCCTGCTCGTACTCGGGTAAGCGTGCAATTTCTTCTTCGGTCTGTCGCAGGTCGAAATTCAGGATGTTCTTATTTTCGTCGAGTTTTTTCTGTTCGAGCTTTACACGTTCCTCGTATTCACTCCAAGCATCCAGTCCCAGAATATCAGCCAGCAGTGCCTTACGCTCCCCAGGTGTCTTTAGAGTAAATTCGTCGGCATGACCCTGCTTCAGGAAGGCGGAATTGACAAAAGTCTCATAAGTCAGGTTCAGAATGTTGATAATCTTGGACTGGGTATCTTGCGTTCGACCTTCTGTGAGCGTACGCCACGAGCCATGATCTTCTACTAACAATTCCAGGTTTCCAGTCGATACGGGCATTTTAGTTCGCGACGTAATACGTCCCAGTTTTCGTGTGCGCACCACCTGGTAGGTGTTGTCGCCTTCTGCGAAAACCAGTCCAACCCGCATCTCCGACTCACCTTGCGAGATGAGTTCGTCGTCGCGTTTGGAACGAGCCTGCCCCCACAGTACCCAGGTGATGGCATCCAGGAGCGTGCTTTTTCCTGCTCCATTCTCGCCGATCAGGCACACGACACGCAACCCGGTAAAATCCAATACAGGGGCATTGCGATAGGCCATGAAGTTCTTGAGCTCGAGTCGAATCGGTATCATGGATCACACGTTACGGAGCATTTCTATTGCCACGAATTCCTGACCGTCGAAGTTGAGTCGTACACCTTCGCAATAATCGAGAGCTGCTCCCCATGATGCGTGATCCGCATCGGGAAGACAGCCGATGGCTCCCAGCTCGATAATCCCGCCATGCGATACGACTAATGTACGACCATTGTCAGGCACGCTGGCTGCAATCGATTGCCAGAGCCGTGTCTGGCGGTGAGCCAGGCGAGCTGCAGCCCCACCCTTACGTACAGCGCGCGCCAGAGCGTTAAAATCGGCGTCCCGATCCACCTCTTCGTTTATATCCTGGTCATACTCAGCAAGTTCCGAAAGCTGTTCATCAACCGCGAAGCCAAAGGCGATTGCAGATTCAAACGCACGCGCCACATCGCTTGTGACCACACGGTCGAACGGGCCCATCGAGTTACCCACTCGCCGGGCCAGGACCACTCCCGCTTTGCATACATGCTTACTGGGCTTGACGCGCATGGTATGGCGTCGTACCTCGAGGTATCGCATAGTCAACTCCATGAATAAGAAGCCTGTTCTTCGTTGGCGGACGAAAGGAGTTTATGGTACAGCGATCGGCTGACTCTAAAATGCGCATGCTGCAGTAGATCGTCGATTACCGGGCGTACAGTCGAGATGAGGCCGGCACGTTTAGCTGCCATCAGGACATCCAGTGTGCCTGCCACGGGCAGATCAAGCTTCAAAGCCATTCTCCGTGCTTTGCGTTCGTCCAGCAACAATTCCTGTGGCGCCAACTCAAGCGCCAGCGCGATCGACTCCGCTTCGCCATCGTCAAGATTGACCCTGAGCACGCGAAATACTTCTGTCTGGCTGACCCGATGCACCTTGATCCAATCCCAGCCAACTACCTCCTCGGCTCCAGCATGCCCTACTCCAGCAATGATTTCGTTGTAAACCGCTGGCGCGATTAAAACCGCATGATAGATGCGACCGAGTAAATCTGCACGATTTATCATGGCCAGGCTAACAATCGGCGATGTATCACTTATGATCATCAATCATCCATTCGTATTAACACATATCCCGCGCCGATTAAGTAGTCGTGTACTTGATACTTATGGGCAAAATAATAAGTAAACGCTTGTCTCGTTGCGCTACGCCAGGCGATAAGCCTATCCAGGCTGTTCTCACGTACGGTCTCAATATTGGCAGGAATTTGAATTACAACGATAGGCCGGTTATCCTCCAATATCAGTTGCGACGGTCGGTCTTCCTGATTACTCAATACGGTTTTCGCTTTCCCCGTACTAATGGCTTGTTCAAGATTCAAACTGCGGTTAACTACTGGTCCATCCAGCCTCCACTCCACCCACAGTCGGTCAATAGATACACCAGCATCGAATGGGCTACTCGATACTGTATACATTTGCTCGATGTATCGGTTGGAAAGTGCGCCCAGTTTATGTATATTAAGGTAAGCGTTGACAGATCGGAGTGGGTCGTATGTCCAGCACATAACCTTCAGCCCATGTTGCTGGGCTACCTTCGCTTGAGCGCGTTTCAGGTTTTCACCCACACCCTGCCCTCGATAACGTGACAATACGGCCAGCCGTTGTGAACGATGATATGCGTTTCCATCTTCGGACAGACCTGTATAACCAATCGCGGTGCCGATCAACGAGTCGTGGTCGAATGCTCCCAGTACTATGCCGCCAGCATGCGTAAAAGATTGAAGTAACTGATAGGGAATGATCTCAATATCCTGATAACCGAACACCTCACTCTGAAGTTGCTCACATGCCTTGAAATCGTCATACGAGCTTAACGGTCGAATTGGATATTCCATAACCGCTTATAACGACCCAGATAATCCGCTCTTCACCGGTTTTTCAGACCCTGTAACCACTGCACTAAATCTGAATGGATATGAGCTCAGCCTTCACTCCGTCCAGCTCGCTGATAACCAACCTACCCATTGATCGGCCGACAGAGTTGTTTTTCGTCCGGCAAACTGCACCTGGGTTGAAATACAGTGCACCATCAAACTGTTCGATAAAAGGCTTATGTGTATGGCCGAAAATGATAATGTCAGCATCACGGGGTTTCATTCGCGCAATCCGATTCATAATGGCGTAATTGACTTCTGTTAAGGTGGGTCTGGTAGTGAAATGAAATACTTTATCCATCATCGTCCGTACAAAGTTGATATGTCCATGGGTCATATAGACGATGTGTCCACCTACAGGCAGCAGTACATCATTAGGGAGGTCCTGGTCATGGGTGCCCATGCTGGCCTGCCAGTGTACATTGCCTCGCACGGCGTACACGGGTGCAATCTGACGTAGTGGATCCAGAATGTGAATATCTTCAAGATCTCCAGCATGAAGTATCAATTCACAACCCTGCAAGTTCTCAAACACGATTGGGGGCATCTCCTTCATACGGTGCGGAATGTGAGTGTCAGATATGACCCCAATGTTATGCTGCACTGCCATACTGTGCGTTTATCTTATCATGCCGGTCTAGCTTATTTCGAACTGTGATCGCAGTGTCTGGTACCATGGTACAGATGTCAGCCCTTGATACCCACTCATTTCTAGAGACAATACTGCACTATAAACGCACTGTTGAGTTGCCGGATCATAAGGCATCTGTAAGTGATCGCACCATCCGCGAGCGAGCTGAAGCTGTGAGATCGCCAGCGCAGGCACTCGCAACGAGTTTACTTCGCTCAGACGGGCACGTAGCTCTCATCGCTGAGATCAAGCGAGCTTCGCCCAGTAAAGGTATATTGGTGAAGGGAACACTAAATCCTGCTGAACTGGCCAAACGTTATGCAGAAGCCGGTGCCTCGGCAATTAGTGTCCTGACCGACGAACGTTTCTTCATGGGTACCACAACAGACTTGCAAGATGTTCATCGAGCAGTATCTGTACCTGTATTACGCAAGGACTTTATCGTCGAACCATATCAGGTATATGAAGCGCGCTCAATTGGTGCCGATGCAGTTCTACTCATCGTCGCAGCTCTTGAGGATACACAACTTGCGGATTTGTATAAACTGGCTCTCAGTTTGACATTGACTCCACTGGTAGAAGTTCATAATGAACGTGAGACAGAGCGAGCCATGCAGCTGGGGGCACGCGTTATCGGTGTCAATAACCGTGATCTGAACACATTTCAGACGAACCTGAGTACAACAGAGCGCTGTGCGAAGCTGGTTCATTCACACACCAGCAGCACAGTCCTGGTCTCTGAGAGCGGTATTTATACGGCACAGGATGTCCATCAGATGGCAGCTATGGGCGTGCATGCTGTGTTGGTGGGAGAATCGATTATTACATCTAATGACATCGCTGGGCAGGTCAGGGCACTATCCAGTGTGATGCGAACATCGCTGAAAAAGGAGGCATAGGCATGGTAACAATCAATGCGCCAATCGTGGAGGTCACGGTCTTTGTGAATCGCGCCCGAGTCACCCGACGCGGAACAATACACCTGCCACCCGGTGAGCAGACAATTCGAATCGAGAACCTGCCAGCGTCTATCAATCCCGACTCTGTGCGTGCCAGTGGCCGCGGCCCAGGCATTACGATTTTTAGTGTGGATGTTCGAAACCGTTTCGTGACAGAGACGCCAGTCGCCGATACAGCAGCACTGGAGGTCGAGCTCGAGCAGCTAAAACAGGCGGATAAAGTGTTGGAGGACGAGACAACACAGGCCTCCGATCATTACCAGCTTATAAAGGCTTTACACGAGAATGCCGGTCTTCGATTTGCCAGAACACTAGCCAGTGGTAAGGCAACTGTAGAAACACTGCGCCCAGTGGAACAGTATCTGAATGATGAACTAACGTCCATGTATGCACACCAGCGCGAAATTGATCAACAACGCACCGAATTGGGCAAGAAAATCAAGGCTGCCGAGGAACGCCTGGGCCAGGTACATGCTGCTACCAGTCGAGAGTGGCGCGATATCGAAGTAAACGTGGAAGCGGCCTCTGATTCGGAGTTGGAGCTCGAAGTGACATACGCCGTAGATGGTGCTTCGTGGGGGCCTGTTTATGATGCGCGCTTAATCGAAGGCAAGGTAAAGTTAACCTACATGGCGCAGGTAAGCCAACAGAGCGGAGAACACTGGCCTGCTGCTCAGCTATCGCTCTCCACGGCGCGTCAGGCAACCAGTTATACGATACCCAAGCTCCGTGCCTGGTATATCGATCGCTATGTACCACCTCCACCGCGAGCACCAGTCACAGCGGCTCATGTCAGAGCGTCCATGCCCTCACCGGCGGCTTTGAGTGAGGCATCCGCTCCGGCTGCCATGTATGCCGCAGCCCCAATTCCAGAGGCCGTCATTGCAGAAGCTGAGGTGGAATCCAGTTCTGCAGTCGTGGCATACCGTGTTATGCGTCCCATAGATATCCCGTCAGATGGATCACCACACAAGACTACCATTACAACTCTCACGCTCGGTGCACAGGTCGATTACATGACCGTGCCCAAGCTGGCGCCAGAGGTTTATGTCCGCGCCAAGATAACGAATACTTCGCCAGTCATGCTGTTGCCAGGGAAGGTGCTGGTATTTCGCGGGGATGACTTCGTTGGACAGATGCAAATCAGACGCTCAGTGGCACCGAATGAGGAATTCGAAGCTCAACTGGGTTTGGAAGACCGTATTAAAGTAGACCGACAGCTAACCGAACGCAGTACGGCGCGCAATATCCCCGGTGTGGGCACGCAGCGACGCATCACAGTAGGTTACAAATTGACCATAGCGAACAATTTGCAGGACAGTGCGCATGTCCTGGTTTATGACCAATTACCCCTGCCACGCGACGAAGTCATCAAGGTGCGGTTGCTCGATTCCCAACCCAGACCATCTGAGCAGAGCGACCTTAATGTCCTGAAGTGGGAATTCGACCTGCCTGGTCAAACTCGACGCGATATTACTTACTCGTTTTCTCTGGAACACCCGCGCGATGTTGCCATCACAGGGCTGGGGGATATGGAGACACCAGACTGATGACTGTTGTTAAAGTCTGCGGAATCACAAACGAGGATGATGCGCTCTGCGCTGTGGATGCGGGCGCGGATATGCTGGGTTTTATCTTCCATCGCAAGAGTCCTCGCTTTATCTCACCACAGTCTGTGCGTGAGATCGTGCAGGTTGTCCGTTCCCGTGATAGGCAAGTTGTTCTCGTTGGAGTCTTTGTGAACGAGGCTGCGCCTGCTATCCATGAAATAATGGAAAGCACCGGTGTGGATCTGGCTCAGCTACACGGTGATGAGCCTCTTAGTATGCTCGAGACGCTGGCTGGACGCGGATATAAAGCCGTACGTTCGATGTCGGATGCACAAGCCTATTTGCTCGATCCAATACACAATACACAGCGCCCCATGGCTCCGGATCTGCTGTTGGATGCTGATCACCCCACCCTTTACGGTGGCAGCGGATTACGAGCTGATGAGTCGATAGCAGTGCAGCTCGCTGGACGATGCAGGTTATTGCTGGCTGGCGGTTTAAGCCCCGAGAATGTTTCGAGTGCCATTGCGCACGTACATCCATGGGGCGTTGATGTCTCCAGCGGCGTCGAGCGCATGCCAGGCCATAAGGATCACGATAAAGTACATTTGTTCATTCAAAACGCACGTCGAGCTGTATAAAGTAGGACGCGATGCAGAATAAAGAACATGCGCAACCCCAGTTCACCGACTTGCCAGACGCGAGTGGTAAGTTTGGCACCTATGGTGGACGCTATGTCCCCGAGACATTGATGCCTGCGCTCGACGATCTGAGCGAAGCCTATGATGAACTGCGTGATGATCCGGCCTTTCGTGCGGAATATGAGGGTTTGTTGGCTAACTATGTCGGGCGTCCTACTCCGCTCACCTTTGCCAGCCGCCTGACCGAATCGCTGGGCGGGGCACAGATTTATCTGAAGCGTGAAGACCTGGCCCATACTGGCGCACACAAAATAAACAACGCCCTGGGTCAGGCTCTATTGGCCAGGCGAATGGGAAAGCATCGCATCATCGCTGAAACAGGTGCCGGCCAGCATGGTGTGGCAACAGCCACTGCGTGCGCCTTGCTTGGCCTGCAGTGTGTTGTCTATATGGGCACCATAGACATGGCCCGCCAGGAACCTAACGTCTACCGAATGCGCATGCTAGGTGCCGAAGTACGCGGTGTGGATACGGGTTCCAGGACGCTCAAAGACGCCGTAAATGAAGCGATCCGCGATTGGGTCAGTAATGTTCAAGACACCTACTACATCATAGGCAGCGCTTTAGGCCCTCATCCCTACCCTCAGATTTGTCGTGATTTCCAGTCAGTGATCGGAATAGAGGCCAGAGCACAAATCCTGCAACAAGCGGGCCGCTTACCAGATGTAATTATCGCGTGTGTCGGCGGTGGCAGCAATGCGATTGGCATTTTCCAGGCATTTCTAAATGATCCCGTGAAACTGGTGGGGGTCGAGGCAGGTGGGCTTGGACTCGAGACAGGCAAACATGCCGCGCGCCTGGTAGGTTTATCAAGCGTGGATGCAACATCCCACACCCACACCTCCGCACGGGTTGGAGTTTTTCAAGGCATGCGCACCTTTGTGCTGCAGAATGAAGATGGGCAAATCGCCGATACCCATTCTATCTCAGCAGGTCTGGACTATGCAGGAGTAGGTCCGGAGCACGTCTACCTTCGCGACCTGGGCCGTGTGGAATATACCAGCGCCACCGATAAGGCTACGCTTCATGCTTTCCA
>JAJYKL010000073.1 GCA_021788625.1 Chloroflexota bacterium
CGTATGAGGCAACGTGCAATCCATTTAGGTCTGCATTGCTGTTTCCGGCAGAGGTGTAGTACATCACCCCAGAGCCGACCACATCGGAGATGGCCACACTCACTGGGCCATCTTGAAAGAGCGGCTCTTCGTAGTAATACACGTCATCGGCGATGATATTCGCCCCCCAGTCGCGTAAAGCGTGGATGTTATCCGCGAACTCATACAATCCATTGAAGGCTGATGCAAAACCTAGTTGCGCCCCGGGTGCCAGGTCATACACAATCTGTGCCATGGCTCGTCCTTCATCCGATTGGCCAATGGTAAGTTGATTGACCTGTGTTGAGATAATCTCCGTGGCAGTGATATTGCCTGTACTGGTACCACACGTCCCGGGGCCAGGCAACTCACCAGCCGCGATATCGTCATTCTCATGGGTCGCTGCACTGGTAGATTGGTCGAATGAGTCTGACAACAAGCCTACCTTGATGCCAGAGCCATCGACGTTATATGTGGATCGCGCCAGGTTGGCACGTAACTGCGCATCGCCTTCGGAGACAATTGCATTGCATCCAGCGGTTGAACTGGCCCTTTGACTATTCGAGTGCGGATCATATCCTTGCACTACCGGCGCCAGACCTTCACTCACCTCCCTTACTGCTCCGTTTGCAGCCAGAGCGCCCATATTGGCTGGGCTAATAAAAGCTGTCACCACCTTATAGCGTGCGGAAACATTCACAATCTGCGCGCCTGCCCTTTGTAATGCCACCAGGTTCGCTCTCGATATATCCTGCATGGAAATGTAAACCAGCAACCTGCCTTGTGAATCGTTAAGCAGGCTGCCTGGTCCTTTCGCCGGAAGGCCAACGGCTCTTGCCTGCACTTCTGAGCTGGCAACACGCAATCGAGTCGATGAAGCTAATGTGGTCAGACGTGGTGAGAGCTTGCCGGTTGGTTTCACCCGCCTGCTTGTCGATGCGAAAGATTGGCTGGATTGTGCGGCGTACGAGGTATTCGGAAGGCACATTACGCCAACCAGAACAATGACTAGCCATTTTCGGCTCGTAAACCATTGTTTCATTTTGTCCTCCAGAATAACAACTTGTACCAACAACAGTAATGTTATGCGACGTATAGTAAGTGAATCTTACCACAATGTTGTAAATAACTACACTTTGACAACGTATATTGTTATATTAGATACAGTATGCGGCATTATCATGATGGTCAATATGCGTTGATACACACTTTGTCAGGTGTTTGGTGATACCGGCATATATGCGTCAATTGCCAATGGATTGTTAAGTGGTGTCGTGCCAAGGCGTTCGCTAGCTGCAGGTCAGAGTACCAGGTCGGGTAACCGATGCAGAGGGGCAATTCGTGGAATTTCACTTAGTACCGCAGACGTTCCACACTGACATATCCCGCAGCTTTTTAGGGGGTATAAAGCAGGCACACCATGTGACAGGTTGCGTACCACATAAGTCCACATTCCAGTGCAGAACCAGCCTTGCCAGTGGCTGAATGCCGCACACTCATAGCTGAGATCATGGTATATAGAACAGATCGTATATGATAGGCACGATGTGCCAATGAAACCCACACCAATCCTTCTCCTGCGACGCGTCCTATTGCCAGTCATATTGATAGCTTTCATAGCGGCCGGTATTCTGTATGGCCTGAGCACTCCATTCCTCGATGTATCGGACGAAGTACGCCACTACGCCATGGTGGAGCAATTGGCGCAGGGGAAAGGACTGCCCGTGCAGAATCCAAGTCAGCATGGTTTTTATGAGCAGGAGGGTAGCCAGCCTCCGCTTTACTACGCGCTGATGGCGCTGGTGGCACGGCCTTTTAGCCGTTCCGACTTTATGCACCTGGCGCAGTTCAACCCACACGCCCGCCTGGGTCGCGCTGATACCACCAGTAACTGGAACCAGCTCATTCACACGCCCGCCGAAAACTATCCGTGGCATGGCACCGTTTTAGTTGTGCAGCTCATAAGGTTATTCGGTGTGCTGATGGGTGCAGCCTCCGTGGCGTGCACTTACCTGGTCGCGCGTGAGCTGGCACCCAACCGTTCGTGGGCACCGTACGCTGCCCTCTCCGCGGCCGGGTTCACCGCGTTTACCCCGATGTTCGTCTTCATCAGTGCATCGGTAAACAACGACACGCTCGCAGCCATGTTATCGTCCATCGCCATACTCACAGGTATTCACATCATCAAGCAAAGACTTACCTGGCGTTATGCTGCATTGTTGGGGCTGCTGCTGGCAGCTGATGCCTTGACCAAGTCATCGGCGCTGGCACTGGTGATCGTGCTGCCCCTCGCAATCTGGGTGAGTGAGTGGTTGCGCGTAGGTAAGCGAGAAGGATTAGGCCTGCTACGACCTATTCCCAAACTGGCATTAACCGGCATCCTTGTCGCAACTATCGCAGGATGGTGGTACGTTCGTAATGCCATACTTTATAACGGCGACTTAACCGGTACTGACATGATGGCAACCATCGCTGGTGCACGGCAACAGTTACCGTCGTTGGGAGAACTGCTCAGCGAATGGGGTGGCTTCCGCGAGGCATACTGGGGTTTATTTGGTGCCGTCAATATCCCGATGAGCCAATGGATTTATCACGTCTTTGACGCGTTGCTCATCGTGGCTGGCATGGGTCTCCTGTTACGGGTGGGCGACTTAATCAGGCTACTGCGAGGTGCGCGCAGGCCACCCACCGATGTCGCTGAACCTCAGCCCAACAGTTCAGGAGATTCTACTCGGCTGAGGCAGGCGATTCGTGAGAGGTTACTGCCGGCGCTTGCATGCTTGGGCGTATTCGTCGTGGCCTTCATCGCACTGGTGCACTGGACATCGATTACGCTAGCCAGCCAGGGACGGTTGCTGTTCCCGGTGATCGCCATCCTATCAAGTTTCATCGCCTTAGGATTGTACCGGTTGGTAGATTCCCTTACGACATTTAGAACTTACGTGACTCCCATCGTTCGGTTCGGCGCGCATACTGTGCTGGCGGGGATTACTGTATTCATGCTATGCCTCACCTTCGCGTGCCCTTTTGTCTTTATCCGCCCGGCGTATGCCAAACCTGTCGTTTATGCCGCTGACACTCCCTTACCGGCTGGCATCCGTCAAACCGAGCTACGCTACGGCGACGCCATCCTGTGGGTAGGTTATTCGGTGGATACGCCCCGTGTGCGCCCCGGAGACGAGTTTGGGCTGACACTGTATTGGAAAGCGCTCCGGTCAATGCACACCAACTACAGCGCCTTCATCCGGCTATATGGGCGTACTGATAAGGAGCTGTATCTTCTTGACACGTATCCAGGTGGCGGAATGTACCAGACATCGCTCTGGCAACCGGGTCAACTGATCGCCGATCACTATCGTCTGCGTATCGCTGATACAGTCACGCTCGAACAGCAGCTGCCTACGGCACTGTTACTCGATGTGGGCTTCTGGAACCTGCAGACACGGCAGTTCATGCCAACTTCTAAACCTGATGGTACGCCTACAGGCCGGCAACGATACGAAGTAGGGGCGCTGGCATGGCCGGGCGCCTCCCCCAGCTTGCATTACCCTGCGCTCAGCCTGGCACAGGTGCAACAGACTCAAACCAGTCAAGTGGGCAATACACTTACCTTTACCATCACCTGGGTGGCGACCGCAGATTTCACCGAGGATTACACCGTGTTCGTTCATCTGCTTAATTCGGAGGGCCAAAAGGTGGCGCAAGCAGATGGGCGTGCGGCTGATAACCACTTCTCATCTCTGTGGTGGCGTAAAGGTGATGTGGTAGTTGATCCCCATACTCTATTGCTTCCGAAGAATCTGCCCAAGGGTGAGTACATGATCAACTTTGGCCTGTATATACCAGCAGATGGCAGTCGCATGCCCGCCTTTGACGCGCAAGGGCAGGTGATTGGCGACGCCACTTTAAGCATACCCGTTACAATCCGCTGAACTATGGAGCGCCTGTATGGACGTCACGCAGTATTGGAGTGCCTGCGGGCAGGCCGGCGAAAGATCACCCGGCTTCTGGTTGCCGAGGGAGCGCACCACTCTGCTACTCTGAACGACATCCTTGATTTAACCAATGATCTACATGTGCGCATGGAGACGTCACCCCGGCGAGTTCTGGAGGCATTCTCCGACCATACACATGGCGTAGTGCTGGAAGTATCGGACTATCCCTACACCCCCCTCGGGGACATTCTGACTCTCGCCACATCGCGCGGCGAACGCCCATTCCTGCTGATACTCGACACGCTCCAGGATCCACAAAACTTCGGCAACCTCATCCGGACCGCTGATGCGGTAGGTGTGCATGGCATCATCATCCCTGTGCGACGCAGCGTAGCCGTCACACCGGCTGTTTCCAATGCCTCGTCAGGTGCGGTGGAGCACATGCTTGTGGCGCGTGTGGTGAACCTGGCACGCACAGTGGATGAATTGAAGAAGGCTGACATCTGGATCGCTGCATTGCAGAGCGATCCCCGCGCATCGAGCATCTATCAGTCAGATTTGCGCGGAGCGCTGGCGCTGATGATTGGCAACGAAGGCGAGGGCATCAGCCGCCTGCTCCGGGAGAAGGCTGACTTGCTGATCTCGCTGCCCATGCGTGGGCATGTCGAGTCGCTCAATGCATCCGTGGCGGGGTCCGTGGCACTATACGAGGTGCAACGCCAAAGGACATCTGGCGTGTGAAATATACCCCATCCTCTATAATCGCTGCATGATCCGGGACCAGTTGAAGAATCACATTGCTCAAGCCATTCTTGATGCCCAGGCAGCCGGCGACTTACCCCGGTTTGATCTTCCCGTTTTCACTGTGGACCACCCACGCCAGACCCAGGTGGCTGATTACGCGGCGTCTGTCGCCATGCAATTGGCACGGCCTGCGAAGTTGGCGCCGCTCCAAATCGCACAGCGTATTGCCAGGAACCTCAGGCTGGATGGAATTGCTTCCTGCGAGGTGGTGAGCGGGTATTTGAACCTGCGCCTTACGCCGTACTACCTGACCCGGCAGGTGGAGGCCATCCTGGAGGCTGGGGAACGCTGGGGTAACATCGCTATTGGCGCGGGCAAGCGCGTGCAGGTGGAACATGGTAGCGCCAACCCCACCGGTCCGCTTACAGTGGCCTCTGGTCGTAACGTTGTCATCGGCGACACCGTGGCTAACGCGCTTGAAGCGGCAGGGTACCAGGTGCAGCGCGAATGGTATGTGAACGATGCCGGCAACCAGATTCGCCACTTCGGTGAGAGTGTCTACGCCCGCTATGCACAACGCCTGGCGGTGGATGAGCCATTCCCAGATGATGGTTATCGTGGAGAATACATCGTCGAGATAGCCCGGCTCATTGTCGAACGGGAAGGGACCAGGTATCTGTCGTACCCTCGCGTCGAAGCTCGCCGGGCACTGGGCAAGCTGGGCATTGACATGATGATGGATGGCGTTCGCGCCTCACTCGCCCGCGTAGGTATTCGGTTTGATAACTTCTTTTCCGAACGGAGTCTGTATGAAAGCGGTCTCTTTGAGCGCATGCTGCCGATCTTGCGTGAGAAGGGCCTACTCATCGAACATGAGGGAGCGCTGTGGTTTAGCGAAGATGGCAGCCCTATCCGGAAGGGCGAATCCCGAAACCAGCAGACAGGCGACGTGGGACCGGCCACGGCAGGATCGATAATCGAAAATCAGAAATCGAATAAGGTACAGGCGGTCGTGATCCGGTCGCCCGGTGTTGTGCCCGAACCGAGTGAGCGCCCCACCTATTTTGCCAGCGACATCGCCTACGTGTGGGATAAGCTGGTGGTGCGGGGCTTCGATAAGGCTGTTTACGTGTGGGGTGAAGATCACCAGGGCGATGTGCCGCGCCTGATGGCCGTCACCAGAGCGCTCGGGTTGGACACCAGCCGCATCGTGCTGCTTATCTACCGTTTCATCACGCTCATGCGCAACGGACAGGAAGTGCGCATGGGAAAGCGCGCGGGTAATATCGTCACGCTGGACGACGTGGTGGATGAAGTCGGCAGCGACGCGACACGCTTTGTGCTGCTCTCGCGCTCGATCGACACGAAAATCACCTTCGACCTGGACCTGGTGAAGAAGCAGTCAGACGAGAACCCGGTGTACTACGTGCAGTACGCCCACGCACGCATCTGCTCGATCCTACGCAAGGCAGAGGAATTGGCGAGCTCAGGAGTAGGCGAGTCGAGTGACACGCACCCAATGGCACCAGCCAATGCAGCCGCCCCCTCACCCACTCCCGCCCTCGCCTCGAACCCCCGACTTCCCGGCTCATATGAGTTTCAACATCCCAGCGAGCTGGCACTCATCCGGAAATTGCTGGAGCTGGAGGAGGTGGTGGAACAGGTGGCGACACTGTTGCAGCCGCATCACTTCACTACCTACGCGCAGAGCCTGGCCACTACGTTTAGCGCCTTCTACCGTGATTGTCGCGTGCTGGGCGAAGCGCCGGAGGTAACGGCAGCGCGCCTGAAACTCGTGCAGGCAACACGAGTGACCCTCGCCAGGACATTAGCTTTAATGGGAATGAGCGCACCGGAGAAAATGTAAGCCACAGGCATACACATGGGAATCAAGCCAGATCACTGGATCCGACGGCAGGCATTGGAACATCGCATGATCGAGCCATTCGTCGAGGAGTCCATTCGCAGCGGCGTGGTTAGCTACGGCCTCTCGAGCTACGGCTACGACATCCGCGTCAGCAACGAGTTCAAAATCTTCACCAACGTCAACTCAGCTATTGTGGACCCCAAGCACTTTGACCAGGGCTCGTTCGTGGACTTCACCGGCGATGTGTGCATCATCCCGCCGAACTCGTTCGTACTCAGCCGGACGGTGGAGTACTTCCGGGTGCCGCGAGACGTGCTGGTAATCTGTTTAGGGAAATCAACGTACGCGAGATGCGGGCTCATCGTGAACGTCACGCCACTGGAGCCGCAGTGGGAGGGCTACCTGACGCTGGAGATCAGCAACACCACGCCGCTGCCGGCTAAAGTCTATGCTAATGAGGGTATCTCGCAGCTCCTTTTCCTTGGCGCGGACAGCGAATGCGAGCGCAGCTACAAGGACAAGAAGGGCAAGTACCAGGGGCAGCAGACTATTACACTACCGAAGATGGAATCATAGCTGAGTTCGATTTCCACGCAATGACTCAGTTTAGTAACGCAGAACTGTTACGCCAGACGTATGCCAATGACTGGCAGCAATACCTTGCTTTACTACAGCCGTCCACTCGAGGTGGATGGGACGAGTGTGTCTTGACCGCCAGCGACGAACGCCAGGCAGCGATGTACCGGCGACAACTTGAATGGCGCGCCCAAGCTAAGCAACTGCCCGTACACACGCATTTTCAAGTGGTTGCAGACCCAGCTGGTCAGCGTGTTGGTTCTGGAGCCGCAACTTTGCGCGTTCTGCAACTCCTCAAGGAACATGACTCGAATATCGGACAAAAGCGTGTGCTGATTATCCATTCTGGGGGTGACGCACGCCGGCTACCACACTGCTCAATCACTGGCAAACTCTTCGCACGTGTTCCGCGGGAACTTCCCGATGGACGTGCGTCAACCGTTTTCGACGAGTTCCTGATCAGTCTGAGCGGTTTGGCGATGGAACTTACTCCCGGAGTTTTGATCGCCAGCGGCGATGTTTTGTTGATATTCGACCACCTTCAGCTTTCTCTACGTCGAGCTGGTGTCACAGGGGTAGCTATCGCGGCACCAATGGAAATGGGGACACGTCATGGTGTATATGCAGAAGGACACGGCATACATCGCGTGCGAGCTTACCTGCATAAACCTTCGATGCAGCGTCTGAACCAGTTCCAAGCTATTGACCCTAATGGGTTAGTGCAGATTGACACAGGCTTGGTATGGCTAGACGTCCCCACTGCTCAGATATTCGCTGAACTAATGCAAGACAGGTCAATCGCACGCCTCTGCCGTATGGACAATATGAACGGTCCAGCTGATGGTTCTGTCCTGAACCTGTACGGTGATCTGCTGCTCCCGATGGCACAGGCAACGACGTACTCAGACTATCTGAATGATACAAGTGATGGCCCGGCTACCCCTGATGTCCGAGCCGCTCGTGAATACATTTGGACACGCTTACATGACATTCCATTCACTGTGGAATCGCTGCAGCCTGCCATGTTTATCCACTTCGGGACTAGCCAGGAATACTGGCGAACCGTGTCCGCTGATCCGGATTTGCGTATGGTCTGCGGCTGGGTTTCACAGGCTGGTTCTATATTGAGTGGACCTGACCAACCGGATACAGCGCGCGTGACACTTATAAACTCTGCACTCGAAGGTACGCTAACCTCTACAGGCGATCCGTCACTCGTTACCGACAGCCAACTTTCAGGACCATTCTCGTGGCAAGGTCCGGTAGTCGTCGCCAACACGCACACTGCTGAGTCTCTAAAACTGCAGCCTAATGTCATCGTCCACCAAGTAGCTCTCCCGAATGGCTATGCTACCCGCATATACGGGATGCTCGACGACCCAAAGCGCGTTATCGATGATCCCACGGCTACTTACATGAACAGACCCTGGGCAGAGTGGTTGGCAGAGGCAGGGGTACACGCCGATGCTATCTGGCCTGGTATTGACAGACCATCACGGTCACTGTGGAACGCACAGTTATATCCAATATGTGCCTCCCGCGACGAAAGTTTACGGTTGGCACAGTTACTGCAGATACCCTCGGGTTTGGCTCCAATGAGATCGCAGTGGTACGCTATGCCACGTATCAGCCTGCAGCAAAGTTTCGCGAGCGCCGATGGAGAAGCTGTGCTGACTGATGTGAGTCAGGTTGAGGACTATATTGCCGCGCGTCGGTTTTTGCAGGCTGTGCTGGATGAGCAACAGGCGACTGAGGCCACAGTGTTGCTGGGCTCAGTGGCACCGTCCATAACCCGGCGATGTGCGCTCGTCGATCAATTGGTCAGGCAGACCGAACCACTCGTACGTATACGCTGTTACCAGGCTTTGGCTATCGCCGATGGTAACAAGTCTTATGAAGACCGTGCCTTTCATGCACTCTCGCAGATGGTGCAAGCCTCCGTTGTGGGATCGACACGACCCACTGTCCAGCATGCAGGCTCCATTGTGGCCGCCCAAAAGGCCACCAGTGCCACCGTTCGTGTAGAAACCGCTGCACGCATCGACTTCGGCGGCGGATGGACAGATACGCCCCCCTACTCTATCGAGCGCGGCGGGACGGTTCTAAACGCTGCACTGCTGCTTAGTGAGCCCAGCGAACAGAAGCTGCGCTACCCAATCGTGACGGAGGTAACCAGACTTGACGAACCCCGGCTGGTGCTTCAGAGTCGCGATATCGAATCAACAATAGAGCCAAAGTATGTTCGTGAGCTACTGGACTACGCCAACCCAGCCGATCCATTTGCTCTTCACAAGGCTGCACTGGTGTTACGTGGCATCGTCCCTGCCAGCAGTGACGCCAACCGCCCGGTCAGCGACTTAATGCGCGAAAACAGAAGTGGGATACTAGTCAGCACGCAGACCTGCATCCCACGCGGTTCCGGCTTGGGAACCAGCTCTATTCTTGCTGGCGCGGTTCTAACGAGCCTTGCCCAATTCACCGGTGAAACTCTGCCGCAAGCACAGTTGTTCGATGAGGTATTGGCGCTTGAACAGATGATGACCACAGGCGGAGGATGGCAGGACCAGGTGGGAGGCTTGATAGGCGGTATTAAACTCGTGCACACAGCACCAGGCCTACCACAGGTGATCCGCTATGATCCTCTACAACTAGATCCAGTTATCAGTAACGAACTCGCTGGCAGACTGGTGGTGGTTTATACAGGTCAGCAACGTATGGCAAAGAACCTGCTACGCATGATGATGAGCCGCTGGATGGCACGTGTACCCCTGATTGTTGAGTCCCTCGGCGAAATAGCCAGACTTGCGCAACAAATGCATGACTGTTTGGTAAAAGGCGATATCACTGCGTTCGGAGAACTGGTGGGCTACCACTGGGAGGTCAACAAGCGAATGGATCCGGGGTGCACGAATCCCTTCATCGACACACTATTTGACCTGGCACGTCCTTACGTGAATGGAGGAAAGCTTGCTGGCGCAGGTGGAGGTGGATTCGCTCTAATGGTCGCGAGGAATAAACAGGCAGCGCGAGATTATGCAGCATTATTGGCTAAACACTACCCAGGAACACTGGTGGGTGAGTGGAAGTGTGCTTTTCCAGTTGAAGGAATTAAAGTTGTCTAAGCGACATGATTGGCAATAAACGAGTTCTAGCTTTCATAGGGACCAGAAAGATATGGCAGATTGTGCTTGTTTGCATACTTCTCATGGCCGCAATCGCTTCGATTGGACATATCTGGTACAAAAACTACGTTGATCACCGCTTCGATGGAAAAGTGTGGGGGGTAGACTTCTATCAGTTCTGGTATGGCGGCCAGTTCCTATGGCAGGGGCAGGAACCCTACTCAGCTGTAATGAGAGGCGAAAAACCGCGTGTAACAGCCATCAATGCCAGCAGCGCCACCGCAACCCCGCAAATAGGAGAACCATTACCTATGAAATGGGATATTTCCTATATCCCTGGATCAGCGCCGCTTTTTCTGTTGCTAGCACCACTTTCTCTTATACCTTGGGTAAGTGCGTCGATTCTTTGGGGTGCGATTAATACTTTGCTGGGTTTTATCTATGTTTGGATACTTCTTCATTTGAACGGTGAATCACTTACCAGCTTAAGAGGCGTCGCATTACTTGCGGTTTTTTTATGCTTATTGGCAACCCGCCAGGTTCTCGAGCTCGGCCAGACCAGTCTCATAATCGTTACATTAATGTTCGCAGCTTTACTCGTGATTGAGCAATCTCCGGTCGTCTCGGGAATATTTCTCGGTATAGCACTATCCAAGTTCACACTCGCCTTCCCTATGATTGTATATTTCCTTTACCGCCAGCAATACAAAGCACTACTCATTTGCGTGGCCACGCAGATTGGTGGACTTCTAGCTATAGTACTATTCACACACAGTAACCTATTTCTAGTCGCACAAACCAACCTGATTATGGGATGGAACATCGTCACCACGCAGCAAACGGCTGGTTTTGCAACACACTTATTTGCTTTAGGATGGGGGATGGTAGCCTACATAGTAGCGATCATTATGACCTTAATGGCTGTTATAGGGATCATAGTGTGGTTTCGGAGTAGACCAATGCTGCGCATGGACGATCTTTCGGGTCAGACGCTTATAAGCATCGCTTCATTCTGGGGTCTGCTCTTGATCTACCATGCGTGGCATGACTGGGTTGTCGGTATGCTCTTCGTAGTCATACTGGCGCTCCGATCAAAGACTCAGAAAAAATCACACCTTTCATCCTTCTTACTGACTGGTCAACAAACCATCGTGCTTTACGTGCTGACCATTGCCGTCCTATCGGTATGGATATTGCCTCTGTACACACTGATCGGTGAGGTAAACTACCGTTCGTTATTCGCGGTTTGCACCATTATTGTTTTTGTACTGTCACTTGGGTTATTATTTACCATACAAAACCCAACAACTAGGACCAGTGACAGGCAGCCAGCAGGTCATCCCCAGGTGCAATGAAATCGCATTCGGTGTAAATTGGGACAGCTCCAAGGTGTATTTATACATCACCATACACACGCGAGTGCATGTAAAGTATCATAACCCTGCGTATGAATGACATGGCCGACTCATCTTCCGCGCCTACAACAGCTCCGCTCGCAACTCGCGTCGTGCGCGGCAGTATGTGGGTCACCTTGGGCTCGTATTGGAATATGGGTTTTGGCTTTGTCATCAATATAGTCCTGACTCGTCTACTTACCCCAGATGTGTTCGGCACTTATGCTTATGCACTTTTTTTCATCACCCTCTTCGGAGTCCAACCCAAACTGGGTACTGGTTATGCGTACACCCACTCACAGGATAATTCTGATCAAGGCCTTAGCACTTATGTCGCGATGGATTTTCTGGCGGCTCTGGGCGGTTTTGTTATCACCCTGATTGCACTGCCATTCCTGCCCACATCTATCCGGCAGATCACACTCGTGCTATCCGCAATCGCCATCTTGCAGAATATGGCGTCTACTTTCGGTGTGCTCCTGGAGAAGGAATTCCGCTTTGCTCAGACCAGCCTGCCAGGAATTGTGATAAACGTGGTGTCCTATGCTCCAGCGGTGTTGCTCGCAATGAAAGGTGCTGGGATTTGGGCTCTGGTCGCACAGAACATGGTAGTAGGCGTCTTTTCTTTCATGGTAGGTGCGTGGTTGCTGCGTGAGCAACTAAACCGGGTGCTAAGGGTGCACCTGCGATTCGATAAGCTGTTTGCCCGTATGCTATTGCGATTCGGGGTGGTAACCGGCTTGTCCTTCTTCGCAGGTGGAATACTCACACAAATGGATAACTTCATGGTCGCAACATTCGTCAGTGTTACGACTCTGGGCTTTTACGATCGTGGCTATCGCCTGGCACAGTGGCCGGCGCTACTGTTTAACGGCTTGAGCGCTCGTGTGGGATTTTACACGTATGCCAAGCTGCAGCACGACAAGGTGCGCCTTGAAAAGATGATGTCTTATATGCTGTGGGCGATCACCACTATTGCTCTCCCCCTCGCTGTCGTCCTTTTTATCACCGCACCAGACTTAATCACGTTCCTCTATACAGACCGTTGGCTGCCAGCCGTGCCATACGTACGCATCTTGGTGCTCGCGTCAGCAGTGCGCCCTTTGTGGGAGAACGCTGGCTCCTACCTGATTGCGGTGGGTAAACCACATTTAACCACCCGCTTCACCGTACTGCAGGTGCTGGTGCTAGGTGCCAGCGGCGTGCCACTTACACTGGCTTTCGGAGCGATCGGCACGTGCATTGCTGTAGGCCTCGCTGTATTAGCGGGTATCGCGCTGGTATACCGCTACCTCTCCAGAGAGATCCATGTTCAGCTCAAGTCGTTGGTCGGACTACCACTTTTAATCTCAGCGTTCATACTGGTCGGTTATGTGCTTGCGAACCGCTACACCCCTATCGATATGTTAGCTGTCCCGTTACGTCTGGTCATCAAGGCGGCATATGTGAGTATCGTGTTCTTCGGGACCACCTATATCCTCCATCCTTTGGCCACACGCGAACGCATAGCGTACATCTGGCGCATGGCTTCGGGCAAGGCTCTTTGATTCGTGCGTATACTCTACTTGAACCACAACTATCGCTATGCTGGCACCTTTTACCGCGCCATGCCTATGGCAGAACGTATGGTTCAACGCGGTCACCAGGTCACCTTACTGACGGTTTCACAAACCCTCCGCGTACGTGCTCGCTGGTGTACGGTAAACGGAGTGCGTATAGGTGAGTTGCCTAATTGGGGGCAGAACAACGGTGGGAACGGATATGGTCCACTCGACAACTTGCACCGTATTGTGCACGCGCTTATCCATCGATATGACATCGTCCATATGTTCGACCACAAGCCTAACGCAACTTTCGCTGGTTTCGGTGGACGTCTACGCAGAGCCCGGTTGGTGGCGGATTGGTCAGACTGGTGGGGCGGGCCTGGTGGGCTGAATGATGTGAAGCGTAGACTCCCTCCAGTTGGTGCTTTCGAGGCATGGTGGGAGGTTGCGTCAAAGCGATGGGCCGACGGAGTGACTACCATCTCCACTGTGCTGCTCGAGCGAGCCCTGGCGATTGGTTGTAAACCCGAGCGGGTTATCTATCTCCCCACAGGCGCGCGCACCGACCGCATTCAACGCACGGACGTATCTCAGGCGCGCGCGGAACTGGGTATCCCTGCCACACGACTGTCCGTTGGCTACATTGGTGGTCTGTCCAGACCAGCGCTGGAAATGATCATGCGCGCACTGGTTGACATGCCCGACGTGTGGCTCACCGCCATCGGGCCCTCAGTACCCGATGTACGCTCACTCGCGCAATCGTTTGGCATCGGCGACCGCCTATGGCAGACCGGCTTCATCAACGACGACGACGTTTCACGTTACCTGGGCAGTATCGACATCGCTTGCATCCCAATGACGGACACCACCGCAGACCGCGGCCGGCTTCCAAACAAGCTCCTGGATTACCTGGCAGCGGGACGCCCCGTGATAGCAGGACCTGTTGGGGATGTACGCGCCATTGTGGAACAGAATGGGGTGGGGCTACTTGTGAACACCGCTACTGAGTGCAAGGCTGCGTTTGAGAAACTCTTCGGAGACGCATCATTGCGTGAACAAATGGGACAGACAGCTCGGAACGTGGCAGAGACAATCTTTGACTGGAGGCATCTGGCCGATCTGCTTGACCGGTTTTATACAGATGTTGTTACAGATGGGATTTGAGTTATTGGATTATGTCAACATGGACAGCAAACGTTACGCGTGTTTCACCGTGTGATGCATTACTGACTGAGTGTTGGGTATGCCAAGCTACTGACGTGGAGTGAAATAAATGCGTCAACGTGTATAGCGAAGGTGGCATTGTAAACAACTTCACTGATAACAGAAACAATTTCCCTATTTGAATAGCTGCCACATTATCCAGCAATATTAGGATTGCGACATACCAATGTACTCGATCAGGCTTTTCGCAACTGAGCGGAGCACTGGCCAAACTCGGTAACCTCTCTTGTTGAAGACACTGCGTTTTGAGTCGGCTATTCGAAAGTCTACTCCATTACGTGATCGTACCGTAAGTACGCACCTTTGCTTAGTAATAATGCACATAAGTGCTGCACACCGTACATCTTGGTAAAAACACTCAGCCGTATCAACGTATTTAGTAACACGCGGTTGCGGTATTATTTATATATGGACGCCATTTCCTCTTTCCTTGGCGATATAGATAGGCTCAGTTCAAACACCTCAACCACTGCGCAGATGTCATAATCATTACGAGATTACGAACCGCGAGAAGTAATGGCTGATCTAGCTTTGAACCAGCAAAGCAACACTACATACGTTGCCCGTTTAGTTCATCACACTCTCATACAACAAAGCCGAGGACTACCGCTGCAAGCATGAGCTGGCCAACTAACCGATCATTCTGTTCCGTGTGAAGAAGCTACCCATACAAGGGAGGCAGAAAACCACCGAGGCTCCTACGCATGAGTGGAAGCTGGTCCAGGATGTGCTTTTGGCAATAGTTGGTTCCAGGACACTAAGCTGGTCTTTGGCCATTTCAATTGACCATCAAATATGCCCAACCATTGATATTTAGGCTATTTTCGCAGTAAGGTAAATAATTGGCATGTTGGTCTCGTCATAGACAGCCTGAAACTCCACCCCTAATATCGAAATTGCCTGATTTCCCGGTGTTTTTGAACAGAGTGAACAAAATGAATGGCCAAAGTCCAGCCTAGAATTGGGGTGTTTTCCTTAGGTTGCAAGGCACAAGTGTTATCGAGTTACTAGCTGTGGTCAATCCGTTCGAAAACAGTTGGCTTCCAAAGGAATCTGACATTTTGAGTATACATGCGACTTGGCGGCGTTTGATATAGCAAGATTCATACAATGTACAATTCAGACAACATCACTATCAGAATGGTAAAAACCACGCTTAGTTACCACATTATACTGGCGAGAAGTGGGTGGTTTGTTACCAGGTTACAGCCACTTCAACGAGGACGTATGATAATACATATCATCGACATATCAAATGGCAAGATCGTGTATGCCTTATCAACTACCGCATATGTACGATACATTAATGTAACCCAGTGCATTATTGGTCATATCAGATAACCAGCACGATTAGGATTTACCACAAAATGATATGCACGCAGGATTGCACTCATATAAATCATACCAATGCGACTCGCATGGTAATCGATATCCTAGCTCGGGGGATGTAAGGTCTACAGCGTTACATGCAACAAGACGATGCATATTGTATTAGGTTATTACAGGTTCGTTCATGCAGCAGCTTATCACTTTGAACGTGCCTTCCTTGAGTTGGGCCACTCGGTGACATATGTCGGCTTACCTACCGCAGTCAGCTCGGGTTATGACAGTTCGGTTCCTATAAACCAGATAGTCACTTCCCTTCATCCATCGCCTGACATTTTTGTGTGGATAGATCCTGCAGGTCGCTACTTCCCAATCGGGATTGAAGACCTTTTTATCCCCACCGTAGGGTATCTGATTGATGTGCACCTTGGAAACTGGCGCCCAATCGCAGCTAGGTTTTTTGACAACGTCTTCATCGCCCAGAAGGATTATTTACCGCAATACCGCCGCGCGGTCGGACACGACCAGGTGTACTGGCTGCCACTAGCCGCTGCTTCGGACGTTCACTACGACCACGGTCTGGAACGTATCTACGACGTAGGATTCGTGGGCAGTATGTCGCGCTCACATCGCCATACCGCGCGAGCCCGAAGGTTGCAGCTTATTACCCAACAGTTTAAAACGAACGACGTGTTCCGTAGCTACACGCCCAAGGAGGTTGGTGAGATATACAGCGAGTCGAAGATTGTATTCAACTCCAGCATCGCCGGCGACGTAACGATGCGCGTGTTTGAGGGATCCGCATGCGGCGCCATGGTGCTCACGGATTCCGTCGCTAACGGGTTGTTAGAGCTCTATGAACCTGGCAAGGAGATAGCTGTCTACACAGACGACGCGGACCTTACTGACAAAGTTAACTACTATCTTACTCACGAGAGCGAGCGCTGCCAGGTCGCACAAGCTGGGCACCAGCGCGCAGTCACGCAACACAGTTACACACATCGGGCACAGCAGATCCTCAACACACTGGCGAGCCCTGGCCTCCTTCAGGCTGCGCCGATGCGCCAAGCTGACCAGGAGCAGCGAATGGCGGCACGACACCATATTTACACGCGACTACAGATGCTAGATCTGATTCTGGATGACGCACATATGGTAACAAACAATCCACTCAGACGCATGTTGGCTATACTACCCTGCTTGATCAGGCGCCTGTTGATATAACCGTGGGAGGCGTTGTGAATGTTGGCCTAAAGCTCCGTTCTTTCTTCCGCCACGTGTTACGAACCTATGGGCTGCGGTTTCCTTACGTGCGGAAGGTAGGTGGTGGGATCGGCCTGGGGCGACTTATCGCCCCGAACTCGACGGTTGAGCAGATCGTGATGGACGGCGACGTCAACGTAGAGCTCGACCTGTCTGTCTCGTATTTTCGATATCTCTACTTCCACCACGACCTGTCCAACGAAGCGGAGAGCGTGCTGATACGCCACCTGCTTGAGCCCAAGCAGGTGTTCGTCGACGTCGGGGTGCACATTGGCTATTTCGTGCTACTTGCGGCAAAATACGGCCGCCATGTCTACGCATTTAAACCCAACCCGAGCAGCTTCGCCTGTCTGCAGCGAAACCGTTCACTCAACCCAACTCTGGTGCAGAAACTCGACTGCTTGATGGTGGCCTTAGGCGACACTCGTGGAACACTCACCCTCTACACGTCACCCTCCGACCCGTCGCTGGCCTCGCTAAAACCCATCGAAACCAGCGACCCGGTCACCGAAGTCGTGAAGGTCGACACGCTGGACCGGGTTCTCGAAGCGATACCAATACACTTCATAAAGGTAGACGTCGAAGGCGCCGAGATCGACGTCCTGGACGGTGCACGCGGGCACATTAGCAGCACCCTGCCGATCGTCATATGTGAGTTGTTTGAGGTTTTCCAGCAGCGTTTCGGCCACACTTGTCGAGACATCGTCAGCTTTTTCACCGAGTATGGGTATCAGGATTTACGCATCGAAACGAGTGCCCATGAAGATGATGCCGTCAAGCTCACCGAACTCGACGTCACCACGTTGAGCACAACCGAGGTCAATAACGGCCTGTTCGTACCTGCTGACCGGGTGGCGGAGGTCATGCGACGCCTCAACCGCGACGCGTTGCCCTTTGCTGCGGGGTGCAGGGCGACGAACATCCTATTCGGCTACGGGTATTACCCGGCAACCACAGCCATCTATCTGGAGAAAGTGCTCAAGAGACGGCACAGCATTACATACGTCGACACGCCATGGGAGCTTCACGGCCGCCCAGGGTATGCGCCCGACATGGATTTGGCTGAAGCCGTCAAGGGCCTGCCCGTGCCGCCCGATCTGTATATGTACATCGACAGGGGGCTCGCTCCTTGTGCCCCGCGTGGGCTCGAACGACTCAGCATCCCGACCGTCGGATATCTCATCGACGCTTGGCCGCCGGGCATCCGCCTGGTCAACCAATGCCGGCCGTGCTGGCGCCCCTCTTTGATTACCTCTGTGTGGCCCACAAGGGCGCCATCGAGCTGTTCAGTTCATATCGCGATCACCTACCGGTTCACTGGATACCGCTGGCCTGTGATCCTGATATTCATAAGGAGCAGCCTTGTGAGCGGACCTACGACGTCGGCTTCGTCGGGCAGATCAACGCGATTTCGCACACGGTACGAGTGCGCATGCTCGCCGCCCTGGAATCGCGATGTAAGATGAACGACTACCGACGTCCCACCTACCTGCACGACATGGCGCGGGTGTACAGCCAAAGCAAGATAGTGTTTATCATCAGCCACACGAACCGCATCCTGAACATGCGATTCTTTAAGGTCCCGCCGTCGGGCGCCCTATTGTTGACCGAACGCTCCGACACGAACGGTCAGACAGAGCTGCTCCACGAGGGCGAGCACTACGTAACCTACGAGGGCCAGGATGAGTTGCTGGCGAAAGTGGAGTACTACCTGACCCACGATGACGAGCGCGAGCGCATCACCCGCGCCGGGCAAGCCGTCGTACTCCAGCACCATACCTACGAGGTGCGTACGCAGGTGATACTCGACACCGTCCAGGCTGAGCACGGACGAATGGTTGCCCCCGTGCACTCCTGGCCAGCCGAGGAATGCACCATGCACTACATGCGCCTGCACTCTATGCTGCGTCTGATGGATGCTACCGCGCGAACTCCTTGGAGGACGGTAAAAGGGCGTTGCAGGTTGTCCAGACACGTTCGCCAGATGTACTACATCCTTACCGCCCTCTTGCGGCGCGTGAAGTACGAGTGGATATCGCTATGACCGCCTCGCAGGCAATCGTGTTATGACATGCGACCTCAGCGTTTGCATCATCAATCACCATACCCCCACCTTGACTCTGCAGTGTGTGCGATCCGTACTCGCCGGCCGGGACCGGCTAGCCATTGAGGTGTTCGTCGTCAACAACACACCCGACGACGCCGAGACCATCGGAGCCTTGTCATCGCTTTCCGCCGATGAGGCACGTGTCACGGTGCTACAGAATGCCATGCCGTTAGGTTTCTCCGGTAACCAGAACCAGATGCTCTCGCGTGCCAGCGGGCGCTACCTGATGCCACTGAACTCGGACACGTTAGTGCAGCCCGGCGCATTGTCTGAACTGGTGCGCTGCATGGATCGGCTCCTACGCACCGGCGTGTGCGGCCCCAAGCTGGTATACCCCGACGGGCGTCTACAACCCTCATGCCGGAACTTCCCGACCCCGGTGACACACTTCCTCGAGGCCTCAGGGCTCATCCGTATTCTTAAAGGCAGCCACCTCGCCGGGCGATGGTACTACCTGGCCGGCCCGCACGACCGCCTGCGCCGTGTGGATTGGTTGACCGGTGCCTGCCTCGTCGTGCGCGCCGAGGCGGCCAGACAAGTGGGTTACTACGACGAGGAACTCTTTCCAGGGCTGTACGGCGAAGACATGGACTGGTGCTGGCGTATGCGCGCAGCGGGGTGGCATGTCATGTTCGACCCGCACGCCGTCGTGACACACCTCGAGAGCCAGAGCCCCCTGGGCGATCGCACCGTCACCATGTACCGCGGTTTTTATACCTTCTGCGCTCGTCATTATCCGCGGTCGCGACAGGCGCTCATCAGGCTCGCCACTGTGCTGGCCCTTATGCCTCGGTGGTTCCTCACACGGGATGACGAACGCCGCAGGACGTATGGGCAACTGATGCGCTTACCCATGTCATCGCGCGGTATAAAATGAGCATTCTGGGCATCCGGCATGCGGTTGGTGACTGTCGGATCATTCCCGAATGACGCGCGGAGAGCGCACAGGCGATGACCAATAATAAGCTGTATGGCGGCACATTCAACCCGCAAGACCATAACAACCCACGAACCATCATCGCCCAGTGGGTACCGCCTGGTGCCAACGTTCTCGAGGTTGGCCCTGGCGATGGGGTGATTGCTCGATGGCTGCGGC
>JAJYKL010000006.1 GCA_021788625.1 Chloroflexota bacterium
TGACGCAATTTATCCACAATTGCTCCGGCTTATCCCCAGAAAGCATTCGACTTGTCCACAGGCCGTGATGGTTATGTATGATAGTCATTTTACTTAACCTTATTTTAAGCTTATCCTAATCTTCACTTTCTCCAATATATAGCCGCAGCTCACGATACGCCCCTATATCTTGGATCAAAAAAGACGAGCAGAACTAGCATGGATCGAGAGCTACATGTGAATAAGTTGTGGACAACTGTGGATAGTTTGTGGCAGATTGTGAGCTACAGCTTTCACGAGGTGTTGCCCAAGTTTCTGCTTATGGCCGTGGTGCTCTGCCTGGTAACGTCTGACGTAGCACAAACATACGGCCGCGAGGCGGTGCTGGACCGCATGTTGGCTGGCAAAGAATACGACTTCATCAGTTGGGAAACACGGACAGCACTGGCCAAGATCGGCATCGAGCTGACTGCACCACAGAATGGCATGAGTCTTGCTGACCAGGTGTCTTTCGTGCGCAGATTTATGCAACGGGTGGCCGACGAACAAAATCTGGAAGGCCAGATCAGCCAGTTGTACACGGACCCAACGGTGAAAGATCCCCTCTCTGCGAGCGCTCAACTACGCAGACAACGCGATGCGCTGCGTGCTCAGATCGCCGTGCGACAAAATCTGGCAGAGGCAATCCTGCAGGAGCAGGTCGAAAGCGTCCTCGCCGAAGAAGGTTTTGCCGTGGGCGGACAGGTCATACCACCCCTGCGTTTCCGCTTCACTCCACTACCCTATGTGCTGATCATCTCGCGGCGCGACAAGATCGAGCGCATCGATCAGCGCGAACTGATCCCTGGACTCACGGTGGATCAGTTCGGCCCGATTGAGGATGCGGTGGATAAACGGTTCAACGTATCCTCTCTGATAACTCCAATCGGTGGGCTGAGCGCGTACCCTACCATGCTGCCTGAGTCCTCATCGCTTGACTTTACCATCGAGACGGAAGCACACGAGTGGACGCACAACTTCCTCTACTTCAGCTACGTCGGTTTGCATTATGACGACGACCCGGTGGCGCGCGAAATAAACGAGACGACGGCGGTCATCGTGCAGCACGAGATCGGCCAGCGGGTCCTGCAGCGCTATTACCCCGATTTGGTGCCACCACCCGCACCGCCGCAACCTGCAACGCCGCCAGCGGAGACCACACCGCCCATCAACCGGCCGCCCGAGTTCGATTTCAATGCGGAGATGCGCCTGACGCGTGTCCACGTGGATCAATTGCTGGCATCCGGCCAGATCACCCAGGCCGAGTCATACATGGACGCACGCCGCATTGTCTTTGTGCAGCACGGCTATGAGATCCGAAAACTCAACCAGGCCTATTTCGCCTTCTATGGAGCGTACAACGCCCAACCAGGCGGATCGCCCGAAGCCGGCAACGATCCCGTTGGCCCGGCTGTGCAGGCACTGCGCAAGCACTCCGCCTCGCTGGGCGATTTCGTGCGCGCTATTGCCACCGTCCACTCCCTGGCCGACGTGCGGCGCCTGACACGACAATAGGGTGGATCGGGTCAGTTTGTCTTTTAGCGCACACTCATCTGGCTCGCCTATAATCGCCCGGTGATTACCAGAGGTGATGGCTTGAGCAACAATCGCAGCGAACACAACCCACACAATCATGACTCGCATGACCTGGAGGAAGAGCGCCTAAAGAAGTGGCTGAAGCGGGGGCACGATCGGCAATTTCGTGAGCAAATGAGAGCGGGCACGCGGCTGCTGCAAGAGCGCAAGCCTAAGGAAGCACTGCCGCTACTAAAGCGGGCGCACGAAATTCAACCCGGCGACATGGATGCTGCGCTGAACCTGAGCAGCGCCTACATCATGGCAGGTTGGCACAAAATGGCTGTGCCCGTCCTGGAAGAGGCCGTGCAGCGGCATCCTGATAATCCTCGGCTGTGGATTAACCTGGGCGCAGCCTATCTGGGCAATCCGCTACTGGCCAGCGATGACGAGCAGGTCCGCGCGATCACTGCCTTCCGTAAGGCATTGCAGGTGGACCCGTTCGCTCCCAGCGCGGCTTATAACATCGGGCTCATCTACGTCGACCGCGATGAGCGCGCAGAAGCAATAGCCGCGTTCCAATTGGCGGCCCGCTCCGACCCTGGCGATATGGATGCACGGCGCATGCTTAAAAAGCTGAGTGGAGACGGCGACACGGGTGGGTTGAGCCTGCATCCAACAAACTAAGCAAGCCATGGCACCTGTCTGGTATGGCAGGCGGGTTTGCAGGCCAAGTGGTTGCCCGCGATAGAAATCATCCAGGTCCGACTGGGCTAGCGTTAATGTAAAACCGGTTGATTCACCAGCCTGCTCGCCGTATGAGCGTCGGTGATTAATACATTAATGTACTTCCCGCGCAATGCAGCCAGGATGGCTCGATATTTTCGGGCTCCGCCGGCCACTCCCACACTACGCTCCACCTGTCGTAACTGCTCCAGCGGCATGGAGACGACCCTGTTGTTGAAGGCACTCTCAATCGGCTTCCCGTTTTCATCGAAAAAACGCAATAGGATGTCGCCAACCGCACCGTGCTGGCGTAGAAAGCCTTGTTCTGCTCTGGAAAAAACGTTCCCACTTAAGTGAAGCAGCTTTGACGGCTGAACAGAGCCAATTCCAACCAGGGCCAGGTTGACACGATCAAACAGGCGCATGGCCTCCTGAACGTAAGGGTCCTTGAGCATGACACTTAAAGCGGCTGCAGTGCCCACCACACCCGGTGCCGGAAGAAAAACAGCTGTGCCATGGACCAGACTTGCCAGGCGCCCGGTTAATCGCGCGGCATGTACCTCCGCAGAGGGATTGCCAACTCCTCCCAGTATCTGCACCACCCGTATGCCAGTTTTACCGACCACTTGATGCAGCGAGTCGATCAAAGCCAGAAGCGATGAGCTCCATGAAGAGATGCCCACGATGTCGTTATTGTGAATGGTTGTCTCGATATAATAAGCCGCGGCCGCGCCCAGATCACGCACGATCTGATTTTCATCATCGCTGATGCAGTCGACGACGATGGCATCGCGCAGCCCAAATCTCCTCACCAATGCTTCTTCGAGATCGGAGTTGACCCCCACGGGGACGTTGACGCTGATACGAATGATGCCTTCTGCCTTGGCGCGTTTGAATAATCGCGAAATGGTGGCTTGCGATAGATTGAGTTGCTGGCCTATCTCAGACTGATTCAAGCTCCATTCGTAATGCATTTTGGCCACTTTCGTCATCAGTCTGAGTTCATCCACGGTTGCCATATGGGACACTCCTGATCATTACATCAACGTTCCGCTAACAGATAACGAAATGGCGCACTTAAAAGAAGGCTCAATCTGGGTAGCCCGGGCGATGCGTCCACACTACAAGGCAGACAGAGAGCGGCGAACCGCATCTCTCCAACCCTCCAACAGGGCCGCACGCTGGCTGGCAGGCATGTGCGGCTCAAATCGATCGTGTGGGCGAAACAGGTTCTGAACCTGGTCCAGCGAAGACCAGACGCCCGTCGCCAGGCCGGCTAGATAAGCCGCCCCCAGGGCAGACAGGTCGCTGATCTGGCTGCGCACCACTGGCAGATCCAGGATATCGGCCTGGAACTGCATGAGGAAATCGTTGCGGCTCGCGCCACCATCTGCCAGGAGCACGGAGAGTGATTGACCCGAGTCCGACTGCATGGCTGTGAACACATCGTGTATCTGGTAGGCGATTGCCTCCACGGCAGCGCGGGCCGCGTGAGCGGCTGTGGTACCGAGCGTGATACCCACCAGCAAACCGCGGGCGTGCATGTCCCAATAGGGTGCGCCCAAACCCACCAGGGCTGGAACAAAGTAGAGCCCCTCATGGTGGGTCACCTGCCCGGCCAGATCTTCGATCTCGCCGGGAGCCTGCAGGCCAAGGAACCGGTACAACCATTCGACGGCTGCTCCGGTGGCGTAAATATTGCCTTCCAGGGCATACGTGGCACCCTGGTAGTTCCAGGCGATGCTGGTTGACAGCCCATGCCGTGACAGGATGGGACGCGGCATCGGCATCATCAGCGAGGAGCCAGTCCCATAGGTGGCTTTGATTGTCCCAGGGAGGAAACCAGCATGACCGAACAAAGCCCCATGCGAGTCGCCAATCATGGCAGCAATGGGAACCCCTTCAGGGAGCGCGCCGGGTTGTCGGGTATGGCCATAGACGAACCCGGAAGGATACACGGCGGGCAAGATGGCGCGCGGGATGCCAAAGATCTCGATCAATTCATCGTCCCAATCCAGTGTGTGTAGATTGAACAACTGGGTGCGTGAGGCATTCGTCATGTCGCAAGCATGCACCGCTCCGCCGCTCAGGTTCCACAACATCCAGGCATCGACGGTGCCGAAGCACAGTTCACCGGACTCGGCGCGCACCTTGCCATCGGCGATGTGGTCCAGCAGCCAGCGGGCTTTGCCGGCGGCGAACATGGGGTCGAGGGTCAGTCCCGTTTTGCTGCGCACGCGCTCTTCCAGTCCGTCTTCGCGCAACCTGGCGATAAAGGGGGCAGAGCGATGGCACTGCCAGGTGATACAGGGCCCGAGCGGTCGACCTGTTTTGCGTTCCCACACCAGGGTCGATTCGCGCTGATTGGTCACTGCCACGGCCGCCAACCTGGCGTCCTGGTAACCATGCAGGGCGTCCTGCATGGCGGCGCAGGCGGTCTCCCATAGCTCGGCGGGATCCTGTTCCACCCAACCAGGTTGGGGGTAACGGACATGCACCGGATGGGCAGATTCCCGGACCACAACACCAGCAGCATTGACCAGCGAGACTTTGCTGCTGGAAGTGCCCTGGTCAATAGCGAGAATAAATGGATCGTCCACCTTAAACTCTTGTCCAACGACGTGTCGTGTGCCAGGCCGGCCATGCAGTGGGACGTGGCGCCCTAACCCGGTCAATCAGGTCCCATCATGAGATCACTGCTTATACCCGTGACGATAAACGCCCCAGCCAAGATAGGTTTCAAAGGCCTCGACCAGTACCTCTGCGACGTGGCCTGCCGTCATGGCCACGTGGTGCTCGAAGCCATTTTTGCAAATGTACTTCAGCAGGCGTTGTAGATCGGGCACCTCCACCACGGCGCGGCTGCCAAAAGTATCCAGCGGATCATCTGTAAAGTTGCCCTCGCCGACGTACGTTCGGATCATGCCGTTGATGTCATCCGTCGTAATACGAGCGAATGTGACCGGTCCAGCAGGTGTGCGGCCAACCACCGTTCCGTAGGTGTTTTCCACGCCCAGGGTCGTACCCAGGATTGGCGCATTGCTGATCTCCACGTGAGGCAGGAACGACCTGGCCCAATTGCCACAGTGGAAAAAGACACATTTATTGGGATCATCTCCATAGTTGTTATTCCAATCGTCCAGCGCCGCAGGGGTGTTCGAAGCCAGTTGGAGCGCGTACATGGACACCGCGCCGGTGATATCGACTTCGCATGCAGAAGGGAGCAGTTGCTGGCTCATCATGGACATGAGCGTACACGCGTTGATGCCGTAATTCCGCTGCAGCGAATTCCAGCACTGCAGCGCACTGGCCTGCAGTTCGTTTTCCTGCATCCAGTCGTCCAGCACGATGCCAAGTTTGGCCATCCGCACGAGGCTTTGCGGGGGCACGCTGTTGGCGCGTGCGTAGCCGGTGATTTCGCGCAGCCTGGCTTGAACCCGCATGTCATTGTCGGCCAGACAGCCAGCTAATCCAAGAATTTCAGAAAAATCGACGGTTGTAACACTCATGCCACTATGCTGCAGCAGCTTTTCGCTGTAGCGGACCGTATTGAAGGCGGAAGGACGAGCCCCCACCGCACCCAGGCGGGCGTTGCGTAATCCATTGACCACCTTGCACACGCCGATGAATTTTTCCAGATCAGTCTTGAAACTGTCTGAGGAGGGGTGGATGGTGTGGTGCTCCGTCAATGTGAAAGTAAAACCGTATTGGCGCAGGTTATTGCAGACCGAAATCTTGCCACAGAAAGAATCGCGCCGCCGCTCAACCGACAGCCGGTCGAGATCATCGGGGTACGCCTGCACCAGGATTGGGACATTTAACCCCGACAGTTTAACCGTATCAGCCACGCCTTTCTCATCACCGAAGTTGGGCAGGGTCACCAGGAGGCCTTCGATCCGGTTAGCGTTCCGGCGGAATAGATCGGCGCAGGCTTTGGCATGGGCATAGGTTTCGACAGATCCCAGCTTGGTCTCCGCCGCCTCCAGCATAACCGGCTCAATGTCCATGGAACGGAACAAAGCGAGAATATCTTCGCGTCCCTCAGAAATGAGCCGATCCGGAAAGAAATCCCGGTTGCCCACAATCACGCCCAAGGTTGCTCGTGCCATGTTTATTTCATCCTGATCAAGTCTTGTGCTGCGGAACAAACCCCCTGCGGGGTCAAGTGATAGTGCTCCAATAGAAATTCGGCCGAACCCGTGGGAGCGAACTCGGGGAATCCCATGATGCGCATGGGGACAGGGTGATGGCAAACAACCACCTCGGCCACAGCGCCACCCAGGCCACCGTAGATGCTGTGCTCCTCCAACGTGAGCAGAGCACCGGTCTCACGGGCTGCGGATGCCACGGCCTCCTGATCTAGAGGGCGGACCGTGGGCATATTCATCACGCGTGCCTGGATGCCATCCACAGCAAGGCGGTCAGCCGCAGCCAGGGCCACATGCAGCAATGTGCCGTTGCTGATGATGGTGAGGTTGCGGCCCTCGCGCAGGATGCTGGCTTTGCCAATTTGAAAGTGATATGTTGCAGGATGGACGGCGGGAACAGGCATGCGGCTGATGCGCAGGAAAACCGGCCCCCAATACTCGTATGCAGCCTGCACGGCCTGTGCCGTTTCAAGGGGATCGGCCGGGACGATCACGGTCATCCTGTCCAGGGTGCGTAACCAGGCTACATCTTCAAGAGAGTGATGGGTAGGGCCGAGGGCGCCATAAGCCACACCGCTGCTCATCCCACAGAGCTTGACGTTTGCGAAGGAATAGGCCAGATCGACCTTGATCTGTTCCAGAGCTCGCCCTGTCAGGAAGCAGGAAGCGCTGCAAACAAATGGAATCTTGCCTCCATTGGACAGGCCGGCAGAAATCCCGATCATATCCTGTTCCGCGATCCCGACGTTGATGAAACGATCAGGATATTTATTCTGGTATCCCTCAACATGACTGGACCCCGCCGAATCATTTACCACCACGACCACGCGGGGGTCCTGTGCAGCGATGGCTTCCAGCTGGCATGCGAACGCGTCGCGGCAGTCAAATCGAACAGGTGGGTCCTGAACGGATTGCGAGCCGGTCATGAATTCGCCTCGCCAAGTTCGGCCAGGGCCCGGGCCAGTTCTGCTTCGGTCGGCACGCGGTGGTGCCAGCCGACCTGGTCGCAAATGAATGAGACACCCTGTCCCTTGTGAGTGTGAGCGATGATGCAGCTGGGTTTGCCGGCCTGCAAGGGCAGGCGCCGGAAGGTGTCCAGCAGGTCGGCGATAGCATGCCCATCGACCTCGCAGACCGACCAGCCAAAGGCTTCCCACTTTTGGGCCAGGGGTTCCAGATGCATGGTGTGCTCGGTGGTGTCGCCCAGCTGGAGGCCGTTTCGATCGACGATGACGGTCAGGTGATCCAGGTGATAGTGGGCGGCAGCCATCGCGGCTTCCCAGTTGCTGCCTTCCTGTAACTCGCCATCGCCTGTAATGACAAAGGTGCGCCAGCTCGCTGCGTCCATTTGAGCGGCCAGAGCTGTTCCCACGGCAAAGGGCAACCCATGCCCCAAGGGTCCGGTACTGGTTTCCACGCCAGGCACCTTGACCCGGTTGGGGTGGCCGTTCAGGCGCGACAGCGGCTGGGCAAAGGTATCCAGCTCCGTGATGGGGAAGAAGCCCCTCACCGCCAGAGTGGTATAGAGGGCACCTGCGCAATGGCCCTTGCTGAGAATCAGGCGATCCCGTTGGGGAGCGTCCGGGGCTTGCGGGTCCACGTCGAGAACGCCGAAATAGAGGGTGGTCAGGATGTCGATAACAGAGAGATCACCGCCGGTGTGTCCCAGTTGTGCATGGGTCAACATGCGTAGCGTGAGCCGGCGAATGGCGCTGGCCCGGGCCTGTATCTCGTGGTCGTTAAGCCGTTCAGAATGTTGCATGAGGGATATGAATAATTATTCCGTTATTATAATCTATTCATAGGCCCGGCCGGATGGATCCTCCTCTTCGGCCCGGCAACGGCGAATCGCCATACGGGTGCCAGACCTAAAGGAGATGTTTGACATGCCTGCACAAATTGAAAAATGGGACACTTTCGAACTGGCCTTGCGGGGTCCGGACTCGGGCAACCCCTTTCTGGAGGTTACGCTCGAAGCCGAATTCACCCATGGCACGCACCGCGTGCGGGGGCATGGCTTTTATGATGGCGATGGAATTTATAAAGTGCGGCTGATGCCCGACCAGGAAGGAGAGTGGGAGTTCGTCACGCGCAGTAACACCCCCGCGCTGGATGGACAACGCGGCACGCTGATGTGTACCGCGACATCCGCCATGAACCATGGCCCGGTGCGTGTGGCCGATACGATCCATTTTGCCTATGCGGATGGCACCCCCTATTCACCAGTCGGCACCACCTGCTATGTCTGGAATCTCCAGGGCGATGAATTGGAAGCGCAAACGTTAATGACCCTGAGCCAGGCACCGTTCAACAAGCTGCGCATGTGCGTTTTTCCCAAACGGTATACGTTTAACAACAACGAACCACCCCTGTACCCATTCCCCGGCCAGGTAACCGGTACGTGGAGTTGGGCGCAGCGGAACACCTACCGCACCCACGAACCGCCTGACTTTTGGGACTTCACTCATTTCAACCCACCCTATTTCCGCCATCTGGAACAACGCATTCTCGACCTGCGTGCGTGGGGGATCGAGGCAGACCTGATTCTTTTTCATCCCTATGATTTTGGCGCGTGGGGCTTTGATCGCATGCCCGCGGAGGTGAATGACCGTTATCTGCGTTACGTTGTAGCGCGGCTTTCAGCCTATCGCAACCTGTGGTGGTCCTTTGCCAACGAATATGACCTGATGCGCGACCGAACGATGGCCGATTGGGATCACTATTTCCAACTGGTGCAGGAGCTCGACCCCTATCAGCACCTGCGCTCCATCCACAACTGCCACGAGTTTTACGATCACGGCAAGTCCTGGGTAACGCACTGTAGTGTGCAGAGCCATGCGCTGGCCACCGTACCTGCCTGGATCAAAAAGTACGGCAAGCCGGTGGTCGTGGACGAATGTGGCTACGAGGGCGACATTTTCATGGCCTGGGGTGACCTTTCGGCGGAGGAGCTGGTACTGCGCTTTTGGCTCGGATTCACCAGTGGTGGCTATGTGGGACATGGTGAGACGTATATGAACGACCTGGATCAGCTATGGTGGTCCAAAGGCGGCCGGCTCACCGGCCAGAGTGTGGCGCGCATCGCTTTCCTGCGACAAGTCATGGAACACGCCCCTGCTTTGACGCCGATTGTGAGAAACGATTCCTCCGCTGCCGCGGCTTCGTCCGCAGGCACACCCCACGAGCCAGGCGAAGAGATCCGCATCATCTCCGAAGGGTCCTGGAACGCAGAGGCCGCCGGGTTCCATAGCCAGGACTACTACCTCCTCTATTTCGGCATGCACCAACCCCGCTGGCGTAACCTCAATTTGCCAGCAGGCAGCTACAGAGTCGACGTCATTGACACGTGGAACATGACCCTGGAGACGGCAACAGCCCATGCCACGGGGAGGATGCGCGTGGAGTTGCCAGGCAGGAAGTACATGGCCGTCCGTATTCAAAAAAACCAATGAGCCGCAGCGTACTCGTCATCCGGCAATACGGCGCTGTTTGGTGATGACGGGCAGGGTTGTGCGATCATGGCCTTCCGCAGGGTGTTGGACGTGGACCCATTCGCTCTCAGCGCGGCGTTGACCATCGGTCTCATCGTCTCCAGCATGGCGAGCACGAACGGGCCACTAACGCACTCTGGTCGGCGGGACATTTCAGCAGCCAGGCGGGGCTGCAAAGTCCGACGATAATGCCCCGACAAAGGACTGGTGCGCAGCCAGGTCGCGGTATTGGCGCAGACGGTAGGAGGCGATGCGGAAACCCAGCACCTCCCAGAAGGCGAGCGCCTCGGGCGTGTCACGGCGCACGCTCAGGTCAATCTGGATTATCTCCAGCGCATCGAGCTGGGTGTAGAGCGTCTGCACGGCCGCCCTGCCGTAACCCCTGCGGCGCACAGTGGGAAGGATATAAAAGTCTTCGATGAACGCCGTTTGAGCAGCGTGGTCAATGGATATCGAGACAAAGCCAACACGCTCCTGATTTTCGACCACCCACTGCGGGCGCCGGGAGTCACCCTCAAACGCGAACTGTGACGCGAAGTAGGCATCACGCCGAATCACGTCCGCTACGACGTCCGCACGCGGCATGAGCTCCTGCCAATAGGTTTCGACAACGGCACGGAATGCGTCCTTCTCCATGACCTGCACTGGATGTAGCTCCATTGGTTGGCTCGTGAACGCTGGCCTGCAGCCAGCGCTTCTCGCAGCACTGCTCCCAACCAGAACAGCAATCCCTATCTGAAATCGGATGGCTGGAGTTGGACACTCATTGTGCTGTCTCGATAAAATGCGCCGGCAGTAGACCAGCCGGCTTACGCGTAATGCGCCGCACGCTCAGGTGGCCCATTTCGGCCGAGGTGGTGACCCTGGCTTGCAGCCAGGGGCCAACGGGTTTGGAAATCACCATGCCCGCCATCCCGCCCATCACGGCGGAAGGCAGGCGCTCGTACCAACGCGCGCGTCGCCCGGAGGCGAGCGTCATCAAGAAAGCCAGCCCACCGGAGAGCAGCCCCGACGCGACCAGATTCGTGCCGCAACCTGGGTGCACCGCCAGCCGGCTCTCGCCAGCCTTCAGGCGCCGCAGCGCCTCGTCCACCGCCTGCTCAATATCCTCGGTCTGCAGATCGCCATAGAGGTAAAAACCATTCGGCTGCGAGCGTCCAGCCACACGCAAGGTCGGGAGGTGCTCGCTGAGAACGTGTATGGTGGCATGCTCCAGGCCGTGGTTGCGGCGTGTTTGTGAAATGAAAGGAAGCTCCAGCAAGCTCATTATCCTTACTCCAGTTCGTGTCCACACCGTTCACGCCGGCAAGGCTCACATATTCCTCGAGACCCGGCTGAGTATACTTCACGCGACACTCATGGTGGTCTTGGATTATCAATATGAAACTAAGCAACCGCGTGGCATTAGTAACGGGTTCATCCAACCGGGTGGGCAAAGTGATTGCTTTGGCACTCGCACGCGAGGGCGCCGACGTGGTGGTGCATTATGGCGGGAGCGCTTTGGCAGCTCAACAGACAGCCAGCGAGATCGAGGCACTGGGCGTGCGAGTGGCCGTGGAACAGGCCGATCTGGGTCGCTGGGACGAGGCTGTGCACCTGGGTGAACGGGCGCTGGGTCACTTCGGTCACGTGGACATCCTGGTGAATAGCGCCTCCAGCTTTGTGCATGCCGATTACCTTCACACCACCGAAGCGCAGTTCGACGAGGCCATGGACGTGAACGTGAAGGGCCCCTACGCGCTGAGCCAGGTGATCGGCCGGGCGATGGTGGACGGCGCGGGCGGCCACATCATCAACATCGTGGACGAGGGGGCGTTCTACCCCAGCACGCGCGCCACGGCGCACGGCGTGTCCAAGGCCGCGCTGCTGGCCCTGACGCACTCGCAGGTTGTTGCGCTGGGGCCCAAGGTACGCGTGAACGCCATCTGTCCCGGGCCCATCCTGAAGCCGCCGTCCTACAGCGACGAGCGCTGGGAAAGTCTGCGTGAGCGGAGCCCGTTGAATGAGATCGGAACAGCCGAACAGCTGGCCGAGGTCGTGCTCTTTCTCCTCACCGGCCCCTCGTTCATCGACGGCGACTGCATCATGCTCGAAGGCGGCCATAAGTGGCAGCGCGAGTTCTGACCTGTCATCCACGAATCTTCACGAATGCACACGAATGAAGGGAAAGATACCTCTATCCAATCCTTCGAATACGTCCATAATGAGCACATGGCAGACCTCATCTACAAGGACGAAGTCTTCAAGATCGTCGGCACAGCAATGGCGGTCTATAACGAGCTTGGGCCCGGTTTCCTGGAAGCCGTATACCAGGAGGCGCTAGAGATCGAACTGACCACCAGGGGCATTCCCTTCCAACCCCAGCAGGAGCTGCATATTACGTACCGCGACTAACCGTTGCGTAAATACTACGTGGCTGACATCATCGCTCACGGCGTTGTCGTCGTGGAACTCAAGGCGCTCCCACAGCTCACGACCAATGAGCAGGCGCAACTCATCCACTACCTGAAAGCAAGCGGCTTTACCGTGGGGCTTTTATTGAACTTCGGTGCAGCGGACAAGCTCGAGTACAAGCGCATGATCCTCACGCCGGATCGACAACCGCATTCGGAGCGGCAGCCACGTCAGGCGTAACCCTACTCTTTACCGTCTGTGCCGCACTAGAAACTCCGCACCCTTCCCCAGCCCGTGCGGAGCTTTATTCGTGTTATTCGTGAAGATTCGTGGATTACAGGTCGCGAGGGGATGCAATGGAGCCGGCGACAGCGCTGGCGGCGACGACGGCTGGCGAGGCGAGGTACACCTCGGCCTCGCGGGTGCCCATGCGGCCGCGGAAGTTGCGGTTGGCTGTGCTGATGGTTACCTCGTTGATCGCCGGCACGCCCATGTGGTTGCCCATGCAGGGGCCACAGCCGGGCACGCCAATCATCGCACCAGCGTCCAGCAGAATGCTGATGTAGCCGCACCGTGTGGCCTCCTTGAGCACCTCCGACGAGGCAGGGATGACGATAAAACGCGTGCCTCGCGCGACATGCCTGCCCCGCACCACCTCACACGCAGCGGCAATATCTTCCAGACGGCCATTGGTGCAGGTGCCCAGAAAAGCCTGCTGGATTCGCGTACCCTTCAGGGAGCTCAAAGGCGCAACATTATCGACGCGGTGCGGCCTGGCGATCATCGGCTCCAGCTCGCCAGCGTTATAGTGCACCTCGGCGCGATAGCTCGCGTCGGAGTCCGGATACAGAGCAAGAGAGTGGAGATTGGAGATGAGAGACTGGCTGGGGTCGGGCAATCTCCAGTCTCCACTCTCCAATCTCCTAGTCAGGGGTTTACTCAGGAACTCAAATACCTTCTCATCTGGAGGGAGGTAGGCATTCTTTGCGCCAAACTCAGCCATCATGTTAGGGATCACCATGCGGCTCGCCACACTGAGGGCGCGGATGCCACTGCCATGGAACTCCACCGAAGCGTAAAGCCCTCCATCTGCACCCAGGTCGCCGATCAACCGCAGACAGAAGTCTTTACTGGTGACGCCAGCCGGCAGCTCGCCGTCCAGGGTCACTTTAATGCTCTCCGGCACACGCAGCCACAGCTCGCCAGTAGCCCACAGCGCGGCCACTTCGCTACGGCCGACGCCGGCACCGAAAGCACCCATCCAACCGTAGTGTGTGGTGTGGCTGTCTGCGCCCAGGATGAGCTGCCCCGGCAGGATCATGGCCTCCTCGCTGAGCACCTGATGACAGATGCCGCGTCCCACGTCGAAGAAGTGACGCACGCCCTGCTGCTCCACGAAAGCGCGTGCATCCGCATGGTTCTGCGCGTGCTGGGTGGTGGGCGCGGGCACGGCGTGGTCCAGCGCGATGCACAAGCGATCCGGGTCCTTCACTCGCTCAATGCCCAGTTGCTTGAACAGACGAAAGATGGCGCCGGTATTGTCGTGGCTGAGGATCGTGTCCGGTCGCGCATCAACGATCTGCCCAGTCGTTACGTTTACCTGACCCGATGCGCGAGCCAGCGCCTTCTCAGCAAATGTCTTTCCCATATTTCCTGATGGACCTCTACACTTCAGTGGGGATATTATCCACACACCTCAGCCATCGCTGTGGCGGCACCCACCCAACCGGTCGCCAAGCTATGGATGCGGTCACCTCGCATCGCTTCACTGGCCGTGTCGCGGTTACTCTTTATAGCCGATCTCCTTCCATACCTTGCGCGCGTGACGCACGGCTGCGGCGCTGGGCTTGACATCGCCGCGGATGCTGGGGAAGGGCTGGCCTGGCCCGGCATCATCCGGGAAAGGCGACCACTGGTCGTTCTCGCAAGCCAGGCGCTGCCGCTCATCGCGCATGTCCGGCACTGCGAAAGGTGCGCCTTCCTGCAGCGCGCTCTTCCAGGCCAGGATGCCCACGACAGACATTGCCACACCGCGATACACATCCAGGTACGGCGGCCGGCCTGTGCGGATGGCCTCAGCGAAATAGTGCGTGGTGAAGTAGTCGCCTCCGCCATGGCCGGCCTGCCTGGCCTCGTGCGCCCAGTCCGGGAAGTCCGGCAGGTAGGTGCGCTCCGCCACCTCACCGGGCTGCAGGTCCCACGGCTCGTGCACCACGCGCAACTGGCCCGGCCCCCAGTAGCCCGGGCCGCGCGTATGCTCCACCAGCCCGCGCGTGCCATGGATGCGATACCAGATGCTGTGCCCTGGCACGCCGGTCTGGAACAGCCGGAACACCGCGCCATTGTCCATGCGGCACAGAATGACCGAGCCGAGGTCGCCGCGCCGTGGGCTCAAAGGCCGCAAGCCCTCCGGCACTGCGATGGACAAGGCATTGACGGAGACAGGTCGCAGGTCGGTGGCCGCCATCAGCGGGGCGAGCGCGTGGGTGCAATAGTAAGTGGACGGCAGGTTGTTGCGCCAGTGCCGCATGCCTGGCGAGATGCGCAGGGTGTCGTCCAGTGACATCGGGTGGTTGTACTCGCCCTCGGCGTAAAGCGCCTGGCCCACTTCGCCAGCCTGAACCAGCCGGCGCATCTCGATGTTGGCCGCGGTGTAGGGGTAGTTCTCGGCGAACATATAGATCAGGCCGCTGCGTTCCACCTCGCGGCACAGCGCCGCACCTTCTGCCAGTGTTTTACAGGCTGATGTCTCGCTCATCACGTGCTTGCCCGCGCGCAATGCCTTAATCGCGAACGGCGCGTGCTCGTGAAAGTAGTTGGCCGTCACGACGGCATCCATGTCGTGCGCCAGGAATTTGTCGTAATCTGTATAGGTCGCGACGCTGAGTTCCGCACCAACCTTGCGCAAACGCTCCTCCCACGTGTCGCAAATGGCGACCAGTTGCATGCCCACCAGAGGAGCCTGATGCATAAACGTCTGCCCTCGCCCGACGCCGACCACCCCAACGCGGAGGGGCTTATTGGATCGTGCTCTTTGCTTTGCCATGAGCACAATGTATCACCGCTCGGCGCCAAGATGTCAGACTTCTTAAAGAAGTCTGTCATCTTGGCGTCACATCATGTACCATTGCACCCAGCATGGCCGTACAACCGAGCATCGAGATCGCCGCATCCACGACACCGTCCACCTCGTCCCCACCCGCCGTCTCCATGGACGCGCGGCGCAACGTGCTCGTCTTCATGGGCGATGCGATCACGTTCTCCACCGGTATGTCCTTCATCCCGGCGACTACTGTGCTGGTGGGCCTGGCCAGCGCGCTCACCGCCGATAAAGTGCTTATCGGCGTGGTCGCCATGTCATGGAGTGTGGCGTGGCTGATCCCCCAACTGGTAGCGGCGCGCCTGGTGCATGGCAAACGCCGACAGAAACCCTATCTGATCATCCCCAGCATCATCGGCCGGCAGACCATGCTGCTATTCGCCCTCTGGCTGGCGCTCACGGGCGCTCAGCCACCGCTGCTCACCGTGTGGCTGCTGATCGGCGCGGTGGTGGCGTTCAACATCAACGACGCCATCGCCGGCCTGTCGTACTGGGACATGATGAGCCGGCTGCTCACGCCGCGCCAGCGCGGCCGCACCATCGCCACCGGCCAGTTCATCGGCTCCCTGGCAGGCGTGGGCGCTGCACTCATTGTGGAGCGCGTACTGGCTCCAGGCGGATTGCCGTTCCCCATGAACTACGCCCTGATCTTCGTCTTCGCGTGGCTGGGCTTCATCGCCTCACTCGTCATCATCGGCTTCCTGCAGGAGAACCCCATGACAGACGAGACGCTGGCTCAATCGCATGCGGGTTCGTTCATCACTCATATCCGCGAGGCACTGCACTCCGATGAAGTCTACCGTCGCCTGCTGGCCGTGCGCCTGCTGACGGGTGTGGAGAACATGACCGCTGCGTTCTACGTGGTGTACATCATGGATCGACTTGCCCTGCCTGACTCGGTGATCGGCGTCTACAGTGTCGCCTATATCATAGGCGGCATCGTGGGCGTGGCTCTCTTTGGTGCCCTTTCCGACCGGCGTGGGCCACTTGGCGTCATCCGCGCATCGTCCTGCCTCCAGTTCCTCGCCCCGCTGGCAGCGTTAGGCGTTGCCATCTGGCCAGGTCTTCTGGGCTCAGCACCGACTGTCGCAGTGATCATCTTCGCCGTCATCCTGGCCATCGACGGCGCCATCGGGCGATCCACCATGCTGGGCTTCAGCAGTTACACCCTGGATCGCGCTCCCGACAGGCGGCGGGCCATCTACGTGGGCGTGTTCAATACGCTGGGCGGGTTGGCAGCGATGACGCCGGTGCTGGGTGGGATCTTCCTGGACCGCACAGTGTCGGCGTTGGGCTCCACAGCCGCCTACGCGCTGATGTTCGGTGCGGCCGCGCTCTGCGTGGGCGTCGGACTGCTGATCAGCCTCACCCTGCCCAGGCCGGAAATGGCGCGCGGGTAACCCTGCTTCCCGGCAGGTCCATGAACGGAATCGACCCCTCACCGGCGAGGAGGTTTCGTCCAGGTTGGCAGAGTGCTGAGGGGACCTTGACACGCGGCGTCGCCCAATTTATTATCTGAACAACTGCTCAGATAGTCATGAACCGGAAATCGAATGTGCAGCAGGCACTCGCGCCGATTGACGCGCCTGCGCTGGGGAAGGCCCGCAAGGCCGTCCCAGCGGATGAGGTGCTGGCCGTGATCGTGGCGACGTTCGAGGCACTGGCGGACCCGACGCGAGCCCGCTTGCTCTATGCGCTTGTCGCGCAGCCGCTATGCGTGCGCGATTTGGCAATCCTGGTTGGCGTGTCCGAGTCAGCTGTCTCACATCAATTACGCCTGCTGCGAGACCGCCACGTGGTGGTGGCGCGGCGAGAGGGCAACGCCATCTACTACTCTGTGGCTTACCAGCACCTCCTCTCCCTCTTCCGCGAAGCAGAACACTACGCGGACCACGTGCTGCACCACCTGCCGGACCATCCTGACCCGCGCATCGGGCGGGAACTCACCATTGCACAGCCCTATGCGAAGGGGAAGGCACGCTACTCCATGAGCTCTCGTCGATCCCCGTCATCGCGAACTCGGCACCGTTGATCGGCGTGAAGCAAAATACCCGGTCTAAACACAAAGAGAAACTGATGCCAGAGCATCTTCATTCACTAGAGGCACACCACCCAGAACAGCATTCGCACAGTGAGCATTCGCACGGCGATCATTCGCACGGCGATCATTCGCACGGCCACGACCACGTGCACGGCGTGGTGGACCCGGCGCTCCTCAGCAACGAGCGCGGCATTTGGGCGGTCAAGTGGTCACTGGCCGGATTGTTCCTCACAGCCTGCCTGCAGGTGGTAGTGGTTGCGTTGACCGGCAGCGTAGGGCTCCTGGCCGACACGATCCACAATTTTGGAGACGCGCTGACGGCCATCCCGCTATGGGTCGCCTTCCGGTTGAGCCGCCGCCAGCCCAACCAACGCTTTACTTATGGTTATGGACGGGCTGAAGACCTGGCCGGCATCGCGGTGGTGCTGCTCATCCTCTTCAGCGCCGCCGTGGCCGGCTACGAGTCCATTGACCGGTTCCTTCACCCCCACCCCCTGGAGCACGTGTGGGTGGTGGCTGCAGCCGCGTTGATCGGGTTCCTGGGTAATGAGGCCGTCTCGGTCTTCCGCATCAAGGTGGGTAAAGAGATCCACAGCGCCGCGCTCGTCGCCGACGGCCAACACGCACGCATCGATGCGCTGACCAGCCTGGCCGTGTTGGTCGGAGCAGTGGGGAGTGCAGTGGGCATCCCCTGGGCCGACCCGCTGGTGGGACTGGCCATCAGCTTCGCCATCCTGAAGGTGGTGTGGGACTCGGCCCGGCCTGTGCTTACCCGCGCCCTCGACGGCATCGAGCCGGACATAGCCGGCGAGATTGTACATGCCGCCACCCATGTCGGAGGCGTGCAGGATGTGCAAGACGTGCGGGCGCGCTGGATCGGCCATAGGCTGTACGCCGAGTTGGACATCGCTGTAGACCCGGCACTCTCTGTCGCACAGGCCCACGAGATCGGGGTGGACGTACGGCACGCCTTGTTGCACCAGGTGGTCACCCTGTCGGATGTGAGTGTACGCATTGACCCACGCGGCGTGCCACCCCACTCATCCATTGAGCATGCTCATGATGGCCTGCCGGTACACGTCCATTACTGACATCGCAGCCCCTATGGCCCAGGTCCATGCCAGGCGCCGCTACAAATAAAATGACCGGGAATGCTCACAAGCGATGAGGCCCGCTTGTTGAATCAACCGCCGGAATGCCGGTTGATAGCCTCCAGGCGCGACCGAATCGCGTTTAGTGGCTTTCTATTTTGGGTCGCCACTGTAGCTCACCCTCCGCTTGCCACCACCCTGCCAGATGGCGTGCACGCCGCCGTGCAGGATGTTGAACATCGGCACCGGAAATGCTTGGCCGCCCCGCATCTCCAGCGCCTCATGCACGCCGGTGGACGCACCTAACGGCACCACTGCCCAGCCTCACGTGCCCCCATTGCAACCGCACCTCCACCTCGACGGTGGAGTTACTGCGCGAACCTAATATCTCATGCATCCGAGCTTGACTGCGGGTCGTTGACGCTGGTGACATGCACTGCTCCTCCGTAATCTCGCTCAAACCCGGCCCACGCGTGCAGGTGCGCCGTGTCGTTCATGCTCACGAGGGTGAACGACGATGAAGCCAGCGTCGGCGCCGCCTCGATGACGTTGATGGCGCAGTTGTCTTGACGGAGCGTCCACAGGCTGTCACTTCCCAGCCCCAACACGCCCAGCAAAATGGAACGGTTCACATCGGTGTGAGATACAAGGATAATGGTGCGGTCGTCATGACGCCTGATCAACTCGTGCAGCCCGGACATGGCGCGGGACTGCATCTGGGCCAGCGATTCACCATCCGGGAAAAGTACTTCACTGGGCGAAGTGTGCCATATTCTGTACAGTTCAGGCCACTTCACCTGCACTTGTTCTGGGGTCAGACCCTGCCAGAGTCCCATGTCCAGGTCGATCAGGCCTTGAAAGGGGCTCACCGGCAGCTTCAGATGCCTGCCGATGGCCTCGGCAGTCTGCACCGTGCGCGTGAGGGGGCTGCTGTAGAGAGCCACCACCTCACGTCCCCACTCCACCGCTATGCGCCGGCCGGTGGCTTCAGCCTGCGCAAGGCCAGTGTCGTTCAACGGGATGTCGGCGCGCCCACGGTAGTGCTCGACACGGTTCCACTCGGTCTGCCCGTGCCGTACCAGGATCAGTCGTGTCATGCTGTCATGTTCCTTCATGCTTGTCATCGTTTGCTGGCGGGTTGTTGTGCGCACGGGGCACCACACGTGTGCGCTCCCAGGCAGCCCGAATTGATTCCAGTTCTTCCTCTGTATCCGGTACCTGCCCGTAGTGGGCTGCCACATACGCGTCGGTGACCAGGCGGATGTCCGCATCCGCTCCAGGGAATGCAACAACCAGTTGGGGGATGTAATCGTAGGGCGTCTGGGATGGCTGGCGCGTGAATCCGCGCTTGGAAGCCTCGTGCACCATGCGCGCATACAGCCGCCGCACGGTAATCCCGGCCAGCCATCGGCGCAGGTCCGGCCTGTGGGGCAGAAAAACAGATTGTTCCTCCGGTTCTGCATCGACAGGCTCTTCGCCGCCGTCCACCCGTACCTTGATGGGCTCTCGCCGCGCGCGCGCCGTCGTCAACACCATCAGCAGCATGACGGCGATGAGCAACACCACCACGATGATGAACAGCGCCTCGTTGCTAATGACGATCGGGTTGCCTGCCTGCTGGGGTCGCTGTGGAAACGGACGGGGAATGACTGGTGAATTGAGTGGCCGGACGGAATTCGCTGGTTGGAATTTTATGAGCGACATGAGCAGTTGGAGCAACCACCCTACCAGAAACCCAATCGCCAATAGAGGCAACGACACCAGCGAGATCAGCAGGGTCAGCGCCTGATTCAATACGTTGGGCGTAAACACCGCCAGCATCACAATGGCCATCAACAGTGCCAGCGCTGTGCTGGTCAGGACCCACCTCCACCAGCGCCAGGTCATCACCACATGCTGACCGCCATCAGACTGTTCCACTCGCTCCAGATAGCTTAACGGTAGCGCCAACAGCCCGGCCAGGAGGAACGGCAACAGGAAGGGCAGCAGGTCATAGGATGAGTTGAGCAGACTGGCGATAGCATAGATGCCGAATAACACCAGCCCGTTGCGGAAGCGCTGCTGGGCTTCGTCGGGAAACAACTCAGCCTGGCCCAACTTGATGCCGCGCCACCATAGCAGCGCCGCGCAGGCGAACTGCACCATCAACCCAAATGGCGTGATGGCCTGCATGCCTTTTTGCGCAGCAGTGAGTGCGATCAGGGCCGCCACCAGACCGAGCAGCCACAGGCCAATGGCCGCTCGCTCCACGCCCGGTCCGGCATCGCGTCCAGCTAAAGCCCGGCGCGTGCCCGCCATGGCGCACAGCGTGAGCCAGATGACACCCAGACCTACCGGCCCACCAAGTGGTCTCAGCGGCGTCGGCAACGCTACCAGCACAGGCGTGATGAGGCAGGCTTCCGTAAACCCGAACAGCAGCACCAGTGCCACCCGCCGCAGGCTCATGGTTCTGCCTCATCAATCACACGCATCGTCGGGGAAGGCGGGATGTGGTAGGCAGGAAAGGGCAAATCGGTCAGGTCGGGCGCCTGGCGGTCCACGCACACCAGCACGACGCGCCGGCCCCGCTCGTGCAGTTCGCGCAGGGCAACCTCAATACCTGGAGAGTACAGCGGCGTGACGATGATCTGCGTTGCGCCGATGGGCAAATCATACTGTTCATCCAGCAGGAAGTGCTCGAATGGGAAGAGGGTGTACGGGCCGATCACGGCCAGGCTTTCCAGGATGTGCATCAACTGGTCAGGCGAACGGACAGCCCGCACGCGTGCAGCCATGGGCGCGTCCGCCGTGTTGCCATTAGCCAGCAGCCCCACCACGGCGCCGCTTTCGTGTACCCACGTGGCGAGGCTGGCAGCCACAGACACAGCCCACTCAAAACGCAGTGGATCGGTGCCCCGCCAGGCCTGCTCGAAGGTCGCGACGTTCAGGAAGATCAGAGCAGTCGGATCACTGGTGTATTCCAGAACGCGTGTCTGCAGCGTGCCGCGGTGCGCGGTGGCTTTCCAGTGGATCTGGCGGAAGGGATCACCGACCTGATAATCGCGAGCGCCGATGACGCGCACAGGATCGTCGATTAACCCACGCATCGCCGCCAGTGCGCCATAGGGTTCGCGCGTGGGCAGACCCAATTCCTCCAGCGAGAAGACACGCGGGTACACAATCAAACCATCGTGCAACACGGCGACGCCGTCCACCTCGAACATGCCCAGCATATCAGCCGCGCGTAACTCCGCATCGCGAAAGACGTAATAGCCGCGTCGCGTTGGACGCAGCATCACATCCCGGCGGGTCTGTCCCTTGGGTAGCAGTGCCATCTGATGCGAGAAGATCAGCTTCCCGCCCGCCGCGTACTTGACCAGGCTGTCGTTCTGCGCGGACCGGAACCCCGTTGGCGCACTGTCATAGACGGTAAGTGAGACGAGTGGCAGGCGGCCGTGATTTTCAGCCGTGCACGACAGGATGACGGTTTCGCCCAGGAAGAAGCGTGTCTCGTTGAAGGTCCGCTTATAACTGATTCCCTTCAAGGCGATACGACGCAGTTGGTGACTGATCAGGATGAGGGTGCCGCTCAACAACACCAACCCGATCAGTGCAGGGGAGCGAGTCAGCGCACCGATCACCCCGCCCAATACCAGCAAATCGATCCAACGCTCGTCAAACATATTCACCCTTACAGGTCATACGGTATCCGCGGTCACAGATCGAGCAGGTCATGTACTAAGGCTTCCATGGCACCCCATGCCACGGGCGGAGCACCCATGACTGTGAGAAACAGGGGCAGAATGGCGGTGCCTGCCTTGTGTCCGAAGTCAGCAACAACAGTTTAGTACCCAGACCCACAACATACTGGCTGAACCGTTTTTTAAATGAATCGTTCGTGCTATGTCGCTCATGCATGTATCTCTGCCTTCGATTTTATGTGATCACTGTCCCGGCGACCAATCGCGCACCTCCCGTCACACCTTTGGCAGTTCGTGCGCGGCGAGCGGTTCCAGCCGCTTCTGGCCCGGCGCATTCGCAATCCGCACTCAAGCATAGGCGATCTTCCGGATTACGAAGGAACTCTCTTCGGAGGCCAGTATCTCAGCGAACACCCGCTCGGCTGATGCACTCTTCATCCAGCCTGGCGACTGCATCGCAACCAGGCGGTCAAGTTGCACCGGATATCTCACGGCAAGCAGCAGCTTCTGTTCGAACGACAGCGGCTCATAGGCCAGCCGGTCATACCCGCAGCCGGGGCATGCTCACTTTCGCGGGTCAACCACGCGCCAACACGCCGGGCGGAAACAAGACGACTCCGCTTGACTTGTATGGGCGCCGTTCGAATTATCCTCATTTACAACAACCATAGCGCGTCTAGAAATCCACTGGCACTGCGCAGCAGCAGTGTGCAGAGGGCGCAACCCGGCTGGCCGCAAGCCTCGACCAGGGCGTGGTAATCGATAGGTTGTTGCGGTTCCAATTTATGTACCGGCAGTGATGAAGCGCAGCATGTCTTGCCGCTCCACCATACCCAGCAGGCGGTGCGCGCGGTCCACCACCACCAGCCGTTTTACCCGTTGGTCGACCATGTGCTGGATCAAATCCATGGGGCGCGCATCTTCGTAAACCATGTACACCTCCGGCGACATCAGATTGGCAGCTGTGACTTCGTCGCGCAACGACACCTCCACACTCGTGTCGCCCGCCAGCCAGCTCCGGACGGCTGCCCTGGCCTCATCATCCACGAGGCTGCTGATGCGGTCCATCAGGTCTGCGTCGATGATGATGCCAACCACACAGCGCTCGTTGTCCACCACCACCGCCCGCCGCGCGGGATCGTGCACCAGGCGTTCGAGCACCACCGCGAACGGGTCATCAGGCTGAACGGTTGCGACGTCCGTGCGCATCCAGCCTCGCACGCGCGAGGTGTCGGCATGCGGGTCAAACGCCGTGAGCAGAGGCGTCTCAATGCGCAGGTGCGCTTCGTTCGCCACACAGCGGAGGACGTCCGAACGACTGATCACCCCCACCAGATCACGGTCTTTGTTCAGTACCGGTAACCGCTTCAACTGCCGTTCTGTCATCAGGCGCGCGGCCTCGTCCAGTGACGCCGTATCGTGCACGCATAGTGGGTCTGGCGTCATCACATCGCCTGCTGTTTTGCCTGGTGCCAGGATAAGGTACCGAGCCAGGGCGAAGGGATCAACCTCGCCGGACTGCAGCACCAACCCGCCCCGGCGGAACAGATCGCCGTAGGAGATGATGCCTGCAACAAGCGAGCCCTGCTCATTTGGCTCGCTTAGCACGACAACGGATTTCAATTGCCGCTGGTTCAGAAGCGCCAATACCCCATTCAATGGCATACTCGGCGATACCGTGGCAGGCTCGCGCGTCATGATATCTCGCACGGCAAAGCGCCTGGGCACTTCGAACATGAACTTGGGTGTGTCCACGCGTTGGGCCGAGTAAATGCTGCGGTGTCCCGAGAAGATGTAGCTGACAACCGTCCCAACCAGCATATACAGGAAGCCTCCACCGCCGAACAGCTCCGCGCTCATGATGGCCGATGCGAGCGGCGTGTTGGAGGCGCCGGCGAACACAGCAACGAAACCGACTGTTGCCAGAAGGACCGGCGGCACACCCAGGGGCGGCGCCAGCACGTACCCGAGCGTGGCGCCCATGATGAAGAGCGGGGTGATCTCGCCACCCTTGAACCCCGCGCCGACCGTCAATCCGGTGAAGACGAGTTTGGCCAGCCAGGCGAATGCGGCGACTGCAGCACCACCCCACACCGCAGTGAGCAGCGGCTGGCTCAGGCCAAGGTAGGTCTGCGTGCCCAGTACCCCTGCCAGGATGATGATGGCGCCTCCGCCCAGCATGGGCCGCAGCCAGCCTCGACCGTGAGTGACGCGGCCTAGAACCCTGCCCGTGGCATGGGTGAACTCGATGAACAGCAAACTGCACAGGCCGAACGCAATCCCCGCCAGTGCCACCTTCATCACCAGCCATGCATCAAAAGGAATGGATGCGAGTTGTGGGTATTGGCTGCCATAAGCACCCAGCGCCTTCACGATGCCATACCCCACCGTCGACGACACCAGACAGGGCACGAGCCCTTCGTAGCGGATGCGCCCGACGCTCTGCACCTCCATGCCAAAAACCGTGCCGGCCAGCGGTGTGCCAACCACCGACCCAAACCCACCACTTAGACCGGCCATGAGTAGCACACGCCGCTCTTCTTTGGTCAGGTGCAGTGTTCGCGCCAGCCAGTCTGCCAGCGCCCCGCCCATCTGTACAGCGGTACCGACGCTGGCAATGGAGCCGCCAAAGATCAGTGTGACGACCGGGGCCAGGAAACTCAACGGTACCATGCGTAGCGGCACATCTGCGCGATTCAGATGCACCTCTTCGATCAGCAGGTTGTTGCCGCGCTCGGTGGCGCCGCCTGCATGGGAGTAGATCAGATGGATGCCGATTCCAGCGCAGGGCAGTATCACCAGCAACCAGGGAGCGCCATCATGCACGCGCGACGCCCAACGTAACGTCACCAGGAAGAGAGCCGAAGCCAGGCCGGCCAGTACCCCACTGATAGCGCCCAACAGGACCCAACGCACAAAGGTAGCCGCGATGGCCGCATACTGACGTGCAGGATCGTGCCGCTTGCCCCGACCCAGACCTGCCGCAAACTGTGCCAGTGGTTCATACATTGCCCGCATCACGTTTCTTGTCCTCATCCCTGGCGGTAGGCATAAAAAAAGCTCCTACCACTCCTGAACCGGTAGAAGCTATCAGTCACTCCGACAGTTCTCGCGGATCGCACCCTCCGCGAAAGCGAGCTTCATCGCTCGAACGTAGTGTATGCCAGGTGTCCCTCCTGTCAAGCTCTGGCAAAAGCAAACACTCGACACACGAGCAGGCTTGCTACAATGCTCACCGCGTGCGATAGAGGGTGACAGAGATTCGGCAATGAATGTAAAGGTCAATCACGCAGCACCGGTGCATGCTGCAATTTGGGTGGAAGTCTTTTCGACGCTATGGATGGTCGTGGAAGGAGCCGTCGCCATCGGGGCGGGTGTGGCCGCCTCGAGCGCTCTGCTGATGGCCTTTGGCATCGACAGCGTGATCGAGCTGATCAGTGGCGTGTTCCTGCTATGGCGTCTGTCTGTTGAAATGCGCGGAGAGTCTGCCTCACTGGTTAAACGCGCGGAGCGGCGAGCGGCCTGGCTGGTGACGATCTGCCTGGCCTTGTTGTGCCTGTACGTGCTCGTGACCGCTGTCTACGGATTGGTGATGGGCGTCACCGGTACGACCGGCACTCACCTGGAGAGTGCTCCGACTGGCATTCTTATCTCCGCGGCCGCCTTCCTGATCATGCCCGTGCTCGGCATTGCCAAGCGACGCCTCGCTACGCGAATAGGCAGCGGGGCTCTCCGCGGGGATGCGGCCAGTTCCTTCACCTGTTTTTATATGGCTGGGACGGTCCTGCTCGGCGTCGGCCTCAACGCACTCTTCCATTGGTGGTGGGCCGAAGACGTAGCCGCATTGCTCTTCCTGTTCTGGCTGGTGCGCGAAACACGCGAGGCGCTGGATGAGGCTCGTGAATGACACAGGAATAAAGTTTGTGTATAGTAGGCCTGCCTGCGCCAGCCGGGTCATTCGCACTCATATAGAAGAATCATGATAGAGACCCAACCAGCACCGTTGCAGACCGCCGAAGCAGACGACCGTGGGCAGCCAGGGCGCCCTCCTGCAGTCGCTATGAACTCGCGACGTAACCTCATCGCGTTTAGTACCGACATCCTCAGCTTTATGACCGGCATGTCATTCATCCCGGCTACCATCGTGCTGGTGGGGTTGGCCAGCCACATGACCCAGGACAAGGCGCTGCTGGGTGTCGTCGCCATGATGGTCAGCGTGGCGTGGTTTCTGCCGCAGATCGTGGCCGCGCGCATCGTGCATGGCAAGCGACGTCAAAAAATATATCTGGTCGGCGCCGCCCTGTTTGGCCGCCAGGCGTACCTGGTGATGGCTATCTGGCTCCTGGCTACACAGGCGCGCGCCCCCCTGCTGACGGTGTGGATCCTGATCGCCTGCATCGCCGTTTTTCACTCCTGTGACTCGCTGGCTGGGGTGGCCTGGTTCGACATGCTCAGCCGGGCACTCAGCCCGCGCATGCGCGCACGGAGCGTCGCCGCAGGCACGCTGATCGGGTTGGTGGCCGGCATTGGTTCCGGATTGATTGTGGAGCGCGTGCTCTCCCCGGCCGGTCTGCCGTATCCCACCAACTACGCGGTCATTTTGATCTGCGCATGGGTGTGCTTCATGATCTCCTTTATCGCTATCCTGTTCATCCGGGAAACACCCATGTCTGAAGTCGAACATAGCCGGCTGGCCGAGTCACACTTCTTCAAAGACCTGCTGTACGCCGTGCGCGCTGACGCCACCTTCAGGCGACTGATGCTGGCACGCGTGCTGACCGGGATGGAAGTCATCGCGACGGTTTTTTACGTCACCTTCGTGCGCGAGCAATTGCATCTCGGTGATGCAGCACTGGGGGTGTTCACCATTGCTTCCGTGATCGGCGGTATTGTGGGCATCACCTTCTTCGGCTGGCTGGGCGACCGCCACAGCACCCGTTCGGTGATCTGGCTATCCGTGGCGCTGCAGGTGCTGTCGCCCCTGCTGGCCCTGACCATCGCGGCGCTGCCGGCCATTGTCCGAACCCTACCCGATCTGGCACTGGACGGCTTCATTGCGGCTTTCGCCATCGATAATGCCGTAGGACAGGCGGGCATGCTGGGCTTCCAGGGCTATCCGCTCGATGTCGCACCGGAACGCCATCGTGCCATGTACATTGGCGTGCTGAACTCAGTGGGCGGCGTAGTGGCACTCACGCCCGTGTTGGGCGGCTTCCTGCTCGACTCGCTGACCGCCACGGCTTCCAGCACGACGGCGTATAGTGTGGTCTTTGGGATCGCCCTGCTGTGCGTGGCGGCAGGCCTGCTGGTGAGTTTTGGACTTCCCAGACCGGTACGGTCAGGGTGAGGATAACCGGCTCATGCATCCAAACGTAGACATCGGTGTTATGAAGTTACGCGGCGGCTATAATCCGCAGGGAGATCTCATTGGCATACAAACCTCATGACTCATCGACGACGGAACGATGCCCGGAGGTACACTAATGACCCTTTCACCGGCTGGTAACCGCGTCGATGTTGTCATCCCTGTATATAACGAAGAGCGTGATCTGGGTCCCAGCGTTACGCGCCTGCGTGAATTTCTCCTGGCGAACTGCCCCTATCACTGGCGCATCGTGGTGGCCGACAACGCCTCCAAGGACCGTACGCTGGAGATCGCAGGAGAGCTGGCCGCTCGCTACCCGGGCGAGGTGACCTACCTTCACCTCGACCAGAAGGGCCGCGGGCGCGCACTGAAGGCCGCCTGGCAGGCTTCGGATGCTGATGTCGTATCGTACATGGATGTGGACCTGTCTACCAGCCTGCGGCACTTCATGCCGCTGATCGAGCCGCTGATGCGCGGCGAATACCACGTCGCCACCGGCTCGCGGCTGCTGCACGGCGCACGGGTGGAGCGCCAGCTCAAGCGTGAGGTCATCTCACGCATCTACAACCTGATTGTTAAAATAATGTTTCCGGCACGCCGGTTCGCCGACGCGCAGTGTGGGTTCAAGGCGCTCGACCGCCAGGCTGTGCAGCACCTGATCCCGTACATCGTGGACAATGGCTGGTTCTTCGATTCAGAGCTGCTGCTGCGTGCCGAGCAAAACGGCTACCGCGTGTGGGAAGTACCCGTGGAGTGGATCGAGGACCCGGACACACGCGTTAAGATCGTCTCGACAGCCACCGAGGACCTGAAGGGCCTCTGGCGCGTCCGGACAACTAAAATGAAGTGAGGTTCTATGCCCTACAGACGAGTTGTCATCACCGGTATCGGCGCTGTGACGCCAGTCGGATTGGACATGCCCACAACGTGGGACAGGATCATAAACGGGTGCTCAGGCGTGGCACCGATTACCAATTTCGACTCGAGCATCCTACCCATACACGTCGCCTGCGAGGTGAAGAGCTTCAGTCCCAACGGCGCCATCGACGTCAAGGAAATGCGACGCACAGATCTCTTCGAGCAATATGCCATGGTTGCCGCCCGCGAAGCCTTGCAGAACTCCAACCTGATCCTCACGCCTGAACTGGCCGAGGACACCGGTGTAGTGATTGGCTCGTCCATTGGCGGGCTGCATTCACTGGTGCAACAATACGAGCTGCTCAAAGAGCAGGGCCCACGCAAGCTGAACCCCTTCTGCATCCCGATGGTGATGGGCAATGGCGCCTCGGGCATGGTGGCGATCCAACTTGGTGCGAAAGGCCCGTCGTATTCACCTGCGTCGGCCTGCGCGACCAGTAACGATGCACTCGGACAGTCCTTCGAATTGATCCGACGCGGTGCGGCGCGGGCGATCTTTGCTGGTGGCGCGGACGCCACCGTCACGATGATCGGCATTGCCGGGTTCGACCGGCTGGGGGCCGTGAGCCATGATAACGCGCTGCCCTCTCACTCACCCAAGCCCTTCGACAAGAATCGCACTGGCGTGGTGGTCGGTGAAGGTGCATGCGTGCTGGTACTGGAAGACCTGGAACTGGCCCTCTCGCGCGGCGCTCACATCCTGGCCGAAGTCGCCGGTTACGGCCAGACAACCGACGCCTTCCATGTCATTGCCCCTGCCGAAGGGGGAGCCGGTGCGGCGCGCGCCATAAAGCGCGCGCTGGACCAGGCAGCCATCCGCCCTGAGCAGGTGGATTACATCAACGCGCACGGCACGGCCACCCCACTGAATGACATCGCCGAGACACAGGCGATCAAAACCGTGTTCGGTGATCACGCTTACAAGGTGCCCATCAGCAGCACCAAGAGCATCACCGGCCATCTGATGGGCGCCACGGGTGCACTGGAGGCCGCCGTGTGCGTGCATGCCATCCAGCATGGCATTGTCCCGCCCACCATCAACCTGACTGAGCCAGACCCGTTGTGCGATCTGGACTACATTCCTGGCGAGGCGCGCCGTAAACGTGTAAACGTTGCCATGAACAACTCGTTTGGCTTTGGCGGGCACAACGCCGTAGTCGTCTTCAAGCGCTATGAAGACTAGGGAGCGAGGGAACAGGGGAGCAGGGCCGTGCGGGCGTACCGGAACACTCAGTGCCCTGCCAACACCCTCTGCTCCCCCCTGCTAAAAGATGCTGCCGGAGTTTAAAGACCAGGAACTGCTGAACCGCGCCCTGACGCACACGTCGTACGCGAATGAACACGTAGCGGAAGGCGGTGTACCGATGGAGGATAACGAGCGGCTGGAGTTCCTGGGTGATGCTGTCTTGGATTTCGTCGCGGCCAAGTGGCTATTCCACCGCTTTCCCGACCTTAACGAAGGCCGCCTGACCAGCCTGCGCGCCGCCCTGGTGCGTGCCAGCACCCTGGCGCAGTTCGCCGAAAGCATCCACCTCTCAGATCACCTGCTGCTCGGGAAAGGTGAAACCGATAGCGGAGGGCGCCATCGCTCCAACATTCTTAGCGATACATTCGAGGCATTGATGGGCGCCCTGTACCTGGACCAGGGCGTCGATGCTGTGTGCGTGTATTTCGAGCAGATGCTTGAGCGCGTCGTATCGGTCGTGCTGAACGAGAACCTGGACCGCGATCCCAAGAGCCAGTTGCAGGAGTGGAGCCAGGCGCACCTGGCAGTCACGCCGCGCTATAAGACGGTCAATGCGGAAGGACCGGACCATGCCAAGACATTCACGGTGGAGGTGTGGTTGGGTGACCGCGTCGCCGCTCTCGGCACCGGGAGCAGCAAACAGGCCGCCGAGCAGGCAGCCGCCCGTACCGCTCTCAGCAGCCTGGCCGCCAGCGAGGGACCAGATTCCACACCAACAAGCGAAAACGATTCAGGAGACGCACACGCTCTGGATCACAAAGAGTCGCCCATAGCATGACAAACGGGCGGATGGGTCATGGACCCATCCGCCCGTTGAGCGTAAGATCACTGAGCGGCGACTGCCTACCAGCCGCTCATTCGTTGACGCTTTCTTCCAGCCCCAGCAGACCCATCCCCAACCGCGGGGTCTGGCGGCGATCCTCGTCTTTACCGAAGTGCATCACCTCGCCGCTCTCGTTGATGGCCTCCACAGCCAGTCCCAATGACTGCAGCTCCTTTACCAGTACCTTGAAGGACGCTGGGATGCCTGGTTCCTCGATCGGCTCGCCCTTCACGATCGACTCGTAGGTCTTCACGCGCCCCTGAACATCGTCGGACTTGACGGTGAGCATTTCCTGCAGCGTATGCGCGGCACCATATGCCTCCAATGCCCACACTTCCATCTCGCCAAACCGCTGGCCGCCGAATTGGGCCTTCCCGCCTAGCGGTTGCTGGGTAACCAGGCTGTATGGACCTGTGCTGCGGGCGTGCACCTTGTCTTCGACCAGGTGCGCCAGCTTCATGATATGCAGATAGCCTACCGTGACCGGATGGTCGTACGGCTCGCCACTCTTGCCATCCATGAGCTTCATCTTGCCCAGGGTAGGCAGTGGGTCCGTTAAATCCAGGCTCAGGTGCGTAGCCTGTTCGCGTACCTGCTCGTCGCTCAAGCCCTCGGGGCTTACCCCATGTGCTTCCAGCCACAGACGCAGCGTCGCATTCACCAGCGCATGGTCCGAGGCAGCACGGTTCGAGTACGACCGGTGGTCATCTTCGAAGCTAAGCAGCTCTTCAGGTATGTAGCCCTTCTCACGCATCCACTCAATCAATACAGTGCGGCGGGCGTAGGCTTCATCGCGCGCCGCGAGCTCCAGATCGTAGCTCCGGTCGGCCAGCCAATCGGACATGAACGCGATGCGTGCATCGTGGTCGTCGCGCAGCGTCTCGGTATCGACCTGATTGTCGCGCAAGGCCTGCCAGGCGCGCTGGGTTATTTCATGATAGGAGTGATCGATCAGCCAGGCGCGGCACAACTCAGCTTCGATCTCCGCTTCATCAGCACCATCGAACACTGGTGTTACAGCGCGGAAGCCCAGCCGGTCCGCCGCCCAGCCCAGATGCGTCTCCAGGATCTGGCCGATATTCATGCGGCCAGGCACACCCAGTGGATTCAGGATAATGTCAATCGGTGTCCCATCTGCCAGGAAGGGCATGTCTTCAATGGGCACTACTTTGGACACGACGCCCTTATTGCCATGCCGGCCGGCCATCTTGTCACCCTGCGTCAGTTTGCGGCGCTGCGCGATGCTTACGCGCACCATGCGGTTGACGCCAGCGGGCAGGTCCCGGTGTTCGTCGCGGTCGAAGATTTTCACCTCCACTACCTTGCCATGCTCGCCGTTGGGCAGGCGCAGGCTTGTGTCCTTCACCTCGCGGCTCTTCTCGCCAAAGATGGCCCGCAGCAGCTTTTCCTCCGGTGAGAGCTCCTTCTCACCTTTGGGGGTAATCTTGCCGACTAAAATGTCGTTCTGGTTTACCTCCGCACCGATGCGGATGATGCCGCCCTCGTCCAGATCTTTTAGCGCTTCCTCACCCACGTTGGGGATGTCGCGCGTGATTTCCTCAGGGCCCAGTTTGGTCTCGCGGGCTTCGATTTCGTGTTTTTCAATGTGCACACTGGTGAAGTAGTCTTCACGCACCAGCCGCTCGCTGACCAGGATGGCATCTTCGTAGTTGCCGCCCTCCCACGACAGGAAGGCCACCAGCACGTTCTCGCCAAGCGCCAGCTCACCATGGTCGGTGGACGATGAGTCCGCGATCACATCGCCCTTTCGCACGCGCTGGCCCTTGGTCACGATAGGCCGCTGGTCGATGCACGTGCTCTGGTTGGAACGGTTGTACTTACGCAGCGTGTAGGTGCGGCGACTGGGTTCAGCCAGCTTGCCCCGGCTGCCCTGGATCATGATCTGCTTACCCGTAACGCTGACCACCTCGCCGTCTTCAGCAGCGATGATCACCTGCCCCGAGTCCATGGCGGCTTGCCGCTCCACGCCCGTGGCGACTACGGGTACGTGCGGCTGCAGCAGCGGCACGGCCTGGCGTTGCATGTTGCTGCCCATCAAGGCACGGTTCGCATCGTCGTGCTCCAGGAACGGGATCAGCGCCGCGCTGATGCCCACAATCTGCTTCGGTGCAATGTCGATGTAGTCAATCTGTTCGGGCGGCGCGAAGATGAATTTCTGGTTGCGGCGCACTGAGATGCGGTTACCCACGAACTCGCCGTTGTCGTTCAACTTGGCATTGGCCTGCGCGATGGTGAACTTGTCCTCCGTGTCAGCCGACATGTAAGTCGTTTCAGTGGTCACATAGGGCTGCACCGGCAACGTCTCGATGCTGCGATGGCGTGCCAGCACCCCGGCCAGTTCCTCTGTGATGTGTGTGCCGGCGACGGCAAGCATCTGGCCTTGCGCATCCATTACATCCTGGCTGAGCGTGTGGCCTGCCGCGGCTTCGACTGTGTTCGGCACCGACCTGGCGATCTTGCGATACGGTGTCTCCAGGAAACCGTAGGCGTTCACCTTCGCGTAGGTGGCCAGGCGGCCGATCAGGCCAATGTTCGGCCCTTCGGGTGTCTCAATGGGGCAGATTCGACCGTAGTGGCTGTGGTGTACGTCGCGCACATCGAACCCGGCGCGCTCACGGCGCAGACCACCAGGGCCCAGGGCCGAGAGGGTGCGTTTGCTGGTCAGCTCGGCCAGCGGGTTTGTCTGGTCCATAAACTGCGAAAGTTGCGACGAGCCAAAGAACTCACGTACCGCTGCAACCACCGGGCGGATGTTGATCAAGTTCACCGGAGAGGGCGAGTCGTTGTCGGGCATGGACATGCGCTCCTTCACCATGCGCTCCATGCGCCGCAGACCCACGCGCAGTTTATTCTGGATCAACTCGCCGTTCGTCTTAACACGACGATTACCCAGGTGATCCACATCGTCGACCGGGGTGACCTGGTTGTTCACCTGGATCAGGTGGCGGAGCAGCCGCACCAGATCGATCTTGGTGATCGTACGGTGCGTGCGGGGGATGATGCTGTCCAGGTCCAGACGCTGGTTCAGCTTATAGCGGCCGACACGCTCCAGGTCGTAGCGACGCTGGTCAAATAACTGTTGGTTGATGAACTCTGTGGCGTTATCCAGCGTGGGGGGATCGCCCGGGCGTACACGCTTGAAGAACTCGATGAGCGCTTCCTGTGCAATGGTGCGAGAGGGTTTGTTGGGCCAGTCCGGCTCCTGCTTGAAGGTGGCATCCAGGAACTGGTGGTCGGGATTGTTATCCACATCGGCAAACAGGGCTTTGATCTCGTCCTCGGTGCCGGCGGTGAGCAAGTCCTTGGTCGCGCCATCGTCCACCGCCGCCAGCGCGCGCAACAGGATCGTGACGGGGATGGTGCGCTTGCGGTTGAACTTCATGATAATGTAGTCGCTCTTGCGCGTCTCGAACTCCATCCACGCACCACGATCCGGAATCAGTTTGGCCTGCGCGAGGGGCCGGCCACTGGCCACGTCCTCTTCAGCGCTGAAATACACACCGGGGGAGCGGATGAGCTGGGATACGACGACGCGCTCCGTGCCGTTTATGATGAACGTGCCATTCTCGGTCATCAGCGGGAATTCACCAAAGTAGATGGTGTCCACTTTGTGCTCGTCGGTCTTGCGGTTGTGCAGCGCAACCTTGGCATAGAGGGGCGCGCCATAGGTGAGATCGCGCTCCACACATTCCTCAATGCTCACCTTGGGTTCTTCGAACCAATAGGTGAGCCCATACTCCTTGGCTTGTTTGTAATTGCCGGGAAAATAGAGCGCCATCTCGCCATTGAAACTCTCGATGGGCGAGATCTCCTCAAACAACTCACGCAACAGCTCGTTCTGGAACAGCTTGAACGACTCCAACTGCACCTCAATCAGCTTGGGCAGCAACTGAATTTCGGGAGAACGTGCATAGGACTTGGTGGCGTGATTGTGGTTTATCACCATTAAAAAACACCCTCCTCAATCTTGAGACAGGTTGACCAGCTAACCTGAATAACTTCTACGACTGGCATGCCTATCGGCTAAATAAGTACAAGGCGACAGAAGTTAGCCTTCGGTCGCCTGTACTAAAAACGCAAAGGTCAAGTATAAGAGGAAATCTGAAGTTAGTCAAACCCTACTTATGTCAATCAGCTTTACCTGATCAACGCATCGGATTGTACCACATCAGCTTGAAAAACCTCGCGTGTATACCGTCCGTTAACCCAGATGCTGCTTGTCTGGTAGAACGTTCGCGAGTGTTGCATTGCCAGCGTCCTGGGCCGTCTCGTGGACCAGCCATCTTGTCCGCCGTCCTTCACTCCTTCAACTCTCGCGGCCGCGCCTGTGGCTCCCAGTTCAACAGCCGGCGTGCCTTTCTCATGTTCATGATCTTGTTCTCATAATCGCCACTGATCATGAAGGTCTGGAATCCGTTGCGATACTCCAGCGCGGCCAGCATCGCACGCGCCACGTCCTCCGCATCGGTGGCGCCGGTGGGCTTGCCTGGCACGGCTCGCGCCAGCCACTGCTCGCGCCCCAGCGGATAGAAGAGACGCAGCACGTTAATGCTCATGCTGTACCGTTGATAGGCGTTGCGGCATATCTCCTCTCCCATGCGCTTGGTGAGTCCGTACAGGTCGTGCGCATCGGGAGGCATGTCCTCATCGTAAAAGTAACGCAAATCCAGGGGCTCGGTATAGACCGACATGGTGCTGGTGTACACCGCGTGCGGGATGCCTTTTTCGTTCGCCGCGCGCAGAGCCAGGTACACCCCCTTCACGTTCACATCGAAGGAGGTCTGGATGAGATCGATCTGCAGCCCTTTCTGCAGGTTCATCGCCATATACAGCAGGGCGTCCATCCCCTCGGCGGCCTGCCGCAGCGCATCGTAGTCGGTGACGCTGCCAGTGTGATACTCCACGGATGAATCCGCCGGTGGGCGCAGGTCGAGCACGCGCAACGTGTGCTTCTGCTTCAGGAACGGAATGACCAGCGTGCCAACGTGTCCCGACGCACCGGTGAGGAGCAATTTCATATCACATCTCCTGTAAACTCATCATGGCTGCCAGCGCAACCCTGCATGACGAACGTCTTTCAACCAGCATGATGCCATCACGTGCGCTCGAGCGATGCTGTGTGACCCGCAACGGTACGATTTTAACCGCCCCCAGCACTCACGCGGCTGGATGACGTGCCGCGCACTTTTTCCGAAAATGAATAAAAATTGAGCCCAAGGAGTTGTGAACAAATGACGTCTGTACAGACCCCGGTCTATGATATTTTGCTGCGGGGCGGACATGTGATCGACCCCCTCAATAACGTCGACGGAGTACGCGACGTGGCCGTCAAGGAGCACGCCATTGCCGCGGTCGCGCCCAACCTCAACCCGGCGCTGGCTAAAAAGGTCATTGACGTAAGCGGCCGCTACGTCACGCCTGGCATCCTGGACATCCACGTGCACGTCTACCATACACGCGCGCCGGAGGGCGCTCCTGAAGGCTTAAGCGTCCTGGCCGACGCCTTTTCCTTTAAGAGCGGCGTGACGACCATGGTGGACACCGGCACCGCCGGCGGACGGCAGCTGCGCCACTTCAAGCACACCGTCATTGATCGCGCCCGGACGCGCATTTTCGCGTTCGTCAACATCGTGGACGACGGCATGATCGGCGACTTCGAGCAGGACCCACGCCATTTCGACGCGGAGCTGGCTGCCTCGGTGGTGGAGGCTTACCCTGAAATCTGTGTGGGCATCAAGACCGCCCACTACTGGACGCACAAGCCCTACGACGACCTGCACACGCCGTGGGCCGCAGTGGACCAGGCCATCAAGGCTGCGGAGATGTGCGGCAAACCTGTGATGTACGACTTCTGGCCACGCCCCGAGCGCACCTACCCCGACCTGCTGCTGAAGAAGATGCGCCCCGGCGACATCCACACGCACGTCTTCGCCCAGCAGTTCCCTATCGTCGACGAGCACGGCCGCGTGTACCGCCACATGTTCGAGGCGCGCGAGCGCGGCATCATCTTTGACCTGGGCCACGGCGGGGGCAGCTTCTGGTTCCGCAATGGCGCGCGCGCCATTACCGATGGCTTCGTGCCCGACTCGATCAGCACCGACCTGCACACGGGCAGCATGAATGCCACGGTGGGTGACATGCAGACCACGATGAGCAAGGTGCTGAACATGGGCGTGCCCCTGTACGACGTGATCAAACTCTCCACCGTCAATCCGGCGAAGGAGATCGGCCACCCCGAGCTGGGCCACCTGAGCCCCGGTGCTTGCGCCGATGTGGCTGTGTTTGATCTGCGCCACGGCGAGTTCGGTTTTATCGATTGCGGCCGCGCCAGGATCGTGGGCGATCGCAAGCTGGAGTGCGTGTTCACCTTGAGAGGCGGCGACATCGTCTACGACCTGGGCGGTTTGAGTGCGCCTCTGTGGACCGAGGCTCCCCCCGCTTACTGGCGCCTGCCGGAGGCATAAGACCTATCCACGAATCTTCGCGAACAAACACGAATAAGAACCCATGCGCCTGTGCGCCATTGCGAGAGATAACGATATGAGCATTTATGAAGAACTGGGCATCCGGCCCGTGATCAACGCGTGCGCGACGCTGACGAAGCTGGGCGGCAGCATCATGCCGCCCGAGGTGGTCGCGGCGATGGAGGACGCCTCGCACTGCTTCGTCGATCTGGAGGAGCTGCAGTCGAAGGTCGGCGATCAGATCGCCAGATTGACGCGCAATGAGGCAGCCTACGTATCGTCGGGTGCGGCAGCGGGCATCGTGCTGGCTGTCGCCGCCTGCATCACCGGCCAGGACCGCACCCGCATGGACCTCATCCCCAACGACGCCGGCCCCAAGGACGAGGCGATCGTCTTTAAGTCGCACCGCAACGGCTATGACCACGCCGTGCGCATGGTGGGCGTAAAGATGGTGGAGATTGGCACCGCCCAACACACCGACCCGGCGGAACTGGCGGCAGCCATCACGGACCGCACATCTGCCTTCGTGTGGTTCCAGGGTGGCATGACCGGCCGCGCCGACTTCCCCATCGAGCAGGTGATCGAGATCTGCTCGGCGCGCGGCGTGCCGGTGATCGTGGACGCGGCGGCGCAACTGCCGCCCGTGGAGAACCTGTGGACCTTCACGCAGAAGGGCGCGGTGTGCGCCATCTTCAGCGGCGGCAAGGACCTGCGCGGCCCGCAGTCCAGCGGGCTGGTGGTGGGCCGCCGCTGGTTGATCGAAGCGATGCGCCCCAATGGCAACCCCAACGCGGGCATCGGCCGGCCGATGAAGGTGGGCAAGGAGGAGATGGCGGGCCTGCTCGCCGCCGTGCAGCGCTATGTGTCGCTGGACCATGTGGCGCGGCGCGAGCGCGACGAGCGGGTGGTGCGCGAGTGGTGCACGGCGCTGGGTGACCTGCACGGGGTGCGCGCGCAGCGCAGTTTCCCCAACGAGGCCGGTCAGCCGCTGCCGCGCTGTGAGGTGCTGCTCGAAGAGGGTGCCCTCCTCAAGCTTGATGCATTGATGCAGGCCCTGCGCGACGGCACACCAGCCATCGCCGTTGCCGCAGCAGGCGAACGTGGCCTCTACCTGAATCCCATGACGTTGACTGACGAAGAGGCAGTGGTGGTTGGCCACAGGTTGCGGGAGCTTCTGGCAGGGTGATAGCCACTCTCCTCACCTGAAGCTCATTACGATCCGCTCGGCCGTCGATGCAAACCATCGCGGGTGGTAAATCGGGGCAAGCGCAGGTTCAACCAGACGAGGTCCTGTCAGCGTGTAAAGGGTAGCAATACGATATCTCACGGGGCATGTCCACGCCCCACGTGCGCAACTCACTCACGACAGCATCGACCAGCGCCGACATGTTGGCCGTGACTTCTGGTGACAGGTCGGTGCCCCAACCGAGTGTAGACGGCTGCATGCCCCAGATGACCAGACGTCTGGGAGCACCGCCCTTCATTTGGTTGGCGGCCAGCACCTTCTGCAAACCTGCCTGGTGGATCGACGTCTTTGTCGACAGGGCCGAACTGATCTCTTCGCCTTCCAGGCGAGTCAGCGAGCCTGCTGACCTGCCCATATCCACCGCATCGATGATCAGCGCGTCGGTCGCATCTTGCAGGTAGGGCAGCAGGTCCATGCCCAGTGTCCCGCCGTCGATAGCCTGAACCTCGTCCGGCAGCCGGTAGTCGGCCAGGAGGCGCTTCAATGCGCGAACGCCAAGTCCCTCATCTTTCAGCAGAATGTTGCCCACGCCCATCAGGAGGACGCGCATCTGTGCCATGTAGCTCTCGCGTTGTCTTGTCATCCCTTCGCCCCCGCGCACTACTGCGGACCACGAGCCACCTGCGTCAGGCAAAAGGTCAGCTAACAGCCGTATACCGGTTGCTGGCGACGGTATTACCACGCTCAATTAATTTTCGGTACTGTACTGCGGGTCTACCGTTAAAGAACCGTGAGAATCTATTCATGATTCCTTGTTACAGCTTGATCAGTTAGGACGCGATGGCGGATACCTGTCCCCAACAGGGTCAAAGCCAGGTCGCGCTATATACTAGCAACGGAGGATCAGTCTGAGCACCAGGCCAGACTCTCTGGTCCGGTGCAGGGCACTCCGAGTGTAAACCGAATTCATTCAACCCTTGGAGGAAACGATGGACAACAAGAACCTCCGAAATATCTGGCCTGCCATGATTGAAACGGCGCACGCGCTGGGCGCACACTACAGGCCAGCGATGGAGCGGACCGCTCAACAGCATGGCCTCGCGCCGGCCGAGTATGGCGTGTTACTCGTAGCGCTCATGTTTGCCCCCCATCCCGTTGCAGTGTGGAACCTGCGCCTGCGTGGTCCTTACACGTCTGCTGGCCGCTACGATGAGCGCCTGCGTCAGGCTGCGCGCCTGGGTTACTTCAAGGTGCCTCATGAGGGTGAGTACCGGCTGACCGATCTGGGCCAGCGGACGGCGCAGCGCCTGCTGGATGCAGCATCCAGAGCCATGTCGCGGTTGGCGCCTGTGCCAGGTGCCGAGTCGCATCGCCTGGCTGAACTCCTGCACCGCCTGGTTGTCGCGAGCGCGGCGGCCCCCGAGCCACCCGGTACACGGAATCTGAGCCTGAGTCGGCGGCTCGACCCTGACGAGAAAGCCAATGTTATCGTCAGGCTTGACCAGTCGTTCAGTGACCTGAATGCCTTCCGGGATGATTCACACCTGGCGGCATGGCAGCCCTGCGGTCTCAACGCGATAGCCTGGGAAGCGTTGACCTTCGCCTGGCGTGGCGAGGCTCACACGCCCGATGAGCTATTTGCCAAGCTGCCCAACCGCGGTCACTCGCGCGACGATTACGCCCAGGCCCTGGCCGACCTGGCAGCGCGTGGCTTGGCTAAAGCAGACTCGGGCACATATGCGCTGACCCGGAAGGGCCAGGCACTGCGCCAGAAAGCTGAGGAGCAGACCGACCAATACTTCTATGCACCGTGGAAAGTACTGTCGGAGGGTGAGGTTGACGAATTGAGCTCCCTGCTGGAGCAGCTGCGTGGTGGGCTTGCATCACCTGTGAAGACCTCTCGCACTTGAACCGCAGGGGTTGGCCCGGCAGAGGCTCGCCCATGCAGTGCTCTCCTGCTGGCAGCGTAATCGTTTGCACGCCGCCGCTTGCGTACTACAATGGCGCATGCGCTATTGAGGGTGCGGAGTTGTTTAAAGCTATACAGAGCTAAGGCAGGGGGAGCACTATGAAAGCACGCATCAGTAGAGAACAAGCCCGAACCCTTATCGCGCTTGGGGTGTGGGTCGCCATCACACTTTCCGTGCTGGCCGCTGATGCCACAGGGCTCAACGTTGTCATCCTTCCCGCGGGCCTAAGCCTGTTTTGACTGATCGCGCTGGTCGCTGGTGTCCTGGCTCTGACGGACTTGGGGATCCTGGCCAGCCAGTTCATATTCGTGCACCAGCACAAGCCACCCATCGAGGCGTCCATGCTGGGCCGCATCTACCAGTTGGTAGCGGGGCTGGTCATTGTGTTAGGCCTGGCTTACGCCTTCAGCCAGTTGTCCGCCTTCGGCTCCTTCCTCTCGCTCTTTGGCGGCATGCTGCTGGGCTGGTCACTCCAGGCGCCCGTTAGTGGCTTCGCTGCCTGGGTGCTGGTCTCGATCAAGCGCCCGTTCCGGCCTGGCGACCGTATCCAGTTCCCAAACCTGAGCCTGGTCGGCGACGTCAAGGACGTGGGCATCATGTACACCCGGCTCGATCAGGTAGGCGGCACGATCGGCAGCGAGGAGGCTGTGGGCTGCTCCATCCTGGTGCCCAATGCCATACTCTTCAGCCAGGTGGTCATCAACTATACCGTGATGCAGGAGGCGCCGTACATGCTGGATGAGGTCGTCGTGCGCATCACCTACGACTCGGACTGGAACCGCGCCGAGCTGATTCTGGTGGACCTGGCCATTCGCTATGTCTACTCGTATCGCGCTGGTGCAGCTTCGGCGAAATCTTCGGTTCGACGTACGCCTTGCTCTCGTACATTGCTCCCAGCAAGCCCATCATGATTGCCGAGGTTGCCAGCACCGAGATGGGTGGATCCAAGGCAGCCTGGATCACCGACGCGCTGACGACTCAGCTCCCCAGGCATTTCCCTCGGGTGAAGGCGCCGGTCTGGTTCGATTGGAATGCGGAAAGGATGGATTGGGTTGTCAAATCATCCTCCGCCGCACAGCAGGCTTTCGCCGCCGCCATCGCATTGCCGTATTACTGGGGCGATGGCTTGCTCGATGTAAATATCTCGCCCATTTTCATAGAAGTGAATCGGTCCGGGCATTTTGCCATTTACGATGATTCGTGTACATTCAGGGATAACGTATGGCGTCATGGTATCCGATCCCGTTGTTGCTTATCACGGTCACGGCGACTATTCTGGTAGACGAGCGCAGACCGCCTGGCGCTCCGCGCAATATACGCTGGTTAATCGTGTGGAAGCCGCTTTCCACGCTGCTGGTGATCCTGGTCGCAGCGCTCTCGCTGATCCACTCCGGCAAATACGACGCTCTTTACAGCGCATTGATCATGGCTGGGTTGATTTTGTCGCTGGCCGGTGACGTACTTCTGATCATTCCGTCGCCCAGTGCTTTCCGTGCAGGGCTGGTGGCGTTCCTGTGCACACACCTGATCTATATCGCCGCCTTCGTGCATGTGCGCATCACGGGTGTGTTGGGTCTGCCACAGCCGCATCTCCCTGCCGAGGTGATCACCGCCGTGGTACTGGTACTCGTCGCCGGGGCGATGTATCTATATCTGAAACCGAAGCTTGGCCAGATGAAAACACCGGTCGTGCTCTACATCCTGGTGATCTCGGTCATGCTGCATCGCGCACTGGACGTCGCGTTCACGTTTCCCGGCCAGCCCGCAGGAGGTCTCATCGCGGTCGGGGCGCTGCTGTTCTATGCCTCCGACGCCGTGCTCGCAGTGGATCGCTTCCGCATGGGCGGGCACATGCGGCACGGGCACCTGTGGGACCTGTCCACCTATTACACCGGGCAGTTACTCATCGCGCTGTCTGCCTCATTGATGATCTAGACTTGCACGACGAACCACATTACACAATGGATGGTGCCCCGTCTGGTCGCGGGTGCCAGTTGTCCATCTGTTCCGCGGCCTTGCAGTAAAGACTTGGAGATCGAACCTGTTTCCGATACAATGTTGTGCGGTCATCGCTGATACAACAGGCTCAGCACGATAGGAGTCACGCATGACAATGGAATTCGTCGCTGCCGATTGGCAGAAGCACGCATTCAAATGGGACGAGCCATACCCCTGCTACGAGACACCGGAACGCGAGATCGCGATCGTGGACCAGGCGCTGGAGGCGCTGGTGCAGGCAGGCATCCTCCCACATACGAAGTACGACGGCGAGCGCTTTGCAGCGCACCGCGGCGCGGTGCGCGAGCGATTCGAAATCCCCTGGACGGCCATTACCCCGCGGATGCAGCGCCTGCTTTACGCCATCAACGCCATTGTGCAGCCGCGTGTGATGGTGGCAGTGGGTATCTTTTGTGGCAACACGTTCATCTCGAACGCTGGCGCGGCTATTGGCCCGGGCGCCGTTTACCAGGCCGAGCGGCTGGTGGGGCTGGAGATCAAACCCACCGAAGCCGCGCGAGCCCGTCGCAACGTGGCGTCCGTTGACGCCTCCCGCAGCGCGGAGGTGTTGGCCGAAGACGGCATCCCCTGGCTGCAGGCGTTCGCCGGCACCATCGACCTGCTCTACCTGGATGCGGACGGCACCCAGGGGCGTGGCAAGTCCATCTACCTGGACTTGCTGGAGACAGGCCTTCATTCGTTGCGAACCGGCAGCCTGGTGCTGGCACACAACTCGGTGAATTGCGCGGGCGAGCTGGCCGATTACCTGGCTGCTGTACGCGACCCCAGCCGCTTCCACGTCAGTATGAATATCGTGGTCGACGATCAGGGCCTGGAGGTGACACGGCGTTAACGGTGGCTCTCAGCCTGATTGGGGAGGTGACGCAATGAACGACTTTGTGATCGGTACGAGCGCCTTTTCAGACGCGCATGTCGAACTCATGAAAGAAGCCGGCATCGGCTGGGTGCGCCAGGACTTCCCGTTTCCCTTTGTGGACCGCGTGGGCGGCGAATTGAGCACCCCGTACCGCAAGGCACGCGAGGTCGCGCAGAGCTGGGGCGCCAGGGGGCTGAACGTGATGGGCGTCACGCCCCTGCCGGGCAGCGGCGGTTATAAACCCGACGACGCCGGCAGGATGGTGCTGCATTGGCACAGCGCCTTCCCAGACTGGGCAGGCGCCCTGGGCAGCGATGCGTACCTGCGCACCTACCGCGAGGTGTGTGCCTTCCTGGCAGGCGATCTGCACGGCGTGGTGCAGATGTGGCAGATCGCCAACGAGCTGGATATCGAGCTGTTTGCCGGGCCGTTAAATCCGCGCCAGGGGGCAGGGTTGATCCTGCACGGCGCGCAAGGCTTGAAGAATGCCGACCCATCACTCATGGTGGGGCCGAACACCGCTGGTGGCGGCGCGGCGTATTACCTGTACGGCCACCTGTATGCCTCGCCGAATAACCACCTGGATTACTGCGGCGTAGACGGTTACTACGGTTCGTGGGCTGCGGGTGGCCCGGAGAATTGGGCGCCGCGCATCGCCGAGCTCTTCACTCTGACGCAGAAGCCCGTGCTGGTCAACGAGTGGGGCTTTGCCTCAAAGGGTGAGGTGATGAATGAAGACGAGCTGCGCCAGAACCGGGCAGGCCTCTCGGCATGCCAGTTCCGCAAATGGCCGGCTACCTGGGACGGCGGGCACACGCCGGAGGTGCAGGCTGAGTTCGTCCGTCGTGTCATTGAGGGCTTTGCCTCGCAACGCGAGCATCTGATGGGCATGTTCTTCTATCGCTGGGAGGACCAGGAACGCTGCTGGCAATGTGGTTCGCCCGATTGTCCCCTGGAGATCGCCTGGGGTCTGGTCAGCGTGGACAACACCCCCAAACCAGCCTACCACGCCTTTCGAGATGGCGTGCGTCGGCTTATGGGATGAAGCCGGATTGCATCTGCATGCGCTGATGCTTTAGTGGGCACCGGTCGTGATGCGCAGTGCAGTGGCTCACACCCCAGTTAAAATGATGCATGGGTATGAGGAGGTGCAGTGATGGATGAGCAAGTCATGCGCGCCCTGGCGCAAGACCAAACAATCGATATCACCACTCACGGGCGCAAGACGGGGCAGCCGCACCGGATCGAAATACGGTTTCACAATGTGGGCGGGCACGTCTACATCGCCGGCACGCCGGGCAGGCGCGACTGGTACGCCAACCTGCTGGCGCACCCGGACTTCATCTTCCACCTGAAGGGTACCACCAAGGCGGACCTGAACGCCCGCGCCACACCCATCATCGATCCGTTGCGGCGCCGTGAGGTCATGGGCCAGATCGTGCGCAACACCGACTGGGCGAATGACCTGGACAAGTGGGTGCTAGGCAGCCCGCTGGTGGAAGTCACATTTACGGATTAAGGCGGGTTCCCGGCTCGTACCGCGGCCATAACCAGGTTCATCGGCGCCGGCTGCCTGACGATGACCAGCCGTATCACCTGGCACGGGTCCACCTGGGACCATGTACCAGGAGAGCACCTGGTGCGTGAGTGACCTCACTGACACAGATGTCAGACTTCTTGGGAGAAGTCTGACATTTCTACCAGTCTACTTGCTGCACCCGCCGCTGAAGTTGCACGCGGCAAAAGGCGTGGCGTGTTCATCGTTGCGGTGGAGTGTGCCCAGCTTAAAGGTGTTCTCCACGAAGCGCAGCAGGCTGTAGTGTGTGTAGGCGGTCGCGTCGACGGTACCCGCCTTTACTACCGGTCCCAGAAGCACGGTGTAGAGCGGGCTGCTGGCAGGATTGTTCAACATGCCGCCTGTCTCATCGTACGTGATCACGACCAGCATGCCCGTGCTGAAGTTGGGGTTGGCCAGCAAAGGCTCCAGGAATCCCTTCATCCATTTGGAGCTATAGGCCACCCCCGTGTCGTGACCGTCATTGTCCTGGTTCGGCACATAGTAACTGAATTGTGGCAGTTTCCCGGCGGCCACGTCGGCATTCAGTTGATCCGCATTGACCAGCTTGGCGCAGCGCTGCGGATTCGTGCGGACGTCGTTGAACGAGATGAACGGATTGTGCTTGCGCGCGTAGACATCGCTCTTGCTATTACCAGCCATGGCCCCCGCGAAGCACGAACCGGGGTAGTTCTCCAGGTAGGCTTTCCACGACACGTTCGCAGCTTCCAGCAGGTCCACCAGGTTGGTCTGCGGCAGGTTGTAGGAACCGTCGTCCGGGACGAGCGGATCGCCGGCGAGCATCGCGATGTAGTTTGGCTGGGAAGGGTGGACGATGCCGTAGTAGCGGGTCAGTTGTACCCCGCGCCTGGCCAGCGCCTTGAAGTATGGATCAGCCATCACGCTCGCCTGCGACGCGTTCTCCAGGACGATGATAAAGATGTGCTGGATGGGAGAGGTGTTTGTTTTCGTTACCACCAGGGTGGCCGTCGGTACTGGGGTCAGTCGTCCCGTCCCGGTCGGGGACGATGTAGGCGCCGTATCGGCAGCCTGCGCCCGTGTCGGGGCGGGGATGGCTGATGGTGCGGTGGCTGGCGTGATCGTCGGGGTTGTTGAGGCAAGCGCTGCCGCAGGTGCGGTTGCAGAAGGCTGAGCTTCGGGCGATGTGCCCGGCAAATTCGCCGAGCAGCCCGAGATGAAGATGAGTACAGCTGCCACCACAGGGCACAGCGCGTTCCACCTGCCTGCCCAATGCTTACGCCCCCAATTCACATACTGCATTCCAAATCCCCCATTCCATGTTTTATACAACTATAGATCACTGCTTTGGCTATTTTCGCAAAAGAGGGGCTCAGGTCGCGGACAGCGCTATGACCTGGTCCGTTATATAACAGCATCTCAGGAAGTCAGCACGGTATTTATTTGTCGCCAGAGAACACTGCGCGGCAGGCGCCCCCCCCAGCAGGATGCTGGCTTGTTCACGTTACACAGCATGGCATGCTGCGGGGGTGTGAATGGTGAATGGGAATAGAGTTTAGGGTTAAAAGCCAAGAATTTTAGGTTTAGAGCTGGAGGAAGGCAGGTGGAGAAATGACGCGGATCAAGGTGGCGCTGGTTGGTGGCTGGGGCAAAGCACCCATACCGGAGTGGATCACGCAGGGTTTTGCCGAACGGGACATCGAATTTACGGTACGCGAGTGCCTCACCCGTGCGGACCTGGCAGAGTGTGCTGGCGACGCCGATGTCGTGTGGGTATTTGGCGGCTGCCGGGCGCTCACACCGGCACAGGCTGATAACCTGCACGTGCTGCCGCGCTGTGGTGCGCTCATCCGTACTGGCAGCGGCACCGACAACGTGCCGGTAGCCCGCGCGACCGAGTTGGGCATCGTCGTGGCGAATACGCCCGACGCCGTGACGGACCCGGTGGCGGACCACGTGGTGGGACTGTTATTCGCCGCAGCCCGGCGCATCCCCTGGCATGATCGCGCCATGCGCCAGGGGCGCTGGGAGCGCGATGCCGGTTATGCCAACCCACACATCCACGGCCGCGTACTGGGGCTGGTGGGCTTCGGGCGCATCCCCCGGCGCGTGGTGCAACGGCTGAGCGGCTTCGAGCTGGTCGTGCTGGCTTACGACCCCTACGTTCCTGCGGAGACGATGGCGCAGCACGGCGCCCGAGCTGCCAGCCTGGATGACCTCCTCACGCAGGCCGACTTCGTCTCGGTCCACACTCCCTTGACTGAACAGACCCACCACCTGATCAACGAGCGCACGCTGCGTCTCATGAAGCGCACCGCCGTGTTGATCAATACGTCACGCGGGCCGGTGGTCGATGAGCCTGCGCTGGTGAAGGCACTGTCGGAAGGGTGGATCCGCGGTGCGGGGCTGGACGTGTTCGAGCGCGAGCCGATTGACCCGGCTAACCCGGTCCTGAAGCTGGACAATGTGGTCCTCTCGCCACACCTGGCATCCCTAACGGACGAGTATATGGACTCGTGCTGGCGCTACTCGTACGAGACCGTACTCGACCTGGCAGATGGGTACTGGCCGCGCTCATACGTAAACCACGAAGTGAGTCCACGAATGGCGCTGCGTGCGCGCGCCTCTGGCCCTACCTAGAGCTGCTTAAGACATAGATCCAATCTGGCTTCTGCTATGACATGCTGAGGACGACCATCCATAGCCGTCGCTCCGTCAGAATATTTTGACAGTCGCCTCGATCTGCCAGCCGGCCGTCACCGTGTTCCTCGATGCGGGTGGCCAACGGCAGCAGTCCCGCGATGCGGAAGAGCGCCTGCCTGCCGAAATCCAGCAGGCTGGTGGTATATGTTTGCATAGCCGCCAACAGCAGGCACGGCTTATCTGCCGCCAAACAGAAATGACAGATCTGGTGCAGACGGACGGTGGTGATTTACAGGTTGCTGACGACATGGAATCATGACCTCGTGTGCATAGCAGTCGGCACGCACTCATGCCACGCTCCGGAGTGTGCAGCCAGCTTAAGGAGTGTGCTGGCGCCATATGAGATGAAATGATATGGATGGGCGAGCATTTATGCGCAATAACGAACCAGTCATTACGGACCTTGCCGAGGTCACTCCCGCATGGCTCACAGGGGTGCTGCGGCACAGCGGGGTGCTCCCTGCCGGGGAGGTTACCGGCGTGGGGGTGGATGCCAAACCGACCTACACCTCGACCGTCGCGCGGCTGGCCCTGACTTACTCGGCCGGTGCCCCGCCCACAGCGCCGACCCGCCTGTTCCTGAAGCTGGCGCGGCCGGCATCGACCCAGCGCGTGGTGGGCAATGCGCAGCGACGCCACGAGGTGGAATTTCACAACCGTGTCGCTGCGATGATGCCACACCCACTCGTCGTGCGCTGCCACCACGCCGCCTACGCCGAGGAGACCGGCGCCTGCCACCTGCTCTTCGACGACGTCTCGCAGACGCACTTTACGGCACCGAGCACGTCCCCGCCCAACCTGCCGCGCTGCGAGAGCGCGATGGATGCCTTCGCCGCCTTCCACGCCTTCTGGTGGGACAACGCGTTCCTATCCGAAGTCGCCAGCGTCCCCACTCCCGAGTCGGTGGCGCGCGAGGTGGCGGCTATCCGCGACTGCTACCCCGGCTTCGCCGACTTCGCCGGCGCGCGCCTGTCTGCACCGCAGCGCCGGTGGTACGACGGGGCGCTCGATGCCCTGCCACGCCTGTACCAGCGGGTGGCGGACGGGCGCAACCGGCGAGCCCTCACGCTGATCCACGGCGACGCCAACCTCTCGAACGTCATGCTGCCTCGCGACGTTGGGCACGAGCAGACACTACTCATCGACTGGCAACTGTGGGGCGTCAGCTTCGCGGCTGAAGACCTGGCGCACCTGATCGCACTGTACTGGCCCAAACCGGTGCGCGACGCCACGGAACGCGGTCTGCTCAAGCGCTACCACGAGGGACTGCTGCGGCACGGCGTGCAGGGTTATACGTGGGTGGACTGCTGGGCCGACTACCGGCTGGCGGGGATCCTGCGCGTGCTGTTCATGCCCATGTGGTTCTGGAATAGCGGGGCGCCCGTGGAGTCCGTGTGGCGCAGCCTGGGGAGCGCCATGCAGGCCTTCGAAGACCTGGGGTGCGCTCAGCTGCTGGCTGGGTAGGGAAATGCCCGCGCTCGAGGCGCCACCCTCGCCTCAGGTCGACGCGTTGGTCGGCGAACTCGTCAACGACCTGTCCGGCCGCCTGGCGGATTTCGTGCTGGTGCTGGACGACTACCATGCCGTCGACAGCGCGGCCGTGCACGAGGCGCTGCGCGACCTGGTCGAGAACCAGCCCCAGCCGATGCACCTTGTAATCGCCACGCGCGAGGATCCGCCGTTGCCACTCGGCCGGCTGCCGCGCGCGAGACCGCCGTCTTCCTGTTCTTCGTCGGCGGCTTCCTGCAGCTGGCCTGGCTGGACCGCATCGGCTCGGCGCTGCTCACCGGCGAGCCGCCCTACGGGCTGGCCAGCAACACCACGCTGCCCATTCAGGTGATGGACCTGGGCCTGATCGTGCCACTGGCGCTGCTCACCGGCGTGCTGCTGCGCCGCCATGCGTTGGGTTACCTGCTGGCCGCGGTGGTGCTGACTAAGTGCGCGGTGATGGGCCTGGCACTCGTGGCAAGATCATCGGCCAACTGGTGGCCGGGGTGGAGGTGTCCGCCGTCGAGGCGGTGATCTTCGGCGGCATCGCCGCTGCTGGACTCGTCATGGCAACACTGATGCTGCGGTCGGTGCGGGAGATGTCTGACTTCTCCGGAGAAGTCAGACATCTCCCGCCACATCCGGCTAACTAGATCGTAAACTCCTGCGCGCCGCTCTGCGTGTAGCTGTGGATCGTTCCACTCGCGCGCAGGCGCGGGTCATCCTCATAGAGTGCACGCACAGTGTTGAAGTCGGGTACGTCGCCGTGTGTCAGCTCCGCAAGGCGGTCGAGCAAGGCCAGGTCATCAGGTGTAAGAGCCTCATCACGCGACTCGATGATGCCCCAGGTGTCCCAGGGCAGCAGTTCCATTTTGTTCAGCGCAGCCACGTCGCGCACGAAGTCGCCGCGCACGAACCACAGGCCGTGCATGTCGAAGATGCCGAAGGTGTCGGGGTTCGCCTGGCCTGAGCGACACATCTGCCAGGCCGCGCCACCCACGATGAATTGATTGCGCGGCACGTCGAGCGGATTGAACGGAATCTTCAACACCTTGCACTGCAGGGCGTCGAGCTGGGCGTCAACCAGCACCCAGCGTGCCTGATCCGCATTCCAGTACTCGCACACCCAGTGATCCTCAAAGTGGTCGGGCAAGAAATAGGCGCCGAAGCCGCAGCGAGCGCGCGCCGGAATGCCTTGATGCCGCAGGATGGAGACCAGCATGAGGGAGAAATCACGGCAATTGCCCACCAGCCGGCGTTCCAGCGGGCGCGCCTTGCTGAGCGGGCTGTCATCCAGCTCCATCATGCGCGCCAGCCGGCGCTGCTGGGTACGTAACTGCACCTCGGCCTTTCGATCTTCCGGCAGCTCGATGCCATAACGCTGCGCCCAGAAGACGTGCAGTGAAGTCCCCTGCACCACCTTGACCAGGCTGGCAATGTCAGTCGGCAGGGAGTCGTATCGTTGTGCGTATTGGCCCGGGTCGCTCATAGGGCCCTGGAGAGAGAGGAAATCCTGTAGGGTGATCATGATGGTCTCCTTGAATGGTTGGCGTACCTGTTATTATGAGGCCAGTGCATTTCCTCCGGCATTAGCGCTGGAGCATGCACATAAACAGGGGTGAATGGACATGATCCTCGTCACCGGCGCGGCCGGTTTTCTGGGCGGCTACGTGTGCCGCTCGCTCGCCGCGCGCGGCCACGACGTCGTCGCCACGGACCGGTCTTTCGCTGTCCGCCTGCCTTGCCTCACGGAGCAGGGCGATTTGACAGATTTGGGCTTCCTTGCCAGTTTGTTTCGCACCTGTTCCTTTGACGCCATTGTTCACCTGGCATCTCTGCGTAATGCCGCATCACAACAGCGACCTGACGAAGCGCTACGCGTGAATATCGGCGGCAGCCTCGGCCTGCTCCAACTGGCCCGTCAATCCGGCGTGCCGAAGTTTATCTTCGGCAGTTCCATCAGCGCCTATGGTCCGAAGCCCTACTCACGTTATGGACAAGTGTCCGAGTCTGAGCCGGCCTCACCCGACAACGTCTACGGAGTGAGTAAGCGCTATATCGAAGTCGTCGGGAAGCAATATCGCAAGCAGAGTGACTTCCAGTTCGTCGCCTTGCGCATAGCGATGGCGGTCGGCGCGGGTGTAATGAGCACCGCATCGGCGTGGCGCGGCGAGATCTTTGAGAAGCTGCGGGCACCACAACACACCTCCATCCACCTGCCCTACGCTGGTGGCGACTTTCTCCCGCTCGTCCATGCCGTAGACGTGGCGGAGATGATCCGGCGCCTAGTGGAGACCGAACGGACAGCCCACACGATCTACAACACGCCCTGCGAGAACTGGCAGTGTAGCATGCTGGCCGAAACAATCGCATCGCTCAACCCCAACGTCGAACTCGTGATGGAAGCTGCCGCAACCCGTGGCGATCCGGAGGCAATCAACGGCCAGCGCTTCGTGGAGGAGTTTGGTTATCAGCCCACGCTTATTGGCAATCGTCTGCGCTCGCAATAAAGCCGGGAGATCGCTAACGGACTCTGTCAGGGCACGGTAATAGTGTACGGGTGGCTGGGGTAGATGCTCCCCGGGTAGTCAGGATTGTTCTTCTCCTGGGCCGGGCTATAACACTGCGCTGTGCGGACGTGCGTGGTGCAGACGGATCCAAATAAGCCGGCCGCGGTCATGAGGTTCAGCAGAAGCACCAACACCATTGCGCCCACTGCCATGAGCACGGTGATGAGGATCACCGCCCGGTCGTGTGTTTCATCGCTGACAGGCTCCTCCGGTTCAGGTGCATATAGGGCGTGCTCGAACGAGTCGTCGTCATCCGGGCTGTCGAAGCCCTCGTCAAACAGTTCGTCGGGCGTCTCGTCTTCGTCTGTGGGCTGGGAGTTGGCTCCCGCCACGTCCGCTCGCAGGAGTTGTTGTGCTTTGATCATGATGCACCTCCTCGCTGCAGATATCACGTCTTTGGCGGCCAGCAGTTGGCCGCCAGATTTTCGCGCGCCCCTGCCCTCCCCAGTGTTTGTTTTGATATTTCCCGAGAGCCTACAGGCCGATATTCACTCCAAGGCCGCTGCCATTCCGGCTGCTCCCTGCAGCGTTACCAGGCGTGATGGCTTATGCCATGATATTGTACATGCGAAGGATATCTTATGAATATCATCAACCATGCTTAATATGGTGAATAGAGGCATGACGGCTTCACATAACTTTTATCAAATGACCGGTTAGGTCGGAATGTAACAACGAATGCGCCTTACAATCACTGAACGAATTACATGACAGGCAGGTCCGGACATGGAATCAACACAACAACAGGGTTATTATGAAAGACAGGCCGCGTACTATGATGCCATCTACGCAGGCCATGGCAAAGACTACGCAGCCGAATCAGAGGCATTGCACGGCATTATTGAGGCATATAAGAAGACAGCGGGAAAGGACCTGCTCGACGTGGCATGCGGCACCGGCGTCCATCTGACATACCTGAAGAACTGGTATACGGCGGAAGGTCTGGACCTGGACGCGAGCATGCTCAACGTCGCCCGCCTGCGGCACCCTGATCTCACCTTCCATCGCGCTGACATGACCACCTTCGACCTGGGAAGGCAGTATGACGCAGTAACCTGCCTGTTCAGCGCGATCGGATATGCCAGGACGCTCGACGGCCTCAATGCGGCCATCGACCACATGGCCCGGCACGTCCGGCCAGGGGGAGTGCTTGTTGTCGAGCCGTGGTTCTCTCCGGAACAGTGGCAGGTGGGCACAACCCACGCGACCTATATCGATCAATCCGGCCTAAAGCTGGCCAGAATGAGCATCTCTGAAAGGAAAGGCGATGTATCCGTGCTGCGCTTCCACTTTCTGGTTGCTACCCTGGCGGATGTGCAGTATTTCAACGAACTGCACGAATTGGGGCTCTTTACGCAGGAGCAATACCTGGCGGCATTTACTTCGACAGGGCTGGCTGTTGGATACAACGAGCAGGGACTTACGGGACGGGGACTGTACGTCGGTATAAAACCGCTGCAGACGAATGATGCAACCTGATTGACTTCTGAGTTATTCGGCTTACCATGTATGGTGAAAGCAGCTGCGATCGGCTCAACGAGCCGTAATCGATGGCAGCTTCTCTACAACTTCAATAACTTGGACTGTAGCCATACATCCTTGACCTCTGAGAACGAAGCTTTCGCTGTGGGCAGATGAACCCCTTTTGGTATTGCTGCGTAAGTCGCAACTTCAGGAGGACTGACATGGCAACCATAACTATCTCCCGCGAGTACGGTAGTGGCGGTGATGAGATCGCCATCCGCGTGTGCGACATGCTGGGATATCGCTACTTCGACAAGGCTCTCATGGCACGGCTCGTCGCTGAAACGGGTCTGTCTGAGGGCGAGATCGTGGACTTCTCCGAAGATCACTATAAACTGCGGAGCTTCATGGATCGTTTACTTGCCTGGCGCGGCCCGCGTGAGTTAAGCCGGGTTGCTTCCTGGCGCGAAGACACAGGCGGAACCCGCAAGAAAGAAGTCTCTATTCTGAACGAGGCTGAAGGCGTTGCGCTGGTGCAGGGTGCCATTCGAGCGGTTTACAAACAGGGCAACGTCGTGATCGTCGGGCGAGGTGGCCAGGCCATATTGAAGGGCCTGCCGGGTGTGCTCCATGTGCGGATCCACGCTCCCTCTGAGATACGCTATAAGCGTATTGCCACGACGGAGGACATCCACCTCTTCAACCTGCAAAAGGAACTGGACGAACACGACCGGGCAGCGGCCGACTACCTGCAGCGATTCTACGATGTCAACTGGGATGATTCATCGCTGTATGACCTGGTGATCAACACCACCCAAATCAACGTCGAGGCGGCAGCCCAGATCATCGTCGAGGCGGTCAAACACCTGCCAGTTTCTGAAACGCCGGGGGAAAAAGCCCAGGCATAGTGCAGACCGTTCAAGAAGCCCTCGCCACCCTCCGTTCCTCCTGAGAATGATGGAACGGAGGGCATTGCGCGCCCCGCACTACAGTTGAGCGATCCATCCTGCGAGGTAAAATCCCTTTCGCATATATGCGCTCTGTTTACGCGAGTGGCGCGGACTGCCTGGATGAGCAGCGAGCAGAATGTCTTGGACACACTCGCTCCTGGCACGTTGCCACCAGGTGGAGGACTACATCCGATGGATAACCATGCCCTGCAGGCTCTGATCGACGCGCTGACGTCACTGTATCCCCCGGACCGGCTACTGAGCAAGGCCGGGGAACTGGCTCCGTATGAGTCCGATGCGCTGACAGCCTACCGCGTCCGGCCAGCCGTGGTGGTGATTCCTGAGACACAGGACGAGGTGATTCAGACCGTAAAGCTGTGCCATGCGCACAAGGTGCCGTTCGTGGCGCGTGGCAGCGGCACCAGTCTGTCGGGCGGGTCACTACCGGTGAAGGATGGCATCGTCATCGCTTTGAACCGGCTCAATCACATCCTCAAGCTGGACCCGCGCGAGCGTATTGCTGTCGTCGAGGCCGGTACGATCAATCTGGACATTACCAAGGCTGCCGCCCCCTACGATCTGTACTACGCGCCCGATCCGTCCAGCCAGCAAATTTGCACCATCGGCGGCAATGTGGCCTTCAACTCCGGCGGCGCACACTGCCTGAAGTACGGCATGACTTCGAACCACATCCTGGGTCTGAAGGTTGTGTTGCCTGATGGCCAGGTGGTGCGCCTGGGCGGCGAGAGCACCGAAGCGGTCGGGCCAGACCTGGTGGGTCTGTTCGTCGGATCGGAAGGGCTGTTTGGCATCGTGCTGGAGATCACGGTGCGCCTTTTGCCGCGACCGGAGAAATATCACACACTTCTGGCCGCGTATTCCACGCTTGAGGCAGCCGGCGAAGCCGTTTCACGCGTTGTGGCGTCGGGGTTGTTGCCGGGAGCATTGGAGATCATGGATCGGCTGGCGATCCAGGCGGCCGAGGCGGCTGTGCACCCCAACTATCCCAAGGGCGCACAGGCCATCCTGATTGTGGAACTGGAAGGCGAGCCGGAAGAGGTGAGCGAGGAGACCCAGCGACTGGAGCAGGTTATCCGTGAGTCGGGTGCGTACGAGGTGCGCGTGGCACAGGACGCATCTGATCGCCAGCGCATCTGGAAAGGCCGCAAAAGCGCGTTCTCCGCGGTGGGCCGGCTCAGCCCCGACTACATCGTACAGGATGGAGTGGTGCCGCGCAGCCGCCTGAGCGAGGCACTGGCTGAGATCAAGCGGCTGGGTGAGCAATACGGCCTCCGCGTGGCGAATGTCTTTCATGCTGGCGATGGGAATCTGCACCCGCTCATTCTCTACGACGGCCGCGAGGCGGGTGCGTTGGAGCGCGCCGAAAAACTGGCCGGTGAGATCCTGGACCTGTGCATCCGCTTCGGGGGGTCCATCACGGGCGAGCACGGCGTGGCAGTGGAGAAGCGCGACTACCTGCCGCGCATGTACAGCGAGACCGACCTGGACGTGATGTGGAGGCTGCGTTGTGCCATCGACCCGGAGCAGATCGCCAATCCCGGCAAGATGTTTCCTCCTGGCACGGGTGGCAACGGTGTTGTTTCGCCCGTGGCGCACTCCACCAACCTGCATCCCCTGGATCAGGCAGGCATCATCTCTCGTGAGTGAAGTAGCCACGAATGAACCCGGATCTGAAAATGATTCGTATCTGTGTTCATCTGTGGTTTATTGGTAAACGATGATTCACATTGAGTCGATCGAAGATGTGCAACGCGCGATGCGCGCATGTGCTCACGTGCTACCGCGCGGGGGCGGCAGTAAACCTGCGTTATCGGTGCCGCCACCTGACGTCGAGGAGCTGGACCTTTCGAACTTAAAGGGCGTGGTGGAGTACAACCCGGGCGAGTACACTTTCACTGCACGAGCCGGGACGCGCATCGACGAGGTTCAGGCTCTACTCGCCGGTCATGGCCAGTATCTGCCATTCGACCCGCCCCTCGCGGAACACGGCGCCACGCTCGGGGGGACGTTGGCCGCAGGGCTCAGCGGTCCTGGGCGTTATCGCTATGGTGGCGTGCGCGACTTCATCCTCGGCGTGCGCCTGGTGGATGGCACGGGACAGTTGGTGCGGGGCGGGGGCAAGGTGGTGAAGAATGCAGCAGGCTTTGACATCCCCAAGCTGATGGTGGGCAGCCTTGGCCGGTTCGGCGTGCTGGTGGAACTCACCTTTAAGGTTTTCCCCCAGGCCGATGCATTCACCACCGTGCGACAGCCGTGTGCTAAATTGGAATCAGCCGTGGCCGCGCTTGAGCGCGTCTACCTGGCGCGACTGGACGTGGACTCGCTCGACCTGATGCCAGGCGAGGGCGGTTCGGCAACCGTGTGGGTGCGTCTGGCCGGCATGCCAGGAGTCCTTCACGCGCGAGCCGAGCGCGTGCGCGCTCTGCTCGGGGGCGGCGATGTGTTGGACGGTACGGACGACTTTCTCGCCTGGCGCGAAGCGCGCGAGTTCACGTGGGTGCCGCCCGGCTGGACGCTGGTGAAGGTGCCGCTCACGCCTGGGCGAATCGCGGGGCTGGAGGCGATACTCGACCCACTGCAGGCGCAGCGGCGCTATAGCGGAGGTGGCAACGTGGCGTGGGTGGCTCTGCCTGATACCGTGCCGGCGCAGAGGTTGGATGGCATCCTTTTGCCAGCCGGTTTGGCCGGTTTGATCTTGTTCGGTCCTGCGGGTAAAGTGCGTATCGGCGCGCGTGAGAATGAGGTATTTGAACGGCGCGTAAAGGCGGTGTTCGATCCGGCTGGGCGGCTGCCGGATTTGGCGTAGATCGAGTGGACTCTCAATGCAACATACGATATCCATAGACCAGATCGGCCCGAATGGTGTAGAGATGGCGCGCGCGGTGGAGCAATGCGTGCACTGTGGGTTCTGCCTGTCCACCTGCCCGACATACCTTACACTGGGCGAGGAGATGGACTCGCCGCGCGGGCGCATCGTCCTGATGAAGTCGGCTCTGGAGGGCACCCTCCCCCTGTTGGACAGCCTGCCCTTTGTGGATCGCTGCCTCGGGTGCATGGCGTGCGTCACCGCGTGTCCTTCAGGTGTGCAGTATGGCAATCTTCTGATACCCTTTCGCGTGCGAGCTGAACCGCTGCGCCCCCGTACCCTCACGGAGCGGGTTGGCCGCACGCTCGTCCACGAGACGCTGCCCTATCCCGCACGCTTCCGCGTGGCAGCGACGGCAGGCCGATTGGCGGAGCTGCTGCGGCCACATCTACCGGAGCCGTTCTCCGCAATGCTCGGCCTCCTGCCAGATCATCTGCCGCGCGATGCGGAGCCGCTGCCTTACCTCTACCCAGCCGCAGGCAAACCCAAAGCGCGCGTCGCACTGCTGGCAGGTTGCGTGCAGCAGGTGCTGGCGCCGGATATAAACTGGGCCACGTTACGCGTGCTGGCACGCCAGGGCATCGAAGTGGTCGTCCCACATGGCCAGGGCTGCTGTGGCTCGCTCATGATGCACGATGGCGATGACGAGGGAGCGCGCCGGCTTGCGCGCGTCAACTTACGCGCCTTCCCGACCGACGTGGACGCAATCGTGACCAATGCGGCCGGGTGCGGCTCGGGTATGAAGGAATATGGCCTGCTCTTTCAGGACGAACCGGATGAAGAGCAGGCGCGCGCTTTCGCCGGGAAGGTGCGCGACGTAACCGAATTCCTGGTGGGTTTCGAGATGGCGCCTGCATCGCTGCCGGATCCGGTCCGGCTGGCCTACCACGACGCCTGTCACCTGGCACACGCGCAGGGTATTGTCGGCGCGCCACGCAAGCTGCTGGGCGCCGTCTCCAATCTCACCGTGCTGGAAATCCCCGAAGGCGAGTTGTGCTGCGGCTCGGCCGGCACCTACAACGTGGAGCAACCAGAACTGGCCGCGAAGATTGGCGAGCGCAAGGCGAAGAATATCCTGCGCACCGGAGCAGACGCAGTGGCGGCTGGCAATATCGGCTGCATCGTCCAGATCCGCACCCACCTGGCCCGACTCGGCAGCTCTCTGCCCGTGTTGCACACGATCGAAGTGCTGGACCGCGCCTACCGGAACGCACCCCTATTCACCACAAATGAACATAGATAAGTACGGATCGGGTATCCATTTGTATTCGTGATCATCTTTGGTATATTCCAAGCCGCTATATAGTTGAGCTCATGAATGCACTCCAGCGCTTTTATGCATGCCTGAACTACGAACCGGTGGACCGGGCGCCCTTCTGGATCTGGGGCCCGTGGCCCGAGACAGCCGAGCTATGGCGCCCGCACGGTTATAACCCCGATCGCCCACCGGACCTTGGCGACGACCCGCGCACCAACGAGGGCGGCTGGTTCTTCCCCCACCCGCCGTTCGAGCACCGGGTGCTGGAGGAGGACGCCGCGCACGTGTTGTACGTGAACCACGAGGGCATCTTAATGCGCGAGCGCCGGGATCAGCCGATGAGCTCGATGCCGCAGTTCGTCAAGTTCCCGGTGGAAACACGCGAGGAGTTCCGGCGCTTCTGGCGCGAGCGCATGCAGCCGGACCTGGCAAAGCGCATCGGGCCAGACTGGCGCGAGCAACTGCTCGCCCGGCGCGCGCTACCGCAGCCCTTCATCATCATCTCCGACCGCTGGGGTGGCTTCTTTGGTCCCCTGCGCAATCTGACGGGCGTGCAGCGGCTATGCACGCTCTTCTATGATGATGCGGATTTTGTGGACGAGATGATGGACGCCGACGCCGACTTCATCATCGCCATGATGTCGCAGATCCTGGACGTGGTCTCCATCGACGCGTTCGGCTTCTGGGAGGACATGGCCTACAAGACGGCGCCGCTGTTATCGCCGCGCCTGGCCCGGAGCCACATGCTGCCGCGCTACCGGCGCGTGGTGGACTTTCTGCGTGGGCGCGGCGTGCCCTTCGTCGGGCTCGACAGCGACGGCCGGGTCGACCAACTGATTCCCGTCTGGATGGACGCGGGGCTGAACTTCCTCTACCCGTTCGAGGTGCAGGCCGGCATGGACGTGCTGGCGGTGCGCCGCAAGTACGGGCGAGGCTTGCGGCTGTGGGGCGGGGTGGACAAGCGAGCGCTGGCGCACGGGCGAGGAGCGATCGACGCCGAGTTGGAGCGCGTACGGCCGCTCATCGCGGAGGGCGGCTTCATTCCCCACACCGATCACTCCATCCCACCCGACGTAGCCTACGAGGACTTTCTCTACTACGGGCGACGGATGCGCGAGGTGTGTGAGGAGGCGGCTTCATCGCCGTCGCCCACGCAGGCTGCATGGTCGGGCCGGGGCGAAGCGGGAAGGTAGGTTTGTAGGGCTGGCGTCGAATCCGGCGGGTTCGGCGGTTCGGGTACGCCGGCCACGATCACCTGCAAGCCAGAGGCGCGCAACTGCTCCAAAATGCCAGGCGCAGCGCCGTTATCGGTGATGATTGTGGACACTCTATCCAGCGGCACAATTTGCACCAGCGACGCCTTGCCCAGCTTGCCGGAATCGACCAGGGCGATGGTCTGGCGGGCAGCTCGCATCATGCTCTGCTTCAGGCGAATGCGCCGCATATTCGTGTCCATGAAGCCGTGTTGCAAGTCCACACTGCGCAGGCCCATGAAGTAGCGATCGGCATGCAGCCGGCCGAAGGCTTCCTCGACTTCCGGCCCCTCCAGGGACATGGTGACCGGGTCCAGCATGCCGGTGCCGGGCACGATCACCGTTACGAAGGGCAGCGCCCCAGCCTCCAATGCCACGTTGAGCGCCGCCGTGATCACGTGGAGCGAGTTGATGCCGCGCAGGTGGCACACCATCTCGAGCGTGGTGCTCCCGGCGTCGATGATGATGTTTTCTCCCGGTTGGACCAATTGAGCCGCGGCCGCGCCGATCAGGCGCTTCTCACGCTCGTGCAGGCGCGCGCGCTCCTGGACGGTCTGGTCCAGTTCGGCGCCGCGAACCAAGACAGCACCCCCGAAGGTGCGTAGGACTTCGCCGCGCTTCTCCAACGCCTCTAGGTCTTTGCGTACAGTGATCGCGGAGACTCCCAGGCGCTCCACCATTTCCTGGATTGACACGCGTTCCTGAGACTTGATGATCTCGTAAAGTGCGCTAAGCCTGAGCTCTTTTCTGTTCACGAGTATTGTTCTACCATGTGGCGGTATAAGAATCAAGCAATTGTGTTGAAAAGAAATAAAAATATATACAAATGAAACCAAAATACTTCGATTTGTGAAGTATCAATTGACACTTGGCGTTTCGTATGATATACCTCTGTCTAGTTACTCGCGCGGGACGTTTCCCTTTGGACGCCCACAAACGTCATTGATTTGCTAACAAACAGGAGGAATTACCGTATACCCAGCACTTTAGTGCATCGATACATGCGTTTCACAGCATGGTAAATCAGTGCCCGGAAATGGTATATTGACAATCCCGTTCGGTTTCCAGATTATACAAGTGCAATAGCCTGGTAGTCGCTTCATCCCGGAGCAGCTTATCACTACCAGTCATTGCCACTAGTTCGTGTATGGCGTGCCAACGTCTCTGTGTACGAGTAGACGTATATCGAGTGAAGCAGTGAGTGCGATGGAAAACCCAATGAACCTGCCGTCTCTTACCGCCAGGCTATCGCAGTCACTTGGTAAAGGAGGTGATACCGAGAGATACCTGAAACCCTTCTACGTCCATGTCGAACATCACATGCATTTTGCCCTGTCAGTTAAGCGTTAACCAGCTCTTATGGTGTGAGGAGAGTGGAAGTTATGGTCAAGAAGCCTATAACGAGACGCGATTTTATTAAGGGGGCCGGTTTCGCGCTCAGCTCCGCAGTGCTGGCTGCCTGCGCGCCACAAACGGTCACCGTCCCAGTCACGCAAATCGTCCAGCAAACATCTGTTGTTACCGTCCCGGTCGTGCAGACGCAGGTCGTCGAGCAGACCGTGCAATCGGTCATCACCGCGACGCCGGCGCCCACCAACACGGCGGCACCCGCCGTCATGGATATATGGTGGAACGCCGACATCCCCGACCTCACCACGGCGGAATGGAAGAACGACCCGAACGATCCGGTATTCAAAAAGGAGTGGTACTGGGGCGGCCTGGCACGCGTGAAGTTCCTGCCCTGGCTGAAGGCTCACCCCGGTGTGACGATGAAGATCACCACGCACAGTTGGGATGCCGACCTGCGCCAGAACCAGCTCATGGCCCTCGCCTCCGGGCTCATCCCCGACACGACCTACGGCGAGGCCTACGTGAACGAGTTTGTGCAGTTGGGCGTGTATAACACCGTTTCCAACGACAAGGCAGCGCTGTTCGCCGAGGGCTCCACCCGCGGCTCCACGCTGGACGGCAAGCACTACGGCCTGCCGAAGTCTTCTGGCGCCGACGCCTTGTTCATCAACCTGACGCTATGGCAGAAGGCCGGCCTGGACAAGACCAAGCTGCCCACCACCTGGGATGACCTGGTGAAGGCGTGCCAGGCCATCTCCAAGATCAACCACAGCGACAAGTGGGGCAACACCTGCTACTACACCTACGGCCCGGGTGGCTCCAGCTACGGCCAGGCCATGCGCATCCTGCAATGGTTCAACCAGAACAACGCGCCGTTGGGCAGCGACACGGGCGTCCCCTCGGCCAATGTCCCCGGCGCGGCCGACACGTGGGTATTCCACAACCAGCTCATGTGGACCTCAACCGAGAACCTGATCAACCAGGCTGAGGGCGAGGGTGGCTCGGGTAAGCTGTTCAACGATGGCGTGATCGCGATCAAGCCAGGCTGGAACAACGACGCCACTTCCGTGGGCGACGGCAACATCGACGGCACCGCCATCCCGTTCCCGCTCCCGCCGAATGGCAAACCCGCCACCATCGTGATCGGCAACGACGTCGAGTCGCCGCTGCTACACGGCCCGAACCCGGACCTGGCCGTCAACCTGATCGAGGAGAACGTGCCGAACCCAGACGCGCAGGCCTTCCTGGCGAACAACTGCGGCATCTGGATACCAGCCCTAAAGTCGCAGCTGGAGCAATACCAGACCTTCGACCAGTTGAACGGCTACAAGACCGACACGGCCAAGAACATCGTGCGCACCACGATGAACATCCTGCTGAACGGCGGCGCCGGGCCGCTGCCGGGGTGGCCCAAGAACGGTTCCAACATCTGGACTGAGTGGAACGATATGTACGGGCGCATCTGGAAGAACAAGGAGTCCAAGGACGCCATCCAGAAGGAACTGGACACTCTGCAGAAGGACATTCAAGGCTTTGTGGCCAAGACTGGTTGATCGACGCCAGGCTCAACTGGACCAGGCCAGATCGGGATCTTTCGTACCCGCCTGCGCGGCGGGCGGCCGGAAGGGGGAAGGCGGAGGCAAGCCTTCGGCATTCCCCCCAGGAAGATATTGGCAAGCTGAGCTCCTGTGTTGCGCGTTTGCGGCGATATCGCAGCCAGCGCAGAGGCTCAGCTTTGCAACTGTCATGATTAGGGATCGGCGATTATGAGCCTGAAAACCGTGACCGGCGTTACTGCCGTGTCGGGAGCGGTCTTGCCCTTGAAAGAGCGGCTTCGGCGGTGGTACTACCACCGCCATGATGCCGTGCTGGCCTGGTCGTTCCTGATCCCCATGGTCATCTACTTCGCCATCATGACCTTTGTCCCGCTCGCATTCCTCGTGGGGATCAGCTTCACCCGCTGGAACCTCATCTCGCCGCCGCGCTGGGTGGGCCTGGCCAATCTGGCCAAGGTCTTCTCGGACTACCGCGAATTCTTCTATCTGAAAGTGATCGGCCGGACATTCCTGTACGCGGTCGCGATCCTGGCCCTGAACGTCTGCACCGGTTTCTTCATCGCCCTGCTGCTGAACCAGAACCTGAAGGGTAAAGGCGTCTTCCGCACCATGTGGTACCTGCCATCGGTCTTCTCCGGGGCCGTCGTGGCCCTACTCATGCGTATCTACCTGGCGGCTTCCTCGGTAGGCGTGCTGAACATGGTCATCGGCAAGTTCGGCATCCAGCCGGTCGACTGGCTGAATAACACCTTGTGGACACCGATCATCACCGTGCTGTTCCCCGTCTGGCTGGGCATCGGGTTCACGGTCATCTTCTTCCTGGCCGGCCTGCAGAGCGTTGACGAGAACCTCTACGACGCCGCCCGCATCGACGGCGCGAACGACATCCAGCTTCTGCGCTATGTCACCATCCCGCAGATGGTGCCCGTGCTGTTCTTCATCTCCATGACGGGAATCATCGGCTCCGCGCAGATGTGGGAGGTGCCGAAGATCATCACCGCAGGCGGCCCAAACTACATGACGTACACCCTGGTGTACAGCATCCAGCAGGACGCCTTCGGGGCGCTGGACATGGGGCTGGGGACGGCCCAGTCGCTCGTCCTGTTCGTCATGTTGCTGGCTTTCATCGGGTGGCAGCTCAACAACTACCGCAAACAGTACGGTGTTTAGGCCGGGGATGGAACGATGAGAAAACAAAAGACGATCGTCCGGATTGCCAGTTACGTCTTCCTCACCGTCTCCAGCTTCGTGATGATCTATCCCGTCTTGTTCATGGCGCTGGGCACGTTCACCACGCGCGACCGCTTCCTGGACGCCACCATCCTGCCCATCCCGGACACGCCGAACATCAACCGGTTCAAGCTGGCGATCGATGCGGGCCTGGGTGTTGCGTACGTGTTCACGCTGGAGCGCTGCTTGTGGTACATCTTCATCACGCTCTTCGTTGGCCTGATCGGCGGCTACATCTTCTCCAAGCTGCGCTTCCCGGGCAGGAACAAGGTGTTCCTGCTCTTCCTGTCTGGCATGGTGATGCCCGGCATCCTGATGCTCGTCCCGAGCTACCTGCTGATGGCCTGGTTCCCGTTCGTAGGCGGCAACAACGCCATCGGGCAGGGCGGGCACGGCTTCATCGGCAACTGGCTCGTGCTCTTCGTTGGCGGCTGGGTGCCCGTGTTCGCCATCTTCCTGCTCAAGCAGAGCTTCGACATGCTGCCCACCGAGTATGAGGACGCAGCCAAGATGGACGGCGCCGGCTTCTTCACCATCATCTTCCGTGTCTACGGGCCGCTACTGAAGCCGCCCCTCGTCGCACTGGTCATCGTGACCTTCCTGGGTACCTGGAACGACTACCTGTGGCCCGTGCTGACGATCTCCGGCCATCCGCAGTGGTACCCCATCGCCATGGCCATCCAGTACGTGAACATCTCCGACACGACCTGGTCCATCGTGGGCCCGACGGATTATCCAGCGTACATGATTCTCACCTTCATGGCCACGTGGCCTCCCGCCGCGGTCTACTTCTTCCTGCAGCGCTACTTCGTCCAGGGCATGGTTATCAGCGGACTGAAAGGATAGGACCGATTTGACAGGTGGACCCGGACCGACAAACGCCGCGGGCGTCACGCCGCGCAACCCGAGCAAGCTGCCCAGGCCGCGCCGGCCGGCCGTCACGCAGCAGCCCCGCACGTACCGGCAGATCCTACAGGGCACCGACGTCATCGCCGACGCAGTGCGCCCGACGCTGGGGCCGCTGCCGCGCCTGGTGGTGCTGGAGGCGCTGCGGCGCACCGACGTGCCGGAATTCCTGGACGACGCGGCCACCATCGGCCGGCGCATTGTCGAGATCACGCCGCGCGGCTGCGATGTGGGCGCCATGCTCATCCGGCAGGCGTTGTGGACGATGCACCAGGAGGTCGGCGACGGCGCAGCGACGATGGCCGTGATATACCAGTCACTGTTGCGCGAGGGCGTCCGTCATGTCACCCAATTTGACTGCAACGCCATGCTTTTGCGCGCCGGACTGGAGAAGGGCCTGCTCGCCGTCTCGGACCGCCTGCGCCGGGACGCATCTCCGATCGCCGGGCAGCAGCCGATCACCGATATGGCTCTCGGCATGTGCCAGGGCGACTGCGAGATAGCTCGCATCCTCGGCGAGATCTTCGACATCGTCGGCCCCGATGGGCTGATCGTGGTGGAGGGCCACGAGCGGCTCGGGCTGGAGCGCGAGTATGTCGAAGGCACCTACTGGAAGCTGAGCGGCTGGTTCTCGCGCCTGCTGCTCTCCAAGCCCGCCGAGATGCGCGAGACGTTCGAGGACGCAGCCCTGCTCATCACCGACTTCGAGCTGAAGGACCCGGCCGCGCTGGTGCCAGTGCTGGAGCGCTGCATAAAGGCCGGCGTGAAGCGGCTGGTGATCATCGCCAGGGAGGTTTCTGACCGCGTGATCGGGCTGCTCGTCAACAACAACCGGGCCGGGACGATCCAGACGCTGGCGGTGCGCACTCCCAAGGTGCTGGAGATGGACCGCGTGGCCTCCATGGAAGACATCGCCGTGCTCACCGGCGGGCGCGTCTTCTACTCGGCGGCCTACCAGGGGCTGCCGGCGTGGGACGGCGCCGACTTCCGCGTGGAGGATCTGGGCCGCGCACGACGGGCCTGGGCGATGGACAGCCTGTTCGGCATCTACGGCGGCGCTGGCGACCCGCGCCAGGTGCGCCAGCACATCGCGCGCTTGAGCGGGCAGCTCCGTCTGGCGCAGCGGCCCAGCTCACGGCAGCCGTACGACGAGCACCAGGTGGAAGACCTGCGTACCCGCCTGGGGCGCCTTAACGGTGGCACGGTCATCCTACGCGTCGGCGCAGTCCACGAGACCGTTCGCGAGCAGCGCAAGATGGTGGCGCAGCGAGCCGTCACGGCCCTGCGCAACGCGCTGACCGGCGGCGTGGTGCCGGGTGGCGGGGCGGCGCTCCTGAATGCCGCCTCCGCCCTGTGCAGCCAGCAAGCTGCCAACGACGACGAGGTGTACGCCTACAGGATGCTGGCCCGCGCGCTGGAGGAGCCGCTGCGCACCATTGCAGCAAACGCCGGCTGCGTGCCCGACGTGGTTATCGAGAAGGTGAAGGCAGCCCCGCATGGCTACGGTTTCGACGTACGCATAGGCCGGGTGGTGGACATGCGCGCCTGCGGCATTGTGGACCCGCTCGAGGTGCTGCTCAAGGCGCTCGAGGTCGCGGTCAGCGGCGCGGTGATGGCCCTCACCACAGACGTGATCGTGCACCACCGCAAACCTGTCGAGTCCGTAGACCCCTAGGATTTCACCACTGTTAAGCACTGATGAACACAGATAGGAAAAATCCAGGCATGTGGCTTAAGCTTGGTGCGGCCGAAGGCGGTACAGTAGCTGCGCTGGCGATTGGCACGACGGGTGCATCCGGGGCACGTACACTGTACATTGGCAGCAAGGTGGGCGTTTTCCGCTCGGCAGGTCTGATCGGCGTGACCGAGCTGCGATGGGTGCGCCTGAGACAGGCACCCATCGGAGCCATGTCGCTTGCCGCCTCGCCGTCCTTCGCTGAGGACCGTACCGTCGCCGCCGGGGCAGAGTCCGCAATTTTCGTCTCCGTCGACGCCGGCGACACCTGGCGGGAGGCCCAACTGCCCCCGTCCAGGTCTATGGTGCTGGCGCTGTGCTTCTCGCCCAACTACGACGCCGACGGGATGATCGTGGCCGCGACGTTGCGCGACGGCATCTGGGCTTCGTATGATCGCGGCGCGCACTGGGTGACCCGCAGTTTCGGCCTGCTGGACTCGACCGTCTTCTGCCTGGCCGCCTCGCCGGGCTTCGCGCGTGACGAGACCTTCTTCGCAGGCACGGAGAGCGCCATCTACATGTCATACAACGGCGCGCGCGCCTGGAAGCACCTGCCCTTCCCCGAGGACAACACCCCCGTGCTCAGCCTGGCGCTCTCGGCGGACTTCGAGTCCGACCGCTCGGTCTTCGCCGGCACCGAGAGCCACGGTCTGCTGCGTTCCACGGACCGCGGCATCCACTGGCAGCGCCTGAGTGTGCCGGCCGATAGCGTCGGCGCGCTGCACGCGACAGTCGGAGGCCTACTGGCAGCTACGGACGCGGGTATTTTCCGCTCGACCGACCTCGGACAAACATGGCACTGCCTGATCGGAACCCCCGGCCTCATCAGCCTGGCAGCGGAGGGTGGGCTGGTGGTCGCCGGCGGGGTGGAGCAGGGCGCCTGGGCCGCGGCCGGTGATTTGGCCGACTGGCAGCCCCTGCCCGTGCCGCCTGTGCGGTCCATGTTGGGCATGCAACTCTCGCCGGCGTGGACATGTGATGGCCAGGCTTTCATGTATGGGCCGCAGGAGGGCGTCTGGCGGACGGACAACGGCGGGATCACCTGGCAGCCGATTGGGTCCGACAGCCTGCCCGACAGCGACGTCCGCGCTCTCGCGATATCCCCCCTGTTTGCCAACGATCACACTGTTGTGGCAGCCACAGCCGCGGGGCTTTTCCTCAGCCGCGATGCCGGCGACACCTGGCAGCAGCAGGCGGAGGGACCGGTGGGCGCCCTCGCTTTCTCTCCTGGCGGGGAACTCTTCGCCGTCATTGAAGACGGGGTGTGCGTCTCGCACAGTCTGGGCCAGGATTGGGAAAAGATACCGGGGCCGTGGGACACGGGCGGGCAGGTACTGGCACTGGCGGCGACCGATGAGACCGATGAGGCCCGCCTGCACGTCGCGCTGCTGGGGGGCGCCGACGATAGCCTGAGCTTGTGGTATGGCAGAGCGGGAAATGCCACCAGGGTTTTACACCTGCCTGGTATGCCAAACCCACTGATCTCGTTCTGGGTGCCGTCCGGCGCAGGCGACCGCTGGTACGCCAGTGTGGGCGGCAGGGTGTTTACGTTCGACGGTGCTTCGGCAACTGGTGAGGACTCCATACCTGCCGGTGTGGCGCTCCCAGAAGATATCATCACCTTGACAGGAGCACGCACAGAGGCGGAGCAGGAGCTGTTCGCCTGTACGAGCAGGCACCTGTATGCCTCGGCAGAAGCGCGGACCTGGTCCTTACTGCACAACTTCGACGACGACAACCCCAACGCCGAGACGGTCGTCGCCTTTGCGCTGTCGCCGGCATTTCCTGCTGACGCGCGCGGCTACGCCTTATTGCTGGGTGGGACGTTCACGCAGTTACGTCTTGGGTGAGAGGATCGGGAGTGAGTGGGAGTTAACGCGACTCTTTGATCTCATTTCATGGAGCGTTTCTGCAATTTACCATAACTTCATAGTCACACTATGCATCAGCGTGACGCCGTATCCACTTCAGGCCGGCAAGCAGGCCACCATCACGACAAACGTCATCAACACGAGCTCTGAGACGCAGACCATCCGCATCCTGTTCGGCGTGGCCAACTTCGGCTTCGACATCCCCTTCACCAACGCCAACATCGTGCCGACCGTGACGGTGCCGACGCTTGGCCCAGGCGTCACCAGGACGGTCTCGGCGGTGTGGACGCCGGCGAATGGCAGGCACTGGTGCGTGCAGGTCATCCTTTCCAGCGCCAACCCGTCCGCGCAATACCCTCAGCAGCTCAGCCAGCGCAACGTGGACATCGAGCGCGGGCAGTTCAAGCCCTGCCAGCCATTCACTAAAGACTTCATCCTGCAGAGTGCTGCGTCGTTGACGATCACGGTGAGCATCGAGACGAACGTGTTCAACCTGCCGGCCGGCTAGACGTACAGTTCCAACATCACCCAGACCACGTTGGCGCCCGGCCAGACCGTCACCGTGACGGTCACCATCACGCCGCCATGCGGGCTCACGCGTTCACCCGCTTCGCCCAGAGCTGCATCCTGGACATGGGCGGCGCCAGCGGGCCGCCGACGATCAACGTGGAAGGTTACGACGACACGAGCACGCTGCTGGGCTGCGCGCAGATACAACTCGCACCCGCGGAGACGCGCGCGCTATATCTGCCGATCGTGCGGAAGCCATAGGCGCTAAAGTGGCGGCGTGGTGCGGCGCGCCTCCGTGCCGTGACCGGCAAGACACCTGGCTCTCACAGGGCTCCGTGTCTCGTTTTGCATGTCTGTGATTTCCTGCCCCTCAACCCTCAACCCTCACCCCCACCCCCACTCCCACACCTCAACATTTATACAATCTTGACCCGAACATTCCAACTCCGCGTGTTATCATGCAGCCACTCTTGCCAAGTTTTAGTGCCCTTGTATAGGAGGTCTCTCGATGACGGAAGTGATATCGTCGCAGGGGAGTAATACATCCCCCGTTTCCACGGAACCACTGCAACGCATCAAGTGCCAATGGTGCCAGGGCATGAATGAAAAAACTGCCCTGTCGTGCCACTTCTGCGGCGCACCACTGGACATCAAGGATCTGGTGAGCGAGTCGGGCTGGCGCGAGGCGCCGCGCATCCGCGACATGACTGAGATCCATTTCGGCGACAGCACCTGCCAGGTGGAAGGCGAGGTGGTGCCCGTGGCCGAGGTCAACCTGTCTCAGGGCGACTCGGTCTACTTCGAGCACCACGTCATGTTATGGAAAGACACGACGGTGCCGATGAGCGTCATGCAATTGCCAGGCGGAACCAAGCGCATGCTGGCCGGTATGCCGTTTATCATCAGCGTGGCAGCCAGTCCCGGGCGCATCGCCTTCTCGCGCGATGCCACGGGCGAACTGGTGGTGCTGCCTCTGCACCCCGGCATGGAGCTGGACGTGCGCGAGCACGCCTTCCTGGTGGCCTCGCATCACATTGCCTACTCCTTCGTGCGCGTCAAGGGACTGCGCAACATCCTGTTCGGCGGCCAGGGTATGTACATGGACCGCTTTGTGACGAGCAACGTGCCGGGCCTGCTCATCCTGCACGGCTACGGCAACGTATTAGAGCGCACGTTGCGCCAGGGCGAGAGCATCATGGTCGAGCCGGGTGCCTTCCTCTATAAAGATTCGTCGGTGACCATGAATGTGGAGTCTCAGCAACTCACCACCGGCCTGTTCGGCGGCACCAGCATGAACCTGGCCAAGATGACCGGGCCGGGACGCGTCGGCATCCAGTCCATGTATGTGCACCATCACACGGAATAAGGTTGCGGCTTGGCGATTGTCACGAGACGCCAGGCGACTGGCGATGGATGCAGGGCGTTTGAATCATATTCTTACGTTTCACGCTTGACGATAGAGGTGTAGTGGTCATGACAGTTAATACGAGTCAAACAGCGCCAGGAGCAGTACGTCAATACACTTGTCCCTGGTGTGGCGCTGTCAGCGACGGCACCCAGTCGGCTTGCCCCGGCTGTGGGGCATCGGTGAGCATAAAGGCGAGGATCGACGATGCAGGCTGGACCCAGGCACCCGGCAGCAAAGATATGGCGCGGCTGCAGTTCGGTCACTCCGACTGCCAGGTTGAGGGGGTGTACGTGCCGGTCGCCGATGTAGGCCTGGCGCAGGGCGATAGCGTGTACTTCGCTCACCATGTGCTGCTGTGGAAAGATACGCAGGTGACCATCTCGACGATGTCGATCAAAGGCGCATGGAAGCGCATGCTGGCCGGCATGCCGGTGATCATGACGCAGGCGCACGGCCCCGGGCACATTGCCTTCTCGCGCGATGCGCCGGGTGAGATGGTGGCACTGCCGCTGCAGCACGGCCAATCGGTGGATGTGCGCGAGCACATCTTCGTCGTCGCCACCGGCCAGGTGCAGTACGACTACTTCCAGACCAACATATGGCTGCGCACGCGCAAGGAGGGTAGCGATAACGAGACCGAGATGCACTACCCCATCGGCATGTACATGGATCGCTTCAGTGCACCGCAGGTGCCGGGGCTGGTATTGTTGCATGCTTCCGGGAATGTGTTCGTGCGCACACTGGCCGCCGGTCAGATGATCCTGGTAAAGCCCACGGCAATGCTCTACAAGGATCATACGGTGCAAATGCAGCTGCACTTCGAGCATCCGAATGGTTTAGGTTTCCTCACCGGCATGATGGGGCCTAATTTGTCGGTCAGTGTGAACCTGAGCGGCGCACTGGGCATGCTGAATTCCCTGGGGCAAATGGGCGACCTGATCGCCTCCTACGGCCAGCGTTATATCTGGCTGGCTTTGACCGGTCCAGGGCGCGTGGCCATCCAGTCGGCTTCCGAATCGATCGAGGGTGAGAGCGCATACATTGTAGGATGTTCGTCAGCCACCCACCATCGCTGGTAAACCGGGGTGACGCACACCCCCTATAGGTAGGGGCAACAGCATCGCCGCACGGCTCCGGCCTGCAGCCGCCCGACCGGCGATGCTTCGCACTTACGGCGCGGTGCCATTGCCCACCCATATACCCTTCAATTTACCCTTGGGTAAAGGCGGACTGCCTGCTGGCACGGACCCGGGTCTATCTGATTCCTGCGGTTTTTCTCTACGCAGGCGTGATGGTCTTCATCGGAGCAGAGGAGCGGCAACTCGCGCAGACCTTCGGCAAACCTTATGCAGACTATCTGGCCTGCGTTGACTGGCTGATTCCCTATAAAAGCCATGACCTGCCCTCACACCACCCGCCGCGCGATCAGACCTGCACCGGTGGGGCGGCGGAGTGCGTGTGAATCAGCGCGCTCCTGATCGCTGCGCACAGGTTGCACGGCTGGTGCAGGGCGGGTCACCGGCTGGTGCCATGGAGCCGTCATGAATCGGTCGCGTCGAGCTGACCGTGCGGATCATGCTTCTGGTCAGGCTGTTGGCTGGCTGGATGATACAGCCAGACGCTGTGGTCATCAGGGAGGCGGCGCAACAGCTCGCGAACCGAAACGCCGAGCAGGGGATGCACAAAATCTGCAGCCACATCGGCCAGCGGTACCAGCACAAACCGGCGCTCGGCCAGGCGAGGATGTGGCACGATCAGGTCCTGCGTCGAAATTCTCTGGCTGGCATAGAAAAGTATATCGAGGTCGATCAGCCGCGGCCCATAACGCAGGCCGTCTGCGCGGCCCATCGCACGCTCGGTGTCTTTCAGAAATTTCAATAGTGCATGGGGACCACACACAGTCCCGGCTTCGACCACCATGTTCAGGAAGCGAGGCTGGTCCTCGATTCCCCAGGGCTCCGTTTCGTAAATCGTCGACTGGCGTGTGAGACGGACCATCGACTGCAGGCGATTCAGCGCCTCGCGCAGATTCTCTTCGCGCGCGCCCAGATTCGTGCCCAGAGCCAGATAAGTGGTGATTGAATGACTGGCTTCTCTAGGATCCATTTTCCCGCGTGATCTCAATCGCTGAGGAGCCGGCCAGCGCCAGCGCATGGGGCTTTTCGAGGCGCACTTTTACCCGCCTGACCTGTTTATTCATGAGGCACAGCCTGGCGATGGATTCGGCCAGGGCTTCGATCAGATGGAACTGCGAATGCTCCACCAGATCCAGTACGGATCGATAGAGCTGATGATAATCCACTGAGTCGGCCAGAGCATCGGATTGGGCCGCCTGGCTCACGTTAACAGAAAGAGCGAGATTGATGACGACGGGCTGCTTCTCCTGGCGTTCCGTCTCGTGGACCCCAATAATGCAGTGAGCGCACAGGTCATTAATATAAATCGTGTCGAGCGGGTGTTCCATAACCTCGTCTTTTTTGAAATAGTCAATGATCGTCGTGAAACGCTTCGTCTGCAAAACGTCATGGGTTCGGACGATATGAGCTCCGTTCCATATCGCAATGGCGGTTTCGGCAAGCGATGGCTCAATGCGTTCCAGGGGAGCGGGTGTTTTTTCGAGCTGCAGTTCGTTCTTTAAAATGGTTCCCAGATGACCTTTCCGCGACACGCCAATCAGGATTGGCACGCGCAGCTTCCTGAATTCACCCAGCCTGCGAATGAGCTCGACATTATGCTCCACCGTTTTCCCAAATCCAATGCCCGGGTCAATAATGAATTGCTCTCTTTTTACACCCCGCTCCACCCCCCAGCGGATCCGTTCTTCAAAAAAGTCATAAACCGTTTCAACCACATCGTCGTAGACGATGTCTCCCTGCTGCATGGTTTGGGGAGTCCCACGCATATGGTAAATAACCACCGGACATCCCGATACCGAGACCACCCGGGCCATATCCGGATCCAGTGTCATCCCGCCCACATTATTGACGATGTCGGCGCCCTGTGCCAGGGCTTCCTGCGCGACCTGTGCTTTATACGTGTCAACAGCGATAAAGAAATGATCGCCCAGCTTGTGGCGTACAGCCTTAACCACAGGGATGACTCGCTGCAGCTCTTCTGTTACGGAGAGGGGAACCGATCCAGGTCTAAGTGATTCCCCGCCGATGTCGATTATGTCGGCGCCTTGATCGAGCATCTGCTCCGCCCTATTCACGGCTTTAGCCGTGTCGTTGAAATACTCGCCGCCATCCGAAAATGAGTCGGGCGTTACATTCAAAATGCCCATGATGACAGTTCTGTGGCCGGCATTCAGGGTTTTATTTCGGAAGTGTAACTGATAAGTGTCATTCACGGCCACCATTGTAGATCGAGCAATCAAGACCAACAACTGTTACCTGGGCCCAATCGGCTCTCATGCTGAGCGAGTGTTTGAGCTGCTTCGCCTCTACCAGTAACACGCGCTGGCACGCCCTGCATGCGATCCCATGTGGATTCCGGTGCATGGGCGAAGCAGCGCCATTGCGCCTGCGCCTTCCCATTCCTCTGCGGCGCTGCTTCGCCCCTACCAGTGATGCGCGCTGGCACGCGTGTCATGTGATTGCGCCCTACGTGTCGTCTGCTCAACGGCTAAGGACTGCAGGCCAGCTATATCCCAGCCTCCTCATCCGTCACCTGCCTTCCATGGTCCATCATGACCACGTCAACTTATCCCTTCTTTCGCACGGGGCTTTCCATGTCCAGGCCTGTGTCGTAATCGAGCTGGCGGGGCTCATAGGGCTCATCTTCTCGCTGGCGGGTCATGCCGGTGTAATCCCAGGTGGCCGGGCGCGCGTCGTGCCGCCATGTCCGGCGTTCCCAATAGTAACCACGGAAGGGGTCACGTGTGTCGTTCATCCAGCGCAGCAGACGGTCGTGCAGGGCATCGCGCGCCGGTGTGTGGGAAGACGAGTCGATGAGGTTGGTCAGCTCATCAGGGTCTTCCTGCAGGTCATAGAGCTCGTCACGGGTGAGCAGGTTGATGACCAGCTTATGCCGGCCGTCGAACGCCGCGCGGACAGGCTGGAACCCGCCAAATCCATCGTGGTCTGTCTCGTAGCGGCCAAACTCCATAAACACGACATCGCCTTCATGCGCGGCCGGGTCACGTAGAGCGCCAAGCATGCTGTGCCCGTGCATGGCCTTCGGGACAGGCAGACCGGCCGCCTCCATGAGCGTGGGAGCCAGGTCGATGTGAGACGCCAGACGGGTGCTGAGCGCGCCCGGTTCGATAACGCCCGGCCAGCGCATGATAAGCGGGACGCGCGTGAGTTCGTCGTACATGGCCGGCCCCTTGTTCGTGATGCTGTGCGACCCCAGCGCGTCGCCATGGTCGGAGGTGTAGAGCAGCAGCGCATGCGGGGCATACTGATCCACCGCCTCCAGCACCCGTCCGATCTGGGCGTCCACGAATGTATTGCAGCCGAAGTACGCCGGGCGCCGGATGCGCAGCGCGTCTTTGTCTTCGGTGAGCATCCTGCCAGCCCACACGCGCTGGTGCTCTGGTTTGTTCTCCAGCGTGTCCCACACGTTGCGGCTTTTCGGGAAGTCGACGTCCTGGTACAGGGTGTTATAGGGCGCCGGGCACAGCCACGGACCGTGTGGCTCATCGTACGAAACCACCAGCACGAACTCGGTGCCGGCATGTTGCTGCAAGAAACGAATGGCGCGATCGGAACAGCGGTGCGCGTAAGTGAAGTCCGCACTGAAACCGGGCTCCAGGCACGTCTCGAAGCGGCGTGAGCGGACGCGGTCCTGGGGCGAGAGCTCTGCCAGGTAGTTGCGCATGTCGTACCAGACTGCCGGGTCCCAGCCGTCAGGGCAGCGGCCCAGCCCGAAGTAGTCGCTGCCGTCGAGGTGCCATTTGCCGATGTAGGCAGCCTGCACGCCGCCGTCGCGCAGGCGCTGCCCGATGGTCTTCACGTTGTCGCCCAGGGGCATGTTGTTAGCCCAACTGCCGGCACCATGCGGCCACAGGCCGGTAAACAGCGCCGCGCGGGCAGGCCCACATACTGGCTGGCAGGTATAGGCACGCTCGAAGCGCAGTCCCTGCGACGCCAGGCGATCCAGGTGCGGAGTGCGCAGGACAGGGTTGCCGTAACAACCGAGCATGTCCCAGCGCTGGGTATCGGTCATGATCAGGATGGTTTGTCTGGGCATTTTCATTGTCACGATGATATATGCGCTGCATTAGAATGAACGGTCATGCTGAGTGCCCAACGGCCCCTCGCCCCCACGGCGCCTGCCCTGCTGGCACGCGCGGCGGTCTGGGCATCCTGGGTGGCTCAAGTCGTGGCTTCGCCGGTCGTCCCGTGGTTGATTAGCGGGGCGTTCATTGCGCTGGGCATCATGACGAGCCTGAAAACCCCGCTCTACCAGGGCGCAGACGAGGGCTGGCATTATGCGTACGTGGAACACTACGCACTCGGCCGGCCGCTGCCGAACCTGAACCTGCATTTCACCAGTGGCAACATTGCAGCGCCATACTTTCAGACACACGAAGCGGCACAACCACCGCTCTACTACATGCTCATGGGCCGGCTGGTGGCTCTCGTCCCCCGCGGCAATCTGATGCAGGAGGAGGTGCTGTCGGGCAACGCGCCCAACGGCATGTACGGCAACTTCCTGCCCGCCGACGACGGCAGCCTGGGAAGCGGCCTGGCTCTGGCCGGCCACCTGGTACGCTTCGCCACAGTATTGCTGGGGGCAGGGGTGGTGCTGTGCTCATATGTCATTGCGCTGTGGTTGACGCGCCGACGGGAGGTGGCTGTGCTGACTGCCTCGCTGATCGCCTTCAACCCGCACAACCTGGTACTAAGCGGAGCGATCTCCAACGACATGGCCGTGGCCTGCACCGCCGCGCTCACGCTGCTCGCCGCCACATATATCATCACCACTCCCAGGCAGCCCGGTTTGCTGGCGGCGTTCCTGCTGGGATTGGGTGCAGGCGCATCGCTGCTCACGAAGTACAGTGGCGGCGCCATGCTGGTGGCGGCGCCGGTCGCCGTGCTGGTCAGGCAGGTGCGCTCGCGCTTTACGCTGAGCTGGCTCCTGCGCAGCGGCGCGGCGCTGGCCGCGGGCGCGCTACTGCTCACTGGCCCCTTCTTCATCCACAATTTGCAGCTTTATGGCGACGTGCTGGCGTGGCAGCGGGTGAACACACTGATGCCGCCGGACGTGGTGCCGCACCCCTTCCAGGCACTGCTGCACTGGCTGCCGTTCATCCTCGCCACGTTCTTCGGCCATCCGGGCTACATTTTCCCGTTGCCAAGCGAGTATACGCATGTCTTCTTTTACGTGCTGCTGATCGGCCTGGCGGGATCGCTGTGGCTGGCACTGCGGCGGGGGCTATTCTCACGAGGCGGGCTGAAAGCGAGTGCTGCGTACTGGCCGCTGCTGGTGGCACTCGCCGTCAACGCGGTGACGTACTACTTCTGGTTCAGCCAGCATCTGGCGACGGAGAACGCGCGCTTCTTCACTCCATCGCTGATCCCGATCACGCTGCTGGTGGCACTCGGATTGCTGGTGTTCGTGCCGCGGCGCTGGCAGCCTGGATGCGTAGCCGCCTTCACGCTCGCCTACGGGCTATTCACCGCGGTGACGCTTTATCAGTCCTTCGACTTCATGTACGCCTTCCCGCACTACCTGAGCACTGCCAGCGCCCAGGCGTTGCTTGATCAACCGGATAGCGGGCGTGTGCGCTTCGAGAATGGCATCGAGCTGCTGGACGTGCAGCTCAAGAGTACCCGTGTAAACGAAGGCGACCCGGTTGATCTTCGTATCACACTGCGCACCACCCAACCACTGACCCGCTCCGCTTTTCTCATGCTGGACTTCCGTGATCCAGCCGGCAAGACGGTGGCGTCGTACTACACTCGCAACGTGGTTCGTTATAGTTACGCCACACGCGCGTGGCAGGTCGGACGGCCGCTGGTCGAGGACTTCCAGGTGAATGTGAAGACGGAGCGGACCGAAGTGCTGAGCATCCTGGCCGGCTGGACCGACGCCGGCGGCGCCATCCGCCCCGTCGGCAGCAACTCGGTCAGCGTGGAGATCGGGCGCGTGAAGGTGCGAGCTGCTCCGTCAGGTGCCGCAGCCACGGTCATCTCTGCCACGGATACGGTGCCGCCACTGGCCCGGTTGAACGGCCTGGCCGACCTGCTGAGCGCTCGAATTGACCACGACACCGTCATCCTGAACTGGCGTGCCACGGCCGAACCAGCCAGGAACTACACCATCTTCGTGCATGGGCTGGACGCCCAGGGCAACATGTTGGCGCAGCACGATGAGCCATTCAAATACTCCGCGGCGTATTGGGACGTGGGGGACCGCTTTGAACAGCGCATCGAGGTGCCGGATCTGTCACGCGCCAGTACGGTGCTGGTCGGCGTCTACAATCCGCGCACCCAGCAGCGTGTGCGCGCTTTTCATGCCGACGGCGCACCGTGGGATAACGCGAGCGTCGTGGTCAGGTAGGACGTGTCACAGCAGGCTGGTGGCTGGCGGTGACTCGCCGGCGGCCCGCTCGGTCTTCGCCAGGGCGCGCCTGTCCGGCGGGCGACTACATCGCGAAGAATTGTGGCAGCATGGGCCTGGAAGCGGCCAGCAGCTCGTCCAGCATGCGCTCAGCCTGCTCAGGGCGGACGGCCATCTCGTCCAGCAAGAGTGCCTGCAGTGCCAGGCTGCGGTTGCCCTGCGCGCCAGCGTCGGCCACCAGCTCCTGCCAGATGATGCGCCGGTGCAGGATGCCCTCCAGCGTCAGAGGTGCATCGCCCATGCACACACCACGCACACCCAGCCGGTCGGTCACGCCATCCAGCTCCAGGACGGCATAGGGAGGCAGGTTGGGCACCGCCCCGTGGTTGGGGATGTTCACCACATAAACCTGCCGGCGGCCCAGGCTGATCGATTCCAGCAGACTGCCCAGCCCTTCGCCGGTGAGCGGGTCCGACATTTCCGCCGGCAGCTGCATGGCAGCCAGTTCCTTTTCGTAATCGAGCATCTGGGCTTGTCGGTGCCCTGCCTGCCCGGCATCGCCCGGCTCACCCTGGGCGGTCTCGCTCGCGACGTAACCGCCCGGCAGCCAGACCTCCAAGTTCAGGTTGTAGGGCAGTACGCCGCCGGGGGTTTGCGCCATATAGGGGTAGAACTCGATGGTGTGATCGTCGTTCAGGTGCGTGAGCTGGTAGCCGTAGGCGCGCGAGAGCTTCTGGGTCAGCATCTCGTTGTCGACTGATTCGCGCCCGGCAAAGCGCCGGCGTACTTCGGGGTAGATGTCACGCCCGTTGTGATGGATGGCGGTGAACCAGTGGTAATGGTTCGTGCCGATGTAACGCACGTCCAGCTCATGCGGCGGGATGCCCATCACCCGGGAAACGTGCAGAATCGCCTCCTGCACTCCGTGGCAGATGCCCACCACATTGATGCGGCTGTATTTGACCATGGTCCGCACCAGCACTGCCAGCGGATTCGAATGGTTGAAGAGGATCGCGCTGGGGCAGCGCTTCTCCATCACTTGGCAGATGTTCAGGTAGATGGGGATGCTGCGCAAGGCCATCATCATGCCGGCTGGGCCACCCGTGTCACCGATGAGCTGGTGGACGCCATAGCGGGCGGGGATGAGGATGTCCTGGCGATGGAAGCCTGTGCCGTAGACATTGCCGGTGCTCTCCCCCACGCCCCCAATGGACGTGATGACGAAGTCCGCACCGTCCAGCGCCTCGTCCAGGGTTTCGCAGGCGAATACCTTCTGTCCGGTACCGCTCTGCGCGACCAGACGACTCCCATGCCGGGCCATGAGCCGGGCTTTCTGCTGGTCAATGTCGTAGAGCGCGATCTCGCTCCCCGCGAGCCCGGCTGTCACAGCCAGGTCGGGCAGCGCGCGTGTGAAGTAGAGGCTTCCGCCTCCGAGGCAGGCGATCTTCTTGCCAGGCATATGTGTTCCTCCAGTGGGCGATCAATAATCCAGGGTCGTGGTCATGTCGTAACGCTGGCCGCTGGTGTACGATTCGACAGCTCCCGCCATCATCTCGGTGATGTGCAGGCCCCAGTCCAAGCCCACGACTGGCTCGTGGTCGTGCAGGATGCAATCGATGAAGTGCCGCGTGGACTCGTGGTAGTAGTTGAAGGCACCCGGTGTGGGCTGCGGCCATCTGGCCTTGCTGGCATCGCCGCGCAGGGGGATGTGATACCAGCCATCGGCATCCACGTGCGGCAGCAGCTCTTTGCGGCGGGTAATGATCGAGGCCGTGTAGCCCGCGCCAAACAACAGGTTGCCCTCCGTCCCGAAGACCTGCAGGCTGCCGCCGCCCGTGCCAGGTAGAACGGGGTGGTAGATGCGGCCAGCGTGGCAGGTGCCGATGGAGCCGTTGGCCATCTCGTAGAGCGAGTAGACGTTGTCGTAATACTCCATGCGCACGAACTGCGTGCGCGGCAGGTCCAGCACCACGTCCCAGTAGTTGGCGGCCTCCGGGTCGTTGACCTGGGAGAGGAACTCGTCGTACTTGCCTTCGGGCACGATCATGTGGTCCGCCACCGAGATGCGGGCCTGTGCCATGACGCTCTTGCACGCGCCCAGCACCCCGACGATCTGTGTGGGGGCGTAGGGGAAGTCGAACAGGAAGCCGCCCGAGTCGCGAGTGTAGAAGGCGTCTTGCCCGTAGGGGTTGGAGCCCAGCGAGGGGCCGTAGGCTGTCGGGCCGGTGTAGCCAAGAGAAAACCACAGCACGTCGCCCAGCACGCCCTTGCGCACCAGGTCACGGAGCTGCGCCACATCGGGGTCCAGGGCGGTGCCAGAGCTGGGCTCGATCAGGGCCTTCACGTGCGCTTTGCGCACGGCCTCGGCGATGGCGCGCGCGTCAGGCATGCGGGTGGCCATAGGCTTCTGAATGAGCACGTGCTTGCCAGCCCGTACGGCCTGCAGGGCGAAGGGCACATGGGTGCCCGGTGCGGTGAGAATGAAGACGGCTTCGATATCGGCGCTCGCGATCATCTCGTCGTAGTCCGCGTACTGCTCCTTCACCCCGAAGAGCCGCGCGCATCCTTGCGTGCGGGCGGGGAAGCGGTCGCACACGGCCACCAGCTCCACGGTTTCCATATGCATGAGGCAGGGCAGGTAGTAAGCCGTCGCGACAACGCCGCAGCCGGCGACGCCGACCTTCACTTTACGTTGAGATGCAGTGGCCATGGATTGTTCCCGTCTGGTAATCTTGCCTGATCTTACTCCGATGTGGTTGCATGATTCAGGTATGTACGACCCGGAGGTACGTGATATACAAACAAGCGTCAGTCATGGGCGTGCCGGTGTTCAACGTGCTCCCCGGCGTCGGCGCCGGCGCGTACAGGGGCCGGCGGCTGCGTCGCGCAGGCGTGGTCGGCAAGATCTTGCGACGGGGGGTGTGCCTCTTCACCACGGGTGTGATCGCCGTCATCTTCTACTGAGTATTTACACACCACAGCCCCGGCGATGACGAGCAGGCAGCCCAGCCACAGGTGTTCCGGCACGCCCACGTTCAGAAAATAACTGCTGATGAAGGTGGAGGCCAGTGGGATGGCATACGAGAGCGATGCGACCAGGATGAGGTTGCCCTTGCGCATGGCTACGTCCCAGGAGACGTAGCCCAGGATGGTGGGGAACACGATGAGGTAAACGAGCGGCAGCACCCCACCGGCGCTCAGGTGCGACTGCTCGGCGACGAACAGCCGGATGAGCAGCAGGGCCGCCCCCGTCGCCAGCAGGAACAGCGGCACGGCGCTCGCGCCGGAGGCGGGCCCGGTTTCGGACGCCCACTTGCGGCTCAGGTTGGAGTACAGGCCCCAGCTCACGGCGCAGCCAAAAGCGAACGCGTAAGGGGCGCCGTGCTGCAGCAGGTTGGTCCTCAGCTCGGCCACGGAGTAGTCCGCCGGCAGCGTGGCGACCGCCACGCCGGCCAGAGCCACCAGGATGCCGGCCGCCAGCGCCCAGTGAGCCCGCCTGCGCAACACCGGCACCGCGAACGCGAAGGTGAAGCCAATCCACAGGTAGTTGATCAGCCCCACCTCCAGCACCTGCTGCCGGTTGGCCGCGTATCCGACGGCCACGTACAGGCAGACCTCGTAGAACGCGAACAGCCCGCCACAGATCCACAGGTAGCGCGGTGTAAATCCCCTGAGCCAGGCGAAGCCCCGGTGCCGTAGCAGCAATAGCCCGATGGACAACGCGCCGCCGATCAGGTAGACGCTGGTACCCGACGTGAAGGTGCCCAGGTCTTCGGTCAGGCGGCGCGAGAACGCGATCACCGACGACCAAACGGCGATGGCCAAGATCCCCATCAGGTTGCCCCACGCGGTGGAGGGGAGACGGTGCGTGCTCAAGAGGCGCGAATTGCCAGCGGTACCGGCGGTGCCTGTGTCAGCGGGTCCTGTGGTAGCCATGTGGTTTGCTGAGCGGATGGAACACACCTATTGGCCACAAGCCTCAGCGGTAACGCGAGAGGCACGTCTCCTTCGACACGTTGATGGCCGCCCAGTTTGGGTCCGTCAGGCGGTCGCCGGCGACGACCTGCCACACACCGGTCGGGCGCAGCGAAGGCACGAGGGCGTCGACGCCCCTGTCCACCAGCGTCTGCGCTGCCCGCTGCAGGTTGTCCAGGTAGGCTTCCCCATACAGCGGTACATCATTGTGGCCGGTGTGGATTTCCTTGATCTTTCCCCTCACCTTCAAGCGGAATGCCTGTAATACCGGAAGGTAGACGTCGATGGGTGCCATGTTGCGGTTCTGCATCCACAGCGCGTCCGGGATCGCCGGCCGGTTGCTGCCCAACGCGTCGCCGCTGAACAGAATGCCGTTCACCTCGTCGAGCAAGGCCAGGCAGCCGGGCGTGTGCCCAGGCACCTCGTACACGTCGAGCCGGCGGCCGCCCAGATCGAACGAGAAGCCCTCTCGGACGTCGGTGATCTGGGTGGGGTCAATGCCGTAGTGCAGGGTCTGGTTGAAGTTCGTCACCAGCGGCAGGTCGGCGTGGCGCATGTACACCCCGCGACCGTCCTGGAACTGGGCCAGGCACGCGATGTGGTCGGGGTGCGCGTGGGTGATCAGTACGTCATACGGCAAGCCTCCCGCCAGCGAATCGACATACCCTTTCAGGTCTCCGCTCCCGAGCCCGGCGTCGATGAACAGTGCTTTCTCGCTCCCGGCGACCAGGAACATCTTGGTGTCGTCGAAGTCGCGGATCATCCACACGCCGGGGTGGATCTCGCTCGACACGTAGGCGTCCTTGCCGCGCCGGTCGACGGTGTAATGGAACGTGGCGATGGTGCTGTCGGGCAGCTCAGGGTACTGCGCCACGGCGCGGAGGGTGTAATCGGTCTTGAGTCCCCTGTCTCCCTCGTTCACCGCCTCCACGGGGATGAGCTTGTAGGGGTCGAAGATAGGGCTGTCGGCAGTCGGGGCGGAGCCGTCCGTCGTGTAGTGGATGCGCGCGCCGTGAGTTTCACACAGCAGGGTGATGCGCTGGGTCACGCGATAGGTGCCCGGAGCAGCGAACGCTGTCGGGGTGGCTACTCGGGCGGGTACGGTGGTACCTTCGGAGCTGACGGAGTTGCGTGTTCCTTCCATATCTCATTTTCTCCTTATTCGCTGAGTGCATACCGCGTTGCTTGGTCCAGCGGACAGACTGTCCATATAGTTTATACACATGCCACGACGCAGCACCCATCTGCTCAGACTCATTGTGATGTAATGGGCTGTGCATCGGTTCGTGGTGCGGTATATTAAGCATCATGAACGTGAGCGAAAGCGCTTACTCCACTACGCGTTTTTACCGTTGTTATTTTCCTGCCCAATTCCTATGATGACTTTTTACTCCGTGTCAACGCCAAAATCGCAATATGGTCGTTGGGATGTAGGTAGGGAGATCGTTATGTGGAACTGGCTGAATCAAGACACCCAGGTGGGTGCGCATTTAGGGATTGTTAACGGTGTACAGTTATTGGATCTGGTACCTTTGCTGAGGCATCAAGAAGCCATCGACAGGATTCGTACCTCCATTGAGCTATCCAATCCCGACCCAGCCTGCACCTGCTACCATGTCACAGGTGCGGGTATCCAGTTTCCTGATAACTCCTTGAGGATTCCTGATATTTCCATCTTCAGCAAAAGACCAGTGGAAGAAAATGGTCTGGTCGTCGACGTCCCATCAGCCGTGATCGAGGTGATCAGTCCGGGATATGAGGCGAAAGACCTGGAATTTGGCCCTCCCTTCTATATGTCACGCGGCGTCCGGGACGTGATCGTGTTTGATCCTCACACGTTGAGGTTGGTGCATCTGCACCACGGGCGGGTCGAACAACTCGTTTCGCCCGCTGCAATTCAGCTGGAGTGTGGTTGCCGGTGCGTGATATAAGGCGTGCGAGAGGCTGGCCGTCGATGGTGCGAGCCGATCCAGTATGGTTGTTGTGTCACCATGCCGGAGTGGTACGCATCGTGCAGCCGACTGCCGGGCAAGGGGCCGCTGTCCCCGCCCGGCTGAAGCATGGCTGACCTGTGTCGTGCCGTGTCCACACGCTCTACTGTGCGCCCGGCCATTCCGTGTGGAACACCCCCTCCTTATCCACACGCTGGTAGGTGTGCGCTCCGAAATAATCGCGCTGAGCTTGTGTCAGGTTCGCGGGCAGTCGATCGGTGCGATACGCGTCGAAATAGTTCAGCGCAGACGACATCGCGAGACAAGGGATTCCCAGGTCGATCGCCGTCTTCACCACTGTTCGCAGGGCGTCCTGTTTGCTCTGCACATCGGCCTTAAATCCGTCGTTGAGCAGCAGGTTCGGCAGATCGGGTTGGCTCTTGAACGCCTCGCGAATACGATTCAGGAAGCCGGCACGAATAATGCAACCGCCGCGCCAGATGGCTGCTATCTCACCATAATTCAGGCTGTAGGCATACTCCTCACTGGCGGCGCGCAACAGCGCCATCCCCTGCGCATAGGAGCAAATCTTTGCCATGTACAGCGCGTCTCGCACCTGCCGCACGAACGCTTTGCGATTTCCCTGATAAGCCGCCAACGGTCCAGACAGCACCTTGCTCGCCCTGACACGCTCCCCTTTGAGAGCTGAGATGATGCGCGATTCCACCGCGGCGTTGATGGTGGGGGTCGGGACGCCCAGATCCAGCGCACCCTGGCTGGTCCACTTGCCGGTGCCCTTTTGTTGCGCTTCATCCAGAATCAGGTCTACGAGGGGTTTGCCCGTATCTTCGTCTTTCATCAGAAAGATCTGGGCGGTGATCTCGATCAGGTAGGACTGCAGCTCGCCCTGGTTCCACTCGGCAAAGACGTCGTGCAACTCCTGGCTCGTCAGGCCAAGACCGCGATGCAGCAGATCGTACGCTTCGGCGATCAACTGCATGTCGCCGTACTCGATGCCGTTGTGCACCATCTTGACGTAGTGCCCCGCACCGCGTGGGCCAATATGGATGACACAGGGCTCGCCCTCCACCTTCGCCGAGATGGCCGTGAAGATGGCTCGCACCTGCTCCCAGGCTTCCTGCTGGCCGCCCGGCATGATGCTCGGTCCCCAGAGCGCCCCAAACTCACCCCCCGAGATGCCGGTGCCGATGAAACGCAGTCCCTTCGCCTCCAGCTCTTTGGAGCGACGTTCCGTGTCCATGAAATACGAATTGCCGCCGTCAATAATCAGATCCCCCGCATCCAGCAGGGGGGTTAACTGCGCAATGACCTGGTCCACAGGCGCGCCTGCTTTGACCATGATCAGGACCTGGCGAGGTTTCCTGAGCGCCCCGACAAATTCCTCCATCGTCTCGCAGCCGACAAGTTTCTTGCCGGGGTGGGCGTTGACGAAATCGCGCATCGTCTTTGTCGTGCGGTTGTGTACCGCAACGGTGTAGCCGTTGCGCTCCATATTCAGGACCAGGTTTTGCCCCATCACCGCCAGGCCGGTCAAGCCGATATCCGCATTTCCCATTTTGTTATCTCCTTATTGAATGGCCATTTGCTGGTCACCTGACCAGCGTGAATCCGATCATAGTCACGACCAGGATCGCACTCATGATCCGCAATATGGTCATGGCGTAATCGTAATCGTCATCGTCATCGTCATTGCGGTCGTCTGTACCGGCTGGCACAGCCTGCCGCGCTTCGGCGACCGAATAGGATTCTATAGTGTAGCCACACGGCAGACCACCTTGCATCAACAAGTCAATCGAGAGAACGTACTGCTCACACCGACGCGTATTGGCGGGTCGCGTGAGCCAACCCTTCCTGGCCTGTTCAGTGAGCCAACCACTCCTCCAGCAATCATGACTACCTGGAACGAACAGATGCCCCCATGAAAAGCCAGCCCGTCCGATGCTGCCCCTGCTTCACCCAGGGGTACTGGATAAG